>CAZZZM010000308.1:0-3218 GCA_964658465.1 uncultured Nakamurella sp.
ATGCCGACGAGGCGTTGCGCGGGCACGACGAGATGCGAGGCGGCGGCGCCGAACAGGCCGCGCGCGCCCTTGAAGCCGGTCGAGCCCGGCACGAAGACGGTGTCGCCGGGGCGGAACGTACCGGCCTCGTCGGCGGCGACGACGCGGCCGACGGCCTCGTAGCCGGGAACGAGCGGGTAGCCCATGCCGGGAAAGGCCGGCATCCGGCCTGTGTAGAGCAAGCGCTCGGTGCCGCTCGAGATCGCGCTCCAGTCGAGCGCCACCGTCACATCGCCCGGGCCAGCCTCGACCAGGTCGAGCGCACGCCGTTCGATGGTTCTGGGCTCTACCAAGACGATGGCGTTGGTCTGCACGTCGCGTCCCCGCCTGTGATGGAATGTCGCGACCGGCTGGAGGCGCATCCTTAGTGTCAGTCTAAGCTGACACTTTATGATGTCAATCGCGCCTAACTGCCCGATTGCGAATTCCCGCGCTTTTCTGGGCGACGAGCAGCCCGGTCAGCATCGGCCGCGCTGTTGCGATGCAGCGCACGCGGGCGAAGCCGGCCGCATAAAGCCGTCGCGTCAAATCGGCTTCCGAGCGCGGGCGGCCGCGCTGCATCGCGAGAAGGTACATCGAGAAATACGCGCCGACGTGCTCGGCGCCCGGCGCCTCGGCCATCGGCTCCGCCAAAAGGAGGATACCCCCCGGCGGTAGCGCGGCGACAATCTTCGCCAAGAGCGCGTCGAGATCGGCATCGTCGAGATCGTGCGCGACTCGCACGAGCGACATCAGGTCGGCGCCGTCGGGCAGCGGATCGCGCTTGAAGTCGCCGGCGACCACGCTGGCGCGGCCGCTCAATCGTTCGCGCTCGAACTTCGCCGCGGCGCGCTCGGTCACCGCCGGCAGGTCGAACAGGGTCACGTGCAGGTCGGGACGCCGGTTGGCCGCCGCGACCAGGAAGTCGCCGCCGCCGCCGCCGATGTCGAGCAGATGGGCGTGGTCGACGAAGGGATAGGCGTCGAGCACGTCGTCGGCGAGCAGCGACAGCGAGGTCGACATCAGCTCGCTGTAGGGGCCGACCGCCGCGGCATCGAGGCCCGCGGCGTCGTCGGCCTTGGCGTAGGGCCAGAACCTGGCGAGCTCGGTGTCGGCTTTCTCGCCCTTCAGGAGCGCGACCGGATCGGCGAGGTCGCGATAGAGCATCGCGTGATGGGCGATCATCGCGCCGATGCCGGGATTGCCGAGATAGGCGGCGCCGTGCACGCCGAGCCCGTAGCCCTCGCCGTGGCGCTCGACGAGCTGCAGCGCCGCCGCCGCGTCGAGCAGGCGCGTCATGCCCGAAAGCGGCAGCCCGCACAGCGGGGCCAGCGCCTCGGCGGCGACCGGGCCGCCGGCCAGCTTCTCGAGCAGCTTCAGCTCGACGCAGGCGAACAGGATCTGCGAATAGACGAAGCCGGCGCAGAGATCGAACAGGCTCGACGCGCGCCCCTTGGCGATCGGCCGCGTCAGCGGAAAGGTGGAGGCCCAACGTTGGAAGCCCGGCTGGCCGAGCATGCGGTTGCGGGCCTCGAACCAGCGGCTGCGCAGGTTGGGGCGCGCACGATCGGTGCGGGGGGCGGCGCTCGACACGACTCCCCTCACGCGACCGGGCGTGTGACGAGCGCCTTCGGCAGCAGCCGACGCGCCTCGTGCTGGACGAGCGCCTTCATCGCCGACGCGCCGCGGCACGGCGGGATCGAGGCGACCGCATGGGCGACGAGATCGTCGAGCCGCCGCACGGCGCCGTCGAGGCCGAGTTCGGCGACGGCGTTGGGCCGGCCGAGCGCGGCGTCGCGGCCGGTCGGCTTGCCGCATTCCTCGGGGTTCGAGTAGGCGTCGCCGATGTCGTCGGCGGCCTGGTAGGCCTCGCCCAGGGTCTCGCCGAGATCGCGCCAGGGCTCGGCCTCGACGCCCGCCGCCGCAGCGCCGGCGATGGCCGCGGCGCCGAACAGCGCGCCGGTCTTGGCGCGATGATAATGACGCAGGTCGATGCGCGGCTCGCATTCCCAGGCCTGGCCGGCGATGATGCCGGCCGGCGCGCCGGTCGCGCGCGACAGGGTCATCACCAGCAGCGCCAGCCGCTGCGGCGCATGCGCCAGCAGGCCGATCGCCTGGAAGGAGAGCAGGATCAGCGAGTCGCCGGCGAGCACGGCGAGCGGCTCGCCGAACGCCTTGTGCACGGACGGCTTGCCGCGTCGCGTCTCGGCATCGTCGAAGCACGGCAGGTCGTCGTGCACGAGCGAGGCGCAATGCATCAGCTCGATCGCGCAGGCGGCGGCATCGGTGACGGACGGGTCGTCCTCGCCGCAGGCCTGCGCCACGGCCAAGGTGAGCCGCGGCCGCACGCGGGCGCCGCCGGGGAAGACGGCGTGGCGCATGGCGGCGATGAGGCGTGGCGGGCACGACGGCACGGCGACCGTGTCGATCGTCGTCAGCAAGGCTTGCTCGATCCGTTCCGCCGCTTCCATGGCAGCCTCCCGTTGACGCGCCCCGTCCCGACTGTAAGGCTAGCCAGTCAGCCCTGACTGTCAAGTCGAATTGACAGTCGCCGGCTATCACGAAGGGATGGTCATGCGGGTCATCGTCGTCGGCGCCGGCATCGGCGGCCTGGCTGCCGCGCTCGATCTCGCGCGCCAGGGCCACGACGTCACCGTGCTCGAGCGCGCCGCGGCGCCGGGCGGCAAGATGCGGCAGCTCGTCGTCGACGGCGCGGCGATCGACGCCGGCCCGACGGTGCTGACGATGCGCTGGGTGTTCGACGAGCTGTTCGCCGACGCCGGCACCCGCCTGGATGAAAGCCTCGCGCTGGCGCCCGCCGGCATCCTGGCGCGACATGCCTGGAGCGGCGACGAGCGGCTCGATCTCCACGCCGACCTCGAGCGCTCCTGCGAGGCGATCGCCGCCTTCGCGGGCCGGCGCGAGGCCGACGGCTACCGCGCCTTCGCGAAGCGCGCCCAGGAGATGTTCGAGACGCTGGACGGGCGCTTCATCCGCGCGCAGCGGCCGCGCCTCGACCAGCTCATCGCCTCCTACGGGCTCACCGGCCTCGGCGGCCTGCGCAAGATCAGCCCGTTCAACATCCTGTGGTCGGCGCTCGGCGAGCATTTCTCCGACCCGCGCCTGCGCCAGCTGTTCGGCCGCTACGCCACCTATTGCGGCTCGTCGCCGTTCCTGGCGCCGGCGACGCTGATGCTGGT
>CAZZZM010000309.1:0-3182 GCA_964658465.1 uncultured Nakamurella sp.
CGCCCCGGCTTGCGAAGCCCTGCGCGATGGTCCACATAGGCGGCGGGAGGTTGGCGGTGGACGTTCCACTCGCCAACCGGGTCAGGTCCGGAAGGAAGCAGCCCTAACGAGACCGGGCGGGTCTCTGTCCAACCTCCCACTTTCCCTTCTCGGCCGGTGGACGCGACATGCATCTCTTCGCGGTGTACCTCGGCGGCCGCGCCCCGCGCTGCAACACCGAGCTGCACGACGTCGTCTTCGTCACCGGCGAGACCATCGAGTCGGCCTACGAGCAATGTTGCGACGCTTGGTTCGGCAGCGTCGCGCGGCTGCACCTCGATTCCTGGATGGCGCTCGACGTGGTCGACGGCCATCGCGTGACCCTCGCCAAGGCCGCGCCGGCGGACGGCAAGGCGCTCTACTTCATCAATCTCGGCGGCTATGCCGAGGGCGAATTCACCGAGCTGCACGCCAATATGATCGTCGTCGCCTCGAGCGCCGACGAGGCCAAGGCCCGCGCCAAGCGCGAGCTGATGCAAAGCGGCGAGAGCGAGGTGCACACCGACGACCTCTACGACATCGACGATTGCCTCAAAGTGACGAGCGTCGGCCCGTGGCACGTCGTGCTGGAGCCGACCGCCGAGGCCGGTGCGCCGGTGCCGCACAACGGCTACCACGTCATCCCGCAGGCGATCCTCGACGGGTATATCGCCAGGCACCCCGAGCGGGGCTGATCCTCCTGTGGTTCACGCGCAGGATGTCCGCGGCAATCCGACTCGGATGCCTCGCCGGCGCGAATCTGCTCTAACGCCCGCATGAATGCCCACGTCGGTCGCATCGAGAGCGGGGAGAAGGTGCTGCGGTTCGCCGGGCGCGCCTTCGTGGCCGATCATTCCGGCGCGCTGTTCTGCCCGGAGGAGCGGCTGCTCCTGGTGGCCGACCTGCATCTCGAAAAAGGCTCGTCCTACGCGGCGCGGCGCGTCTTCCTGCCGCCCTACGACACGACGGCGACGCTGGCGCGGCTCGCCGCCGTCGTCGCGAGGCTGGCGCCGAAGCGCGTGGTGGCGCTCGGCGATTCCTTTCACGACGGCGGCGGCGCCGGCCGGCTGATGCCGCACGACGTGCAGGCGCTGCGCGCCATGCAGGTCGGACGCGACTGGCTGTGGATCGCCGGCAACCACGATCCGGCGCCGCCCGCCGCGCTCGACGGCGACCATGCGCACGAATTGGTGCTGGGGCCGCTCGTGCTGCGCCACGAGCCCTCGCCGGCGCCGGGCGTGGCCGAGATCGCCGGCCACCTGCATCCCGTGGCGATCGTCGGCGGGGCCGGCGCGGCGGTGCGGCGGCGCTGCTTCGTCGCCGATGCGACCCGTTGCGTCATGCCGGCCTTCGGCGCCTATGCCGGCGGCCTCAACATGCTCGACCGCGCCTTCGCCGATCTGTTCGGCGACGTCGAGCCGTTCGCCCACGTGCTGGGCCGCGCGGCGGTGTTCTCCGTCGCGCGCCGGCAGTGCCTGGTCGAGCGCAGCGTGATCGAGAGCTGGCGCTAGGCGCTCAGCTCCGCCGCGGCATGCGGAACGGCACCATGAAGCGCACCGCCGGGTTGACCAGGCGCGTCAGCGAGAGCGTCTCGTGCACGCCGTCCCTGTCGCGGCCGTCGATGCGGGCGCGCACCGCGGAGCGGGCGTAGAAGGGCGCGTTCTCCAGCGTGCGCAGCAGGACCGGCGCGGCGGGCGCCTCGCAGGGCACCGCTCGCGAGACGCCCCAGAGCGTCGTCGGCACGTTCTGGTAGGGCACCGCGGCGGCCGGCGTGACCTCGCCGTCGGCGACCGCCAGCGAGAGCCCGCGCGCCGCGCCGTCGGCCTGCACCACGTCGTAGAAGATGCGCGCGCCGTCGCCGGCATCGAAGCGCGTCCAGCTCCACGAGCGGAAGCCGGCCTCGAGCGGCTCGTCGCCTTCGTTGTTGTCGAAATAGCCGGTACCCCGCCAGGACAGCGCCGGCGCCTCGAACCGCACCTCGACGTCGCAGAGCGGGGCGAGCGGCCGCCAGCGGTGGCGGCCTGCGGCATCGAGCTTGAAGCTCGCCGTCGTCAGCCCGCGCGGCCGCACGATCACCTCGCCGCGCAGCGGCCGCGGCAGCGGGACGGTCGTCTCGTCGATGGCGATGCGCAGCGCGTCTCCATCCCAGCGCATCGCGCTGCGGCCGACCGCCAGCGTCTGCGCGTCGCGCGTCAGCGCACCGCGGCCGCGCTCGGTCATCGCCCAGCGCGACGTGCTGCCGTAGAGCGCGACGTTCATCGCGACGTGATGCTCGGGGTCGCCGCGGCCGCGCCGGCGGGCGAGGGCGTAGTAGGGCGAGAACACGCTGCCGACGAAGCCGATGATGGTGAGCGCGTCGGCGCCGTCGGCGCTCAACGCGTCGACATACCACCACGCGTAGCCGTTCTCGCGAACCACGATGTCGAAGCGCGGTCCGCGCGGTCCTGCAGCAGCGCCGCCGCCGCCAGCCGGCCCGACATCGCCGCCATCGGCACCCCCGGCCCCGGATGCACGCTGCCCCCCGCGAGGTAGAGGCCCGGCACCTTGGTCCGCGCTCCCGAGCGGTGGAACGAGGCCTGCCAGCCGTGCGACGCCGGGCCGTAGAGCGCGCCCCCCGTCGCCGGGAACAGCGCCTCGAACCCGGCCGGGTCCGTCACCGCCTGCGCGCGGCCCTCGATCGTCAGGCCGCAGCGGGCGAGCAGGGCGTGCATCTTGTCCTCGCATCGCGAGATCTCCTCAGGCGGCCAGGCGCGCCGATCGCCGCTGGCCGGGGCGTTGACGAGGCAGAGCAGGCGCTCCGGCTTGGTTTCCGACGGCTCGTCGTCGCCGCGATCCTGCGCGCAGACGTAGACCGTCGGCTCGTCGGGGATGTCGCCGCGGGACAGGATCGACTCGAACTCGGCGGGATAGTCGCGCGAGAAGAACACGTTGTGCCGCACCAGGGGAAACCCGGTCGGTGTCGCGTGCATCGCGAAGGTGACGGCCGAGAGCGAGCGGTCGCCCGGCGCGATCTTCGGCGCGGCGTCGGCGAGCGAGCGGCCGAACAGACCGTCCGTCAGCGCCGCGACGTCGGCGTTGAGCACCACGGCATCGCAGGCCAGCCGCTCGCCGGAGGCCAGCGTCACGCCGGCGACGGCACCGCGCGCCGTGTCGATCGCCGCCAC
>CAZZZM010000310.1:0-1427 GCA_964658465.1 uncultured Nakamurella sp.
ATGCGGCCGCAATCCTCGACGACCCAATGTCCGAGGAGCCGGACGTGGCCCGTCTCGACATCGACCTCGACGTAGCTCGCCTGGATCCCGTTGGTGAAAGCGAACGGCTGCCCGCGCGGCACGTACTGGTGCGACGCGATCAGCTGTCCCTGGACGCCCGGCGGCAGCGTGTCCGGCCGGTAATAGGCGATGCGGGCAAGCTCGGCGACCGTCATGCGCTCGCGTCCGCCGTCGGCGTCGACGATTCTGCCGTCGAGGATGTCGAGCGCTTCGGGCGCCGCCTGCAGGATGGCGCCGGCGAGCGCGAGCACCTGCGCGCGCAGGAGGCGGCTGGTCTGCAGCACCGTCTCGCCGCCGATCGCCGCGCCGCGCGAGGCCCAGGTCGCGCCGCCGGCCGGCGTCGTCTCGGTGTCGCCGGTCACGACGCGCACCTGCTCGATCGGCATGCCGAGCGCGGCGGCCGCCACCTGCGCCATGATCGTCTCGCTCCCCTGCCCCTGCTCGGTCACGCTGACCGCGCAGCGCACGGCGCCCGACGGCTCGATCTGCAGCACGCAGCCGTCCTGCGCGCTGATCTTGGCGCCGCCGACGCCGTAGAAGGCCGGCCCCGGCGTGGTGATCTCGATGAAGGCGGCCAGCCCGATGCCGCGGTGGACGCCGCGCGCGCGGGCCTCCGCCTGGTCGCGCCGCAGGCCCTCGTAGTCGCAAGCGCGCAGCAGGCCGTCGAGACATTGGTGGTGCGACAAACGTTCGAACGTGTAGCCGGTCGGCGAGGCGTAGGGGTAGTCCTCGTCCTTGACGAAGTTGCGCCGGCGGATCTCGACCGGATCGAGGTCGACCGCCTCGGCAGCGCGGTCCATCAGCGCCTCGGTCACCGCGCAGGCGATGGGATGGCCGACGGCGCGGTACTGGCTCATCATCGCCTTGTTCTGGAACACGACCTTTAGGTCGGCCCGGTAGGTCTGGTTGGCGTAGGGGCCGCCGATGAGGCGGACGGCCTGGTTGCCCTCCACCGCACTGGTGCGCGGGTAGCTCGAGAAGGCGCCGATGCCGGTAACGTCGTCGACATCGATCGCCTGGACGATTCCGTCCGCGTCCACCGCCATTCTGGCGCGGACGCGGTGGGCGCGCGCGTGGATGTCGGCGGCAAACGACTCGACGCGGTCGGCGACGAACTTCACGGGACGCCGCAGCAGGACGGCGAGCGCCGCCGTCGCCATGTCGTCGCCGTAGACGTGCAGCTTCATGCCGAAGCTGCCGCCGACGTCGTTGGCGACGACGCGCACGTTGGCGACCGGCAGGCGCAGATGCTCCGCGTAGACCTCCTGCATCTGATAGGGGGTCTGCGTCGACTGATGCACCGTCAGCCGCGTCTCGCTGGCATCGTAGTCGGCGAGGGTGACGCGCGGCTCGAGCGTCACCGCCGT
>CAZZZM010000310.1:1527-3155 GCA_964658465.1 uncultured Nakamurella sp.
GCGACGACGGGTTGGCCGACCCAAACCACCTTTCCGACAGCGAGCGGCCGCTGCGGTGCCGACTTCAGTCCCTTGAAGTGCGTGAGCACGCCGACCCAGGGCGTGCAGACCTCGGCGAGGTCGGCGCCCGTTGCGACGATGACCACGCCCTCGGCCTTGCGCGCCGCCTCCGCGTCGATCGAAAAGATGTTCGCATGCGCGAGCGGGCTGCGGACGAAGGCGACATGCACGGTGCGCGGGCTCGTCGGCAGGTCGTCGGTGAACCGCCCTGCGCCTTGCGTCAGGCGTCGCGCGTTGTGCCGTGGCACGCTGCGGCCGATGTAGCTGTTCGGTCGATCGAGCGGCGACAGGGCACTCATTCGGCGGCCTCCGACCCGGCCAGGCGCGACGCCGCGAGCGCGATGGCGTCGACGATGGCGTGATAGCCGGTGCAGCGGCAGTAATTGCCGGACAGATACTCGCGGATGGCCTCGCGGTCAGGCGCGGGGTTGTCGCGAAGAAGTTCCAGCGCGCTCGCCAGCATGCCCGGCGTGCAGAAGCCGCACTGCAACGCGTTGCGCTCGACGAAAGCGTCTTGCAACGCCGTGAGGATCGGGTCGGCCGCTTCGCTCAGCCCCTCTATCGTTTCAACGGAACGGCCCTCGGCCTGCACTGCGAGGACCAGGCAGCTGCGCACGGTGGAGCCGTCGAGCATCAGCGTGCAGGCGCCGCAAACGCCGTGCTCGCAGCCGACATGCGTGCCGGTGAGCCCGAGCTTCGTGCGCAAAGCATCGGCGAGATGCATGCGCGGCTCGACGACAAGCGTCGTCGCGACGCCGTTCACCGTCAGGCGGACAGCTCTCGGTTCAGCCGACATCGGCGCCTCGCTGTGATTCCAACGCCTGCGCGAAGGCGCGACCCAAGAGGACGCGAGCGAGATGCAGGCGCGTCGCCGCCGTCATCGTCGGCGAGGGCTGCAGGTCGAGGTCGTCTGCCAGCGCCGCCTGCGCGTGCCGCACGCGTTCCGCCGGTGCAATCGTCGGATCGAGGAGCGCGGCGGCGGCGCGCGGCGCCAGGATCGGCCGATCGGCTCCGCCAAGGACGGCAATCGTGATCTCGGCGAAGCCGCCATGCGCGGCCGGCCGCCCGTGCAACCCTACCCCGACCGACGCCCAGCCCGTGCCGCGACGCAACTCGATGAAGCCATGGCGCCAGTCTGCGTCTTGGGTCTTCACCTCGCAGCCGATCAGAATCTCGTTCGACCGCAGCGCGGTCCGCTCGTAGCCGACGAAGAAATCGCGCGCGGCGATCGTGCGGCGACCCTCTCGGCTGGCGATCAGCAGGTCCGCCTCGAGTGCCAGCGCGCACATGGGAAATTCCGAGGCCGGATTGCCGAGCGCCAAGCTGCCGCAGAACGTGCCGAGGTTCCGCACCGCCGGGTAGGCGACGTGGGCGGCCGCTTCCTGCAGCAGCGGCGCGACGTCCGCGACGAGCGGCGAATGCTCGATCTCGACGTGGCGCACGAGAGCGCCGATGCGCAGGCGTCGCCCGCTGCCCTCGCCAACCAGGCGAAGATCACGGAACTCTTCGAGGGCGTTGATGTCGACCAGCATCTCCGGCGAGGCGGTGCGCAGGTTCAACGCGGGCAC
>CAZZZM010000311.1:0-3096 GCA_964658465.1 uncultured Nakamurella sp.
GCGGTCTCGCGGCAGAGGGCGTCGACGCGAGCTTTCAGCGCATCGTTGAACATGTCGCCGACCATGATCATCCCGCGCCGCGACCATTGCCCCATGCCGCCGAGGTCGGGATGGGAGAACTGCGCCTGCTCGCCACCGCCGCGCTCCAGCGCCCGCAGCAGCACGAGGACGGCCTCTGGCGAGACGTCGTGGCGACGCGCCAGCGCCTCGACCTCGGCGCGGCCCTCGTCGGTCGGGCCGCCGTCGCTGGTGGTCATCAAACCACCTTCAGGTCGTCGAGCCGCACCTCGCCGTGCTGCGTCGAGAAGCTCGGCGAACCGCTGTTCTGCTGCGAGACGCCGGTGATCTCGTGGTCGCCGCTGTCGTAGGTGGTCCGCTTGCCGTCGCGCTCGATCAGCAGCCGATGCGCCTTCGGAAAGAACGCGTAGCGCATGTCGTTCTGGCCGCCGGTCGACGACGGCTCACCGAGATCGGCCGGCCACCACGGATCGCCGAAATCCATCGGCTTCATGGGCTCCATAGGTTTCATGGGTTTCATGGGCTCCATAAGCGTCTTCCTTCGTTCGAAGCTGGGATCGGGCGACCTTGACGGCGACAAGCATTTCGCCTGCCGAAAGTTCTCGCCGTTCCACCTTCACGCGCCTTGCCGGCTCGAATTCGCAATGCTCGTGGCCGGCTAGGAGCAGCCATTCGGCGTGCCCTAGATGGCGCTGGGCGGCGGCGTGTCGAGCTTGCGGGAGCCAAAGCGGATCACACGCGATGATGCGCTTTTGACTAAATCTGTATATGCAGCTAATTTTGCCGGTGGAGGCTTCATGGCACTTCTCGACGACCATCCGACCGTCCAGGCCGTCCGCGCGCGCCCCGCGGCGGCGGCGCCCGCGAGCATCGACGCCGATCGCCTGCGGCGCATCTGTCGCGAGGCGGGCGCCGACGATGTCGGCTTCGTCTCGATCGACCGCGACGAGGTCGCGTCGGAGCGCCCGCATGCCTTGGCCGCGCTCGTCGGCACGCGCACCTTCGTCTCGATCGTGACGCGGCTGCATCGCGAGGACATCCGCACCCCGATGCGCTCGGTCGGCAACCTCGAGTTTCACCGCTCCTATCATCACGTGAACGACGTCGCGCACGCGATCGCCACGGCGCTCGAGCGCGAAGGCATCCGCGCGCTCAATCCCTCCGCCGGCTTTCCAATGGAGATGGACCGCTTTCCCGGCCGCATCTGGGTCGTCTCGCACAAGCCGATCGCCGTCGCCGCCGGCCTCGGCCAGGTCGGCATCCACCGCAATGTCATCCACCCGAGGTTCGGCAGCTTCATCGCGCTCGGGACGATCCTCGTCGCCGCTGAGGTCGACGCTGAGACGCACCCCGTCGCGTTCAACCCCTGCCTGGAATGCAAGCTTTGCGTCGCAGCCTGCCCCGTCGGCGCGATCGAGCCGGACGGCTATTTCAACTTCTCCGCCTGCGCGACGCACAATTATCGCGAGTTCATGGGCGGGTTCAGCGATTGGACCGAGACGATCGCCGACGCCAAGGACGGGCTCGCCCTGCAGAAAAGCCTGCCGCCCTCCGAGCAGGCGTCGATGTGGCAGAGCCTGTCGTTCGGCGCGAACTACAAGGCGGCCTACTGCATCGCCGTCTGTCCCGCCGGCGAGGATGTCATCGGCCCGTATCTCGAGGACAAGGGCGGCTTCAAGCGCGACGTCCTCAAGCCGCTGACCGACAAGCTCGAGCCCGTCTACGTCGTCGCCGGCACCGACGCCGAGGCGCATGTGGAGAAGCGCTTTCCGCACAAGACGCGCCGGCGCGTGCGCCCGAGCTTGCGGGCGCAGAGCGTCCCCGGCTTTCTCATGGGGATCAAGCTGACCTTCCAGCGTGCCAAGGCGGCCGATCTGTCGGCAAGCTATCACTTCATCTTCACCGGCAAGGAGGCGCAGGACGCGACGATCCGCATCCACGCGCGCGATCTCACCGTGACGCCAGGGCTCGTCGGGACGCCGGACCTGGTCGTGCGTGTCGACAGCACCGCCTGGCTGCAGTTCGTTCGCAAGGAGCGTGGGATCGCCGGACTGCTCGCGACCCGCAAGCTTCGCCTGAAAGGCTCGCCGAAGCTGCTTCTCGCCTTCGGCCGCTGCTTCCCCTAAGGCTCGATCGCATGTCGGCGAAACCGCACGCGGCGCTCGAGATCGGCGGCCGCGACATCCGCGAGGTCAGCGGCTGCAGCTGCCTGCGCCTGCGCAGGGCGGCCCGAAAGGCCACGCAGATCTACGAGGAGAGCCTCAAGCCTGCCGCCGTGACAATCGGCCAGTTCGGTGTGCTCGCCAACCTTTTCGGCAGCGCCGCGATGGGCGAGGCCGGATGCGCCATGGGCACGCTGGCCGACCGCGTCGGCGTCGATCCGACGTCGCTGAAGCGCACGCTAGCGCCGCTTCTCGCCGACGGATTGGTCGCGACGCGCGCCGGGCCGGACCGACGCATCCGCCTCGTCCGGCTGACCGATGCCGGTCGCGCCAAGCTCGATGTGGCGGTGCCATTGTGGGCGGCGGCGCAGGCCCGGCTCGACACGGCGCTCGGCGATGCGACGCGGCGCGATCTCGATCGCGTCGTGGCGGCCGCTTACGACAAGATGGCGAGCGCCACGTCGTCCGGCACAACGTGACGCGGAGGGGCCGTTGGGCCCCTCCGGTTCGACGTCGACCGACGTCAGTGCAGCGCGCGCGAGCCCGGCTCGACCGGCTTGCCGGCGAGACCCGCACCGGGGATGTCGCCGATGATCAGCCCGTCCGGGCCGGCGCCGATCGTCACCTCGGAGCCGTCGCGCACCTCGCCGGCGAGCAGCTTCTCGGCAAGCGGATCCTGCACCGCCTTCTGGATCACCCGCTTCAGCGGCCGCGCCCCGTAGGCCGGGTCGTAGCCCTTGTCGGCGAGCCAGGCGCGCGCGTCGGGCGACAGGTCGAGGACGATCTTGCGATCCTCCAGGAGCTTGGCCAGGCGCTGGAGCTGGATGTCGACGATCGCGCCCATGTCCTGCCGCCGCAGGCGGTGGAACAGGATGATCTCGTCGACGCGGTTGAGGAACTCCGGCCGGAAGTGCGC
>CAZZZM010000312.1:0-3077 GCA_964658465.1 uncultured Nakamurella sp.
GGCCGGTGGCTCAGGCCGGTGGCTTGGCTTCCGCGGCCCTGGCGATTGCCGGCAGCAGCTCGGCCTTGACGTTGTCGTCGGTCAGCGGGCCGACGATCTTGGCCTGGATCACGCCCTGGCCGTCGACGACGTAGGTCTCGGGCACGCCGTAGACGCCGAAGTCGATGCCGACGCGGCCGTCCTCGTCGGCGCCGATCCTGGCGTAGGGGTCGCCGAGCTGGTTGAGGAAGCGGCGCGTGTCCTGCGGCTTGTCCTTGTAGGCGATGCCGACGAGATGCACGCCGCGGCGCGCCAGCTCGCCGAGCTGCGGCGCCTCGGAGCGGCACGGCCCGCACCACGAGGCGAAGACATTGACGACCGTGACGCCGCCCTTGGTCAGATCGGCGGTCGCGAGGCCGGGCTTGTCGACGCCGGCCACCGGCGCCAGCGCGAAGGTCGGCGCCGGCTTGCCGATCAGCGCCGACGGCAGGATCGAGGCGTCGCCGGAGAACAGCCGCGCAAGCAGCAGCCCCGCCAGCGCCAGGAACGCGACGAGCGGCAGGAAGACCAGCATCGAGCGCCGGCGCCGGACCTCGACGACCTCGTCGTCGGCGACGGAGGGCTCGCTCATTCGCGGTTGTCGAGCCCGCGCGTGCCGAAGCGCGCCAGGGCGCGGCGCAGCCCGCGATAATCGAGGATCGTCGAGCCGACCATCGTGGCGATGACGATCCCGGCGACGACATAGGCGGCGATGATGAAGCCGGCGTGCGAGGAATGCTCGATCATGCCTCGGACGCCTGCAGGATGGTGAGCCGGCGCAGACGACGGCGCAGGATCTCGTTGCGGACCGCCGCCAGGTGCAGCGTGAAGAACAGCAGCGTGAAGGCGACGGCCATGATGAGCAGCGGCCACAGCATCGGCTTCGCCACCGTCGAGCCGGTGAGGAACACCGACGAGCCCTGGTGCAGCGTGTTCCACCATTGCACGGAATAATGGATGATCGGGATGATCACCGACGCCGTCAGCGTGAAGATCGCCGCGGCGCGGGCGGCACGCGCCGCGTCCTCGAACACCTGCCACAGCGCGACGAGCCCGATGTAGATGAGAAACAGGATCAGCACGGACGTCAGCCGCGCGTCCCACACCCACCAGGTGCCCCACATCGGCTTGCCCCACAGCGAGCCGGTGGCGAGGCAGATCAGCGTGAAGCCGGCGCCGAGCGGCGCGGCGGCCTTCTGCGCGGCATCGGCGAGCGGATGGCGCCACACCAGCGTGCCGAGCGCCGCCACCGTCATCACCGAGTAGATGAACATCGCGTTCCACGCCGACGGCACGTGGATGTACATGATGAGGACCGTGTAGCCCTGCTGGTAGTCGGCCGGCCCGACCGCGGCGAGCGACAGGCCGACGGCGAGCAGCAGCGCCGTGAGCGCCGCGAGCCACGGGATCAGCCGGCCCGCCACGCGGAGAAACTTCGCCGGATTGGCGAGGCTGCCGAGCCATCGGAACGGCGCCCCGAAAGGGGCGATCGGGCTGGGCTGAAGGGCGCGCTCGGACATACGCGCTTTTACGGTGCGGCGGACGCGGGCGCAATCGAGCCGGTCGTCGCGGCCGCGACTGCCGTCAGTCGCCCCGGGGCTCCAAGAACCAGTCGTAGAGATCGGGGTTGAGGCCCTGATTCATCTTCAGGCCCAGGGACACCGCCGCCTGCGGCTCGAGCGGATAGCTGCCGCCGCCATCGTCGTCGGCGCCGACGCTTGCGAGCGAACGCGCCGCCTCGGCAAGCGTCTCGGGCAGAGGATGGCAGACGCTCAGCCGTTCCGTCCGCTTGTCGTATCCCGCCACCTGGAGTGATTGGCTCACGGCTCTACCCTCCTGCCACGGACGGGCCCGTCGATCGGCGTTCGCTCCGGATAGGACATGTCACCAAGATGGTGCCCCTGCGGATCGTAGACCTCGACGTTCCCGTGCGCGTAATCCCATTCGTAGATCAGACCGTCGTCGTCCTTCCAGCGCCGTCTCAGGCCGCCCCCGTTCTGGCGGCGGGTCTTCGGCTTCGCCCGCGCAGCGCCAGGAAAAGCCTCCCCCAAGCTGTCGGGCGCTGGAACGTAGGTAATGGCGGTCTATCCGAAATCGACTAACGAACCGTCGCGTTATCGGCAGGACCGATGCAACTTGCAAGAGCGTAGCGCCCCCCTTCTCCCGCTTGCGGGAGAAGGTGGCCCCGCGAAGCGGGGTCGGATGAGGGATGTCGGGCGGAGGGGGCCCCCGAGCAGGAGCTTGTGCTGGAACATCCCTCATCCGACCCGACTGCGTCGGGCCACCTTCTCCCGCACGCGGGAGAAGGATGAGCTTCGGTTCTACCCAAGCCCATCCAGCCGCATCGGCAGGCCGGCCTCGGCCATGCGGCGCTTGGCCTGGCCGATCGTGAACTCGCCGAAATGGAAGATCGAGGCGGCGAGCACGGCGGTGGCGCCGCCGTCGCGCACGCCTTCGACGAGATGGTCGAGCGTGCCGACGCCGCCGGAGGCGACCACCGGCACGGCGACGGCGCTCGACACGGCTTTCGTCAGCGCGAGGTCGAAGCCCGACTTCGTGCCGTCGCGGTCCATCGAGGTCAGCAGGATCTCGCCGGCGCCGAGCGCGACGACCTCCTCGGCATAGGCGACCGCGTCGATCCCCGTCGGCTTGCGGCCGCCGTGGGTGAAGATCTCCCAGCGGCCGGGCGCGACCTGCTTGGCGTCGATGGCGACGACGATGCACTGGTTGCCGAATTTCTCCGCCGCGCGGCGGACGAAGTCGCGGTCGTGCACGGCGGCGGTCATGATCGACACCTTGTCGGCGCCGGCGAGCAGCAGCGCGCGGATGTCGGCCTCGCTGCGCACGCCGCCGCCCACCGTGAGCGGCATGAAGCAGGCCTCCGCCGTGCGCGCGACGACGTCGAGCAGCGTGCCGCGCGCCTCGTGGCTTGCGGTGATGTCAAGAAAGCAGAGCTCGTCGGCGCCGGCTGCGTCATAGGCGATCGCCGCCTCGACGGGGTCGCCGGCGTCGCGCAGGTCGACGAAATTGACGCCCTTGACGACGCGGCCGTCCTTGAC
>CAZZZM010000313.1:0-3051 GCA_964658465.1 uncultured Nakamurella sp.
CCACCTTCTCCCGCAAGCGGGAGAAGGAAGGGCTGCGGCGCATGACCCCCTACCGCATCTACGCCCACGACTCGCTCGGCTCGACCAACGACGAGGCGATGGCGCGACTGAGGGCCGGCGAGCCGTCCGGCTTCATCGTCACCGCCGCGAGCCAGACCGGCGGCCGCGGTCGCCAGGGCCGGTCATGGACGTCGCCGCCGGGCAATCTCTACGCGAGCCTCGCGCTCATCGATCCGTCGCCGCTCGCGCTCGCCCCGCAGCTCGGCTTCGTCGCCGGCGTCGCGCTCTGCGAGACGCTGCGCGCCCGCCTCTCCGGCGACAAGCGCCTGCAGATCAAATGGCCGAACGACGCGGTCTTCGCCGGCGCGAAGCTTGCCGGCATCCTGCTCGAGAGCGCGGGGCTCGCCGACGGCCGCCTCGCCTGCATCATCGGCGTCGGCGTCAATTGCGTCTCGCACCCGGACGACCTCGCCTATCGCGCGACCGATCTGCGGGCCGCCGGCGACCCCGCGCCGGAGGCCGCGGCCGTGCTCGCGTCCCTGGCCGACGCCATGGCGCGCGGCCTGGCGCTCTGGCGCCGCGGCGAGAACTTCGCGGCGATCCGCGCGGCCTGGTTGGAGCGCGCCGCCGGGCTCGGCGCCCGCATCACCGTCACGATGCCCGGGCGGGCGCCGGTCGTTGGCACGTTTCGTGGACTCGATGCCGCAGGACGCCTTCTCCTCGCGAGCGGACCGGACCATATCGCAATCGACGCGGGCGATGTTTTCTTACCCGGCCTCGCTGCCGGTGCTATGGAAGCTTAACAAAATACGCAGGACCGCCGACGGCGGCGACGATCGGAAAGCGACATGACGAATGATTGAGACGGCGGACGAGCTGGTGTTCGTGCCGCTGGGCGGGCTCGGCGAAATCGGGATGAACATGGCCCTCTACGGGTTCGGGCCGCGCCGGGCGAGAAAGTGGCTGATGGTCGATTGCGGCATCGCCTTCGCCGGCCCCGAGCAGGCCGGCATCGACGTGATCGTGCCCGACACGACCTTCATCGAGAAGATGCGCGGCGACCTCGTCGGCATCTGCATCACCCACGCGCACGAAGACCATATCGGCGCGATCACCGACCTCTGGGGCCGGCTCGGCGCGCCGATCTACGCGACCCGTTTCGCCGTCGGCCTGCTCGAGATGAAGAAGCTCAACGAGCCCGGCGCGCCGCGGCTCGACCTGCACACGATCGCCCAGGGCGGCCAGGTGTCGCTCGGGCCGTTCAACGTCGAGTTCGTGGCCGTCGCGCATTCGATCCCCGAGAGCTGCGCGCTGGCGATCCGCACGCCGCTCGGCACGATCGTGCATTCCGGCGACTGGAAGATCGACGAGACGCCCGGCATCGGCCTGCCGACCGACAAGGCGCGCCTCGCCGCGATCGGCGAGGAGGGCGTGCTCGCGCTGGTTTGCGACTCGACCAACATCCTGCGTGAGGGCTTCAGCCCGTCAGAGGCGCAGGTCGGCGTGACGCTGTCCGAGATCATCCGCCACGCGAAGGGCAGGGTGCTCGTCACCACCTTCGCGTCGAACGCCATGCGCATGCGCGCCGTCGCCGAGGCGGCCGAGAGCTGCGGCCGCCAGGTCGTGCTGGTCGGCCGCGCCATGGAGCGCGTGGCCACGGTGGCGCGCGAGCTCGGCATGTTCGAGGGCCTGCCGCCGTTCCTCTCGGCGGACGCCTTCGCGCACATGCCGCGCGAGAAGATTGTCGTGCTCGCCACCGGCAGCCAGGGCGAGCTGCGCGCCGCCATCGCCCGCATCTCCGAGGACGAGCATCCGACGGTGAGCCTCGCGCCGGGCGACCTGGTGATCTTCTCGTCGCGGACGATCCCCGGCAACGAGCGCGAGGTCGGCCGCATCATCAACAACCTGACCAAGCAGGGCGTCGAGGTGATGACGTCGGACGACGCGTTGATCCACGCCTCCGGCCACCCGCGCCGCGGCGAGGTCGCGCAATTCTACGACTGGATCCGTCCGACGATCGCCATCCCCGCGCACGGCGAGGAGGTGCATCTCGCCGCGCACGCCGACTTCGCGCGCGAGCGGCAGGTGCCGCACGTTCTCAAGGCGCGCAACGGCGATATCGTCCTGCTGGCGCCGGGCGAGCCCGGCGTGGTCGGCGAGGCGCCGCACGGCCGCGTCGCGCGCGATGGCAACATCCTCGTCCGCATGGACGATGAATCGCTCCGCGAGCGCCAATCGCTGGCCTTCGCCGGCGTCGTGACGATCGCGCTTGCCGTCGACAGCAAGGGCGAGATGAAAGGCACCCCCGACGTGCTGACCTCGGGATTGCCGGCGCGCACCAAGGACGGCGGCGCGATGGACGCGCTGGTCGATGCCGCGCTGTTCCAGACCTTCGACAACCTGCCGCGCCAGCGCCGCCGCGACGCCGACACCGTCTCGACCGCGATCGAGCGCGCGGTGCGCGGCGCCGTCAACCAGGCCTGGGGCAAGCGCCCCAACGTGCACGTGCTCGTGGTGGAGGTGTGATCCGCACGGCGGGAGAGGATCGGCGGTGATCGGCCGCCTCAACCATGTGGCGATCGCGGTGCGCGACCTCGCCGGCGAGGCGGCGCGCTATCGCGACGCGCTCGGCGCCGAGGTCTCGGCGCCGCAGGACCTGCCCGAGCACGGCGTCACCGTGGTCTTCGTCGCGTTGCCGAACACCAAGATCGAGCTGCTGGCCCCGCTCGGCGAGGGCTCGCCGATCGCGACCTTCCTGGAGAAGACTGGCGGCGGCATGCACCATGTCTGCTACGAGGTCGACGATATCGGCGCGGCGCGCGACAGGCTCGTGGCGATGGGCACCCGCGTGCTCGGCGACGGATCGCCGAAGATCGGCGCGCACGGCAAGCCGGTGCTGTTCCTCCACCCCAAGGATTTCTCCGGCACGCTGATCGAGCTCGAGCAGGCGTAACGCCGCGCTACCGACCCCGCGCCGTATGCGCTCCCAGCCGGGCGAGCGCGGCGCGCAACCCCTCGTCCTCGATCGCCCCGAGCCCCGCTGCCGCCGTC
>CAZZZM010000314.1:0-1069 GCA_964658465.1 uncultured Nakamurella sp.
CAGGTCGTCCAGCCTCAGGTCGCGGAGATCGAGACGCCCGAGACCGCCGACGCGCCGGAGACGGCCGTCACGCCGCCCTTGCCGCCGTCGCCGCCGCTGGTCAGCCAGATGAAGGAGATCCCGCTGCCGGCGCCGCGGCCGGATTTCGCGTCCGTCCCGCGCTCCTCGGCCAGCCGACGCCTCGCCGCGGCGATGCCCGAGGCCGCGCCCGTCGCCCCCGGTGCGCCCGCCGCGCCCGCCGCCGCGCCGGCACAGGGCGGCTCGTTCTTCGACAAGATGTTCGGCGCGATCACCCGGCCCGGCACCGCGCTCGGTTACGCCGCCGTCGAGCCCGGCGAACTCGGGCGTCCGGCGATCGACCGCTACACCGCCGTCTACGACATCTCGGCCCACACCGTGACGCTGCCCGACGGCCGCAAGCTCGAGGCCCATTCCGGCCTCGGCGAATATGCCGACAACCCCGCCGGCGTGGCGCTGCGGATGCGCGGCGCGACCCCGCCGAACCTCTACGAGCTGACCCCGCGCGAAGCGATCTTCCACGGCGTGCGCGCCCTGCGCATGACGCCGACCGGCGGCACGACCTACGGGCGGGCCGGCCTGCTCACGCACAGCTACATGCTGCGCGGCCGCTCCGGCGAGTCGAACGGCTGCGTCGTCTTCCGCAACTACGAGCAGTTCATCTCCGCCTACGATTCCGGCCAGGTCCGCCGGCTCCTCGTCGTCGCCCACGCGGGATGAGGTTTCTTCGATCCTTCTCGCGCTTGCGGGAGAAGGGATCGCGCCGCGACCTTCACCTCGCCCTCGCGATCCTCGGCCTGACCACCCCCGCCCAGGCCGACGAACTCACCATGGTCGCGCACGAGCCGGCGCAGAAGAGCGCGCATCCGCCGCTGATCGTGCTGCTGCACGGCGCCGGCGCCGACGAGCGCGACATGATCACCATGTGGCGCGACCTGCCGCCCGATTTCGTCGTCGTCTCGCCGCGCGCGCCGTTCCGCGACGGCGGCGGCTACGAATGGTACCGCAAGACCTCGCGCGCGGCCGACATCGCGCTCTCGCGCAAGATCAT
>CAZZZM010000314.1:1169-3037 GCA_964658465.1 uncultured Nakamurella sp.
AGGGCGACGTCGTCGCCGTTTCGCGGTCGAGTGTGGCTGGCGGATCATCGCTCGGGGCCGCGCCGCGGCCTATGCTGCGGGCCTCGAGGACAACGGGCGATCGGGCACAGGCAGCGAAGCGATGAGACTGCTCGTCGGGGCTTTGATCTATCTCGCGCTGCCTCTCGTCGCGGCACCTGCGGCGGTCGCCGTGCGCTCGTCACCGTCGCCGCCGCCCGTGCCGGATAGCCGCGCGCCGTTCGATGCGGCAAGCGACTGGGTCGCGGCGTCGATCGCCGGCTACGCCTACGCCGAAGGCCTGCCGGAGCGACCGACGGCGGTCTACGACATCACCGCGCATGTCGTCGTGCTGCCCGACGGGTCGCGGCTCGAAGCGCATTCCGGGCTCGCCGAGCGCGCCGACGACCCGCGCTTCGTCCGCCAGCGCATGCGCGGCCCGACGCCGCCGGCCCTCTACGAGCTCGTGCCGCGCCAGCATCGTTTCCACGGCGTCGACGCGCTGCGGCTGCTGCCGATCCTCGGCGACGTCTTCGGCCGCAGCGGCCTGCTGACGCACACCTACATGCTGCACAATCGTCCGGAGTCGAACGGCTGCGTCGTCTTCCGCGACTACGACGCCTTCCTCCGGGCTTACCGCGACGGCCGCGTCCGGCGGCTGCGCGTCATCCCCTCCGTCGGCGACAGGGCCGTGCGGGACAACGACGCCTAGCCGGCGCTGTCGCGGGCACGGGCCGCGACGATCACCGCCAGCGCCACGAACACGATCGCGAGATTGAAGCCGCCCCACGCCAGCCGCTCCCGCGTGAACGACCACATGGCGATCATCGTCGCCGCGAAGGCGACGACGAAAGAGGCTGCCTGGACGGCGAAAGTGCTGCTGTGGCCGTGCATCGTTGCCTCCGGGGACAGGCGCATCCTCGGCCAACGCCGCGCCGCCGCCGCGGTTCGACCGTGATCGACGCGGTCTACGATCGGAGGAGGGCCCGCACGATGTCGGCCTGCGTGCGGCTGGCGATCGTGTCGCGGGCCCGCCGCGCGAGGCCGGCGCGACGGTCCGGGTCGCGGGCGAGGCGCACGCAAGTGTCGACCAGCTCGTCGTAGGCGCAGAGCACGAGCGCGTCGCGGAGGTCGCTGCAGTCGGGATCGTCGGGCCGGCCTTCGCTGACGACGCAGGTCCCCTTGGCGAGCAGCGGCCCGACGCGCACCGCCTCGAAGATCGCGGTGTCGTAATAGTGCATGTTGAGGACGATCTTGGCCCGGGCGACCAGCGCGTCGCGCTCGGCGCCGTACAGCCCGAACGGCGCTTTGACGACGAGGCAGCGGCCGCGCAGCGCGTCGAGGATCGCCGCGCGCCGCGGATTGATCGAGCCGTAGAACAGCACGTCGATGTCGCAGGCCAGCGCCGGGGGCGCGACGGCCTCCGACGGCATGCCGCGGATCGGCAGATGCACGGCGTGGCGGATGCCGGCCGCCTCGAGCGCCGCGATGTTGGCGAGGCTGTAGTCGAGCAGCGGCTGGCCGGCGAGGCGCGCCAGATAGGCCGGCTTGCTCCACGGCGAGTCCGTCGCGCCGATCTGCTCGAAGTTGAAGATCACGGCGTCGGGGCTCAACGCCTCGGTCGCTCCGAGAAGATGCGCGCCGAGGACGATCGGCGTGCGCCCGGCAAGGTCGCCGGCGCGGCGGACGGTCGGCATCGACCAGCCGAGCGCCGCGAAGGCCGCGCTGAGTGTCTCGGCGACGTCGTCGAAGGCATGGGAATGCGCGTAGGTCTCCGGCGTGACGATCCACAGCGCGTAGCGGTCGCGGGCCTCGGCGGAGGTGTCGGCGAACGCCCGCGGCGGCTCTGCGGTCGGCGCGGGGGCGGCCGG
>CAZZZM010000315.1:0-3022 GCA_964658465.1 uncultured Nakamurella sp.
CTACTCCGCCGCCGTCGTCAGCCCGTGCGTGTCGAACTGCAGCTTGGCGAGGCGCGCGTAGAGGCCGTCCTTCGCCACCAGCGTGCGGTGCGTGCCTTCCTCGACGATGCGGCCCTGGTCCATCACCAGGATGCGGTCGGCCTTCAGCACGGTGGCGAGGCGGTGCGCGATGACGAGGGTGGTGCGCTGCGCCATCAGCTTCTCCAGCGCGCCCTGCACCAGGCCCTCGTTCTCCGCGTCGAGCGCCGAGGTCGCCTCGTCGAGCAGCAGCAGCGGCTCGGAATCGAGGATGGCGCGGGCGATGGCGAGGCGCTGGCGCTGGCCGCCGGACAGCGTGACGCCGCGCTCGCCGACCATCGTCTCGTAGCCGTCGGGCATCATGCGGATGAACTGGTCGGCCGCGGCCTGCTCGGCGGCGCGGCGCACCTCCTCGACCGTCGCGTCGGGGCGGCCGTAGCGGATGTTGTCGGCGATCGTCGCACCGAAGATCACCGGATCCTGCGGCACGCTGCGGATCTTCGCCCGCAGGTCGGCGGGGTCGAGCGCGCGGATGTCGATGCCGTCGTAGAGGATGCGCCCGAGCTGCGGATCGTAGAAGCGCAGCAGCAGCTGGAACAAGGTGGTCTTGCCGGCGCCCGAGGGGCCGACGAGCGCCACCGTCTCGCCAGGGCGGACGCTGAAGCTGACGTTGTGCAGCGCCCTCTCCTCGCCGCGCGTCGGATAGGCGAAGACGATGTCCTCGAAGGTGACGGCGCCGGTCGGGTGCGCCGGCAGGCGGACCGGGTCGCGCGGCGCGACGATCTGCGGGCGCACCGCCAGCAGCTCGCCGATGCGCCCGGCGGCGCCCGCCGCGGCGACGATCTCGCTCCACACCTCGGAGAGCTGGCCGAGCGAGCTCGCCGCCAGCACGGCGTAGAGCACGAATTGCGACAGCGTGCCGCCGCTGAGCCGACCGGCCAGCACGTCGTGCGCGCCGAGCCAGAGCACGCCGACGACGCTGGAGAAGACCAGCAGGATGACCACGCCGGTCAGCGCGGCGCGGGCGACGATCGCGCCCTTCGCCGCCGCGTAGGCGGATTCGACGGCGCCGGCGAAGCGGCCGGCGGTCGCCCCCTGGGCGTTGTAGGCCTGCATCGCGCGCACCGCGCCGAGGCTCTCGGCGGCATAGGCGGTGGCGTCGGCCAGCGTGTCCTGCGCGGCGCGCGAGCGCTTGCGCACCATCCGGCCGGAGGCGACCAGCGGCAGCACGATCACCGGCAGCACCACAAAGACGAAGGCGGAGAGCTTAGTGCTCGTCGCAAACATCATGACCAGCGAGCCGGCGAACATGAACAGGTTGCGCAGCAGCACCGAGGCCGAGGAGCCGAACGAGGATTTCAGCTGCGTCGTGTCGGCGGTGAGCCGCGAGACCAGCTCGCCGACGCGCGCGTGGTCGTAGAAATTGGCATCGAGCCGGGTGAGGTGGGTGAAGACGTCGCGGCGGAGGTCGGAGACCACGCGCTCGCCGAGCGTCATCACGAAGAAGTAGCGCGCGGCGGAGGCGACCGCCAGCACCACGGCGACGCCGATCATCCCGACGAAATAGGAGTTGATCAGCCCGGCCTTCGACGGCGCGAAGCCGAAGTCGACGATGCGGCGGATCGCCACCGGCACGACGAGGGTCGCCGCCGAGGCGGCCGTGAGCGCCAGCACGGCGCCGAGGACGCGGCCCTTGTAGCGGGCGACATAGGGCAGCACGTGCTTGAGGGCGCCGAGATTGGGGCGCCCGCGCTTCGGCTTCGGCGGCGCGGGGGTCTCGAGCTGGAGCTTCTCCTGCGACGCTCCGGGAGCGTCGGCGACGACGGCATCAGTCATGCGGGGTTTATAGTCATTCTCGATTGCAGGGCCACCTTAAAGATCGGCCACGCTTGCCCCGACCTTCCCCGTCATTGCGAGCCGCAGGCGAAGCAACCCAGGGGCGGCCGAACTCCAAGCCCCCAATTTTTCCCCCTGCCGCCCCGCCACTCAGCCTCGCGCCAAAGCCTCGACCTCCTCGGGCGTCGCCGGGTTCTGCGGGTGGTAGGAGAGGCAGAGCGGCGTCCTCACCTTGACCGGCGCCGGCGTGCCCTCGGTCGAGAAGTAGAACAGCCCGGCCGTCAGCGCGCCGAGGTCGCGTGCGGCGCCGCCGCGCGACCTGATCATGTCCTCCGTCGCGTCGATCAGGGCGGGCGACGACATGCGCCCGTAGAAATGGGTGACGCAATTGGAGACGATGTTGGTGTCGATGCCCTTCGGCGCCTGGGTGGCGAAGATCATCGCCAGACCGAACTTGCGGCCCTACTGCGCCAGCGCGACCGCCGAGGCCTTGCTCGGCGTCGTGCCCTGGGAGGGGGCGAAATTCTGCGCCTCGTCGCAGACGTAGAGCCGCGGCGTCGGCGAGGGGTGGCGCTTGATCCAGGTGAACAGCGCCATCTGCAGCTGGTTGACGAAATCCTGCCGGCTGGCGTCCGCCGCGAGGCCGGAGAAATTGATCACCGAGATGCGCGTGGCGCCGGGCCGCGAGGCGGTGAACAGCGCCGCCGGGTCGAGCGGCTGGCCGGCGGCGTTGAGCAGCGGGTTGACCGCGATTTTGGCGCGCAGCTGGTCGCTCATCTCGAGCCCGAACTTCTGCGCCTTGCTCTGGCGGCTCACCTCGACCGGAAGCTCGGCGAGATAGTCGATGAACGCCTCGATACCGGTGCGCTTCTCGCGCGCGAAGGCGGCGAGCGCCTCCTTGAGCACGCCCTCCTTCAGGTCCTTGCTCGCCCCCTTGGCGCCGACGAGCGGCGCCAGAGTCGCCCACGCCATGTCGACCGCCTGCGCCAGCTCGTCGGCCGCCGTCAGCTCAGAAAAATCGGGCAGCACGGCGAGCGTCAGCGGCCGCCCCGCCGGCACGCCCGGCGTCCACACCACCACCTCGACGTCGCGGGCGTAGCGCTCGGCCTTCGCCGCATCCTCGTCGGTGAAGCCGTCGGGCCGGCTCGGCCACGGCACGCCGAGCCGC
>CAZZZM010000316.1:0-3011 GCA_964658465.1 uncultured Nakamurella sp.
AAGCGCGAGCTTCTTGAGAAGCCGCGCGCTTGCCGTCGAGGCCTGGTCGATCAGCGGGTCGAGTGCCCCGCCGATCAGCCGGGCGAGAAAGCCGATCATCAGAAGGAGCGGCTCAACATCCCCATGAGCAGTCCGGCGATCGCCGCAACGACCACGGCAGTCAGCGGGTTCTTCTCGATCTTCGTCTCGATATCGGAGCCGAACGCACCAAGCCGCTCCTGGGCGTCGGAGGCATGGTCGGCGAAGCGATCGCGATAGTCCGACGCCCGGTCCGACACGTCGTCGCGGAGATCGGAGGCGCGGCCCGCCAGATCGTCGCGCAGGTGTGACGCGCGGCTTGCGACCCGATCGCGGGCCTTGGCGGCACGGCTCTGGGCGCGGTCGCGCGCGCGATCGTAGTAGGTCGAGGCCTGATCGGCCGCGTCGCTGGCGCGCGAACGCACCATGCCGGACACGGTCCCGGTCAGCTTGGCGATGTCCTCGCGCAACGCCGCCAGATCGTCGGCGAATTCCTGCGACGCGCGATCGAAATTCTTTCTGTCGGACATGCTTCTCTTTCCTCGATCCTCGCCGTGGCCTTACGGGCCTGTTTCGCGTCGCGTCAACTCGGTGTTTTCACGGCGGTTCCTCACGCCACCATCGGCGGCGGCTCGGACGTTCCTGGATCGGGCTCGATCACGGGCGACGGGTCGTCGGCGGGGTCCGGCGTCGGCTCGGTGATCGGCGGCGACGGCTCGCCTGGCGCCGGAGGGACAGGCGTCTCGCCCGGCTGGCCGCCGTCGCCGATGTCGGGCGAACCGAGGTCGGACGGGCCGGAGATCTCACGGCGCATGGTCGTCTCCTTGTTAACGCTCTCATGTTGAACTCGCCGAAACGTGGGCTCGACCGCGCGGTTCCGAGCGCCGGAACCGTGCGGGATCGGCGCCGGTTGTCGTTCGTCTTCGGAAGTGCTGCGTTAGGAGTTTGCGCCATGGCGCCGCGTCCCAGCTGGAAGGGTTACCTCAAGCTCTCGCTCGTCTCCTGTCCGGTGGCGCTCTACCCCGCGTCGAGCTCGAGCGAGAAGATTTCGTTCCACATGCTGAACGGCGAGACGGGCAACCGGCTGAAGCAGCAGTACGTCGACGCGGAGACCGGCGACATCGTCGAGCGCGACGAGCGCGTGAAGGGCTACGAGGTCTCCAAGGGCGACTACATCGTCGTCTCCGACGACGAGCTTGCCGACGTGAAGATCGAGTCGAGCCATACGATCGATATCGAGAAGTTCGTGCCGAAGGCCGAGATCGACGCGCTCTACTTCGACAACAACTACTACATCGCCCCCGACGACAAGGTCGGCGAAGAGGCCTTCGCGGTCATCCGCGAGGCGATGGAGCGGCGCAAGATGGTGGGGATCGCCCGCGTCGTGCTGTTCGGCAAGGAGCGCATGGTGATGCTCGAGCCGCGCGACAAAGGTCTCGTCGGCACCACGCTTCGCTACGCCTACGAGGTGCGCGCGGCGGGCGGCTATTTCGATGAGATCCCGAAGGTCGAGATCTCGAAGGAGCTGCTCGACCTCGCCTCGCACATCATCGACACCAAGGCCGGCAAGTTCAAGCCGGACGAGTTCAAGGACCGCTACCAGGACGCGATCGTCGAACTGATCCGCGCCAAGCAGGCCGGGCGCCCGCTGCCGACCGACCAGGGCGCGGAGCGGCCGAGCAACGTCGTCAACCTGATGGACGCGCTGCGCCGCTCGCTCGGCCAGGATGGCGGCGGCAGCGGCGGCGGCTCTTCCGACAAGGAGACGAAGGCCGAACCGAGCAAGGCCGGCGGCAAGGCGGAGACGAAGCCCAAGCCGGCGGCCAAGACGACCGCAAAGCGGGCCGCCGCAAAGACGCTGCCGGCCGCGGCCAAACGTTCCACGCGCAAGGCCGGCTGAACCTTTCGCCTCGCCGAAGCTTAGGCCGCCGACCGCACCAGCGGTCAAGCTTTCTAGAAAGGCCTTAGCCTGATGGCATCAGATCCGAACCAGGATATCCAGCGCAACACCGTCGAGGCGCGACAGGGCTCGACGCGGCCCGGCGTGATTTATGTGCTCATCGCCGGCGTGGTCTGCGTGCTCATCGCATTCGCGGTGGTCTGGGCGATGCAGGGGCACCACTAAGGGGGTCAAAGGTTCTACACGGCGGTCTCGCCTCTGCGGCGCCGCCGTGCGACATCGAAGGTGTTAAGCGTCCATCCCCGCCGCGGCCAACGCTTGGGCCGCCTTTGTGTGCAGCCGCGGCCCGCCGCGCTAGCCGGACGCGGCACCGGTCACCTAGGCCACCTTGTTTTATGTACGCCTCATGCTGGCGCAGGCCTCCGCCAGAACGGCGTGAGCGCCCTGGAGCTCAAGTCGAAACGTGTGCCCGCGGATGGTTAGCGCGGTAGCTTTCCAGCAGCCGTGCCCCGTCGACGGCGGTATAGATTTGCGTCGTCGACAGCGAGGCATGGCCAAGCAATTCCTGGATCGTGCGCAGGTCGCCGCCGCGCGACAGCAGATGCGTCGCAAAGGAATGGCGCAGCGCGTGCGGCGTCGCCGTGTCGGGCAGGCCGAGAGCGCCGCGCAGCCGCTCGACGGCGAGCTGGATGAGACGCGGCGACAGCGGCCCCTGCTTGACTCCGATGAACAGCGGGCCCTCCGGCGGCAGCGTGTACGGGCAGGCCGCGACATAGGCCTCGACCGCCTGACGGACGGCGGCGATGACCGGCACTTGGCGCATCTTGCGGCCCTTGCCGACCACTGTGATCGCCTCGATGTCGCCGATCGGCGCCTCGCCGCGCTTGAGCCCGAGCGCTTCCGAGATGCGTAGCCCCGCGCCGTAGAGCAGAGCCAGCACCGCGGTGTCGCGCGCGATGGTCCACGGGGCCCGTGTCTCGCCGATGAACCCGTCGCCGCCGACGACCTCGCAGGCCAGGCTTGGCGACAGCGGCTTCGGCAGCGAGCGCGGCAGTTTCGGCGCGCGCACCGACGCGAAGGCGCTGGTCGCGGC
>CAZZZM010000317.1:0-2974 GCA_964658465.1 uncultured Nakamurella sp.
ACGCGCAGAGCAACATCACCCTTCCCGAGATCGAGATATCGCAGACCCCGGTGCCGACCTCGGCGAACGCCGGCATCGACATCAACAAGGTCCCGGCCGACGTCTCGACCGTGACGGCGCATGATTTCGAGGTCCAGTACAAGCCGTCGGTCACCGATGCGATCACCGCCCGCGTGCCCGGCGCCATCGCCATCAACGTCGACGGCAGCGATCTGGCGCCCGACCTCTTCTATCGCGGCTTCGACGTGTCGCGCATCTCGGGCACGTCGCAGGGTCTCGCCGTCTACGAGAACGGGGTCCGCATCAACGAAGCCTTCGGCGACCTCGTCAACCTCGACCTGATCCCGCCGATCTCGATCGCCCGCTCGGACATCTACACCAACAACCCGATCTTCGGCCTCAACGCGCTCGGCGGCGCGATCAACTTCACGACCAAGAACGGCTTCAACTTCCACGGCGGCGACTTCACGATCCTCGGCGGCTCGTACGGTCGCGTCAACGGCTACGGCGAGTACGGCAAGCAGGTCGGCAATTATTCCCTCTACGTCGCCTTCGACGGCTATCGCGACGGCGGCTACCGGCCGTTCGGCGCCCAGAACGCCCAGCGTGCGTTCGCCGATCTCGGCTATCGCTCGCAGGACTCGGAAGTCCATTTCATCGGCCAGTACGGACGTTCGCTGCTCGGCGTGCAGGGCGTGACCCCGCAGGTGCTGGTCAACCGGCAGTACAATTCGGTCTTCACGACGCCGCAGACCACAGAGAACTCGGCCGGCCTGATCCAGATGACCGGCAGCTTCGACGTCGGCCACCACTGGACGCTCGGCACGAACTTCTATGTCCGCCAGTTCGACCAATACCATGTCGACGGCAACGACGCCGACGTCGAGGATTGTGGCGGTGCGCTCGCAGGCACGCTCTGCCTCCCCGCCGATAACGCCCCCGCCAACGCGACCGCGCGCCAACGCCAGTTCCTCGGCCAGAACGGTCGCCCCATCGCCTCGCTCGGCGCCGCCACCGACGATACGGCCTACGGCACGACGGCGCAGACCGCCACGCACACGACGAGCGAGGGCGCCCAGCTGCAGGCCGTCAACAAGGACACGTTCTACGGCCACGACAATTACTTCGTGGCCGGCGCCAGCGTCGACAATTCCGACACGCACTTCTCGTCGACGACATCGCTCGGGCTCTTGAACTCGGCCTTCCAGAACCAGTTCTTCGGCGTGCCGGGCGCCGGCGACATCATCAACACGCGCGGCAACGTCGGCTTCAACTCGACCTTCGTCGCTTCGAACGCCACCTATATCGGCCTCTACGCGCTCGACACCTTCAACGTGACGAAGGCGCTCGCCGTCACCGCGGGCGCCCGCTTCAACATCGCCAACATCTATCTCAACGATCTCAGCGGGCAGAACGCCAACCTCGATTCGGCCAGCAATTACGACCGCATCAACCCGGTCTTCGGCGCGACCTACACGTTCTCGCCGGCCTTGACCGTCTACGGCGGCTATTCGGAAGCCAACCGCGCGCCGACGCCCCTCGAGAGCGAATGCTCGAACAAGTACCAGCCCTGCATCCTCGAGACGGCGCTCGTCTCCGACCCGCCGCTCAAGCAGGTCGTCTCGCATACCGTGGAAGGCGGCGCGCGCGGCATCATCCCGGTGGCCCCCGCCTACGGCGGCGGCGGCCTCGCCTACAAGGCCGGCTATTTCCGCACCCAGAGCGACAACGACATCGTCAGCGAGCCGTCGGCGATCTCGGGCCAGGGCTTCTTCGTCAACGCGGCGGAGACGCTGCGTCAGGGCGTCGAGGCCGGCATCATGTACGATCACGGGCCGTGGGACTTCTACGCCAACTACGCCTACATCGACGCGCGCTACGAGTTCTCGGCGAAGTTCGCCTCGCCGAACAATCCGATGGCCAACGCCAACGGCAACATCTTCGTGCGGCCGGGCGACGTGATCCCCGGCATCCCATCGCAGCTCGGCAAGATCGGGCTCGAATACCACATCACGCCGCGGTGGATCTTCGGCGCCGACACGATCCTCGTCGGCAGCCAGTACTTCGTCGGCGACGATTCGAACCTCAATCCGAAGCTGCCGTTCTATAACGTGCTGAACTTCCACACGTCGTACCAGGTGACCGACCACTTCCAGGTGATCGGAATCGTCAACAACGCCACCAACCGCCGCTACGCGACCTACGGCACCTATTACGACAGCGGGACCAGCGCCGCGAACGTCAGCCCGACGCTCGCCGCCAACGCGGCCGCGGCCAATCCCAACGCGGACGCGGTCACGGTGGCGCAGCCGCTCTCCTTCTACGGCGGCGTGAAGGTCAGCTTCTAGCGCCCCCGACACCCGATCGAACGTCCGCCGGCACCCCGGCGGCCGTGTGTCCTCGTGCGTCGACGGCGCGCCGCTTCGCGTCGCCGCGTCCGCCCCATATGTGGGGGCATGAGCCCCCCGAACGCGATCTTCGACACCGCCCTCGGCCGCCGCCGTCTCGCGCGCGCGGCCACGGCCGGGACGCCTGCCGATTTTCTCCTCACCCAGGCGGCCGAGGACCTCGTAGAGCGGCTGGCGACGATCAAGCGGCGGTTCGCGCGTGTCGCCGACGTCGGCACGCCAGGCCCCTGTCTGGCGTCGGCGCTCGCCGCCCGCGATCCGAGCGCCAGCCTCGTCCGCGTCGCACCCCTTGCCTTGAGACGCGAGACGGATGGCCCCGCCGAAGTCGTCGGCAGCCTCGAGGCCCTGCCGCTCGGCGCGGAGCGCTTCGACCTGATCGTCTCGGCGCTGGCGCTGCAGGGCGTCAACGACCTGCCCGGCGCGCTCGTCCAGATCAGGCGCGCCCTCGCGCCGGACGGTCTCTTCCTCGGCGCGATCGTCGGGGGGCGTACGCTGCACGAGCTGCGCACCGTGCTCACCGAGGCCGAGATGGAGATCAGCGGCGGCGCCAGCCCGCGCGTCTCCCC
>CAZZZM010000318.1:0-2957 GCA_964658465.1 uncultured Nakamurella sp.
TCCTCGCGGTCCTTGGCGTGCAGGAGTTCGTCGCGGTAGGCGGCGAACTCGCGCTCGGAGGCGCGCAGCTTGTTGCGCTCGGCCTCGATGCGCTGCAGCTCGGCCTGGCGCCAGGCGTCGAAGGCGTGGTTGCCCGACGAGCGCGACGCGAACGGCAGCGTGACCCCGGAGCCGGAGAGCACCCGGCGCGCCGCGCGCACCAGCACGTCCCAGCGGTCGGCGGCGAAGGCCAGCACGCTGCCGTCGTAGTCGCTGGCCTGATGCCACAGCTTGAGCGCGATGAAGGCGACGCCGACCTGCCAGCTCAGGAGGAAGGTGCCGATCGTGAGGGCGACGTCGAGGGCGGTCCACCGACCGGCGGTCTTCGGGTTCACCTGCTCGTCGCGCCGGACCTCCGCCCAGCCGCCGCGGCACCAGCCGCCCTGATTCCAGCCAGCCTGACGCGTGGCACTGCCCCAGCCGCTCATGCTTTTCTCCATGGATCGGACCGCACGACGCGGCCGCAACGCCTGAGATCATGGCGGCGCGGCCGTTCCGCAAGATGGGCCCCGGTGCGGCCGGTCGCGCGGCGGGCGGCGAGGCTCCCCCTCCCGGCCGCGTTGACTCGCCGGTATGGCGCAATTACGAAGCGCTCGTGACGGACGCGCGGCGCTTCGTCGAGGAAATCCGAACCGCCGCCTTGCTCCGAACGAATGGAGAAAGCTCCTTGAAAATCCTCGTGCCCGTGAAACGGGTCGTCGACTACAACGTCAAGATCAGGGTCAAGCCCGACGGGTCGGGCGTCGAACTCGCCGGCGTCAAGATGTCGATGAACCCCTTCGACGAGATCGCCGTCGAAGAAGCCCTCCGCCTCAAGGAAGCCGGCAAGGCCACCGAGGTGATCGCCGTGTCGATCGGCCCGCAGCAGGCGCAGGAGACGATCCGCAACGCGCTCGCGATGGGCGCCGACCGCGGGATCCTCGTCAAGACCGACGAGACCGTCGAGCCGCTCGCCGTCGCCAAGATCCTGAAGAGCGTCGTCGACCAGGAGCAGCCGCAGCTGGTGATCCTCGGCAAGCAGGCGATCGACGACGACGCGAACCAGACCGGCCAGATGCTCGCCGCCCTGCTCGGCTGGGGCCAGGGCACGTTCGCCTCGAAGGTGGCGCTCGACGGCGAGAGCGTCGACGTGACGCGCGAAGTCGACGGCGGCGCGCAGACGGTGACGCTCAAGCTGCCGGCGGTGGTGACCACCGACCTGCGCCTCAACGAGCCGCGCTACGCCTCGCTGCCCAACATCATGAAGGCGAAGAAGAAGCCGATCGCCGAGCAGTCGGCGGCCGACCACGGCGTCGACCTGACGCCGCGCCTCGCCATCCTCAAGACCAGCGAGCCGCCGACGCGCTCGGCCGGCGTCAAGGTGACGGACGTGCCCGAGCTCGTGTCGAAGCTCGACGCCGCGGGAGTGCTGTCATGACCATCCTCGTTCTCGCCGACGTCGGCGGCGGCAAGCTCGGCGACGCCACCGCCAAGGCCCTCACCGCCGCCAACGCCATGGGCGGCCCGGTGCATGTCCTCGTCGCGGGCGAAGGCGTCGGCGAGGCCGCCAAGCAGGCCGCCGCGCTCGAAGGCGTCGAGAAGGTCCTGACCGCCGACGCGCCGGTGTACGGCAACGCGCTCGCCGAGCCGCTCGCCGCGCTGCTCGTCTCGCTCGCCGCCGACTACGACGCGATCGTCGCGCCCTCGACGGCCGCGACCAAGAACGCGATGCCGCGCGCCGCCGCGCTGCTCGATGTAATGCAGGTCTCGGACATCTCCAAGGTCGTCTCCGCCGACACGTTCGAGCGGCCGATCTATGCCGGCAATGCGATCCAGACCGTGCAGTCGAAGGATCCGAAGAAGATCGTCACCGTGCGCGCCGCATCCTTCACGGCGACGGGCGCCGGGGGCGCCGAGGCGCCGATCGAGGCCGTCGGGGCCGGCGTCGAGGACAAGGGGATCTCTGCCTTCAAGTCCGACGAGATCGCCAAGTCCGAGCGTCCCGAGCTGACCGGCGCGAAGATCGTCGTCTCCGGCGGCCGCGCCGTCGCCAATGCCGAAAACTTCCAGAAGGTCATCGTGCCGCTCGCCGACACGCTGCACGCCGCCGTCGGCGCCTCGCGCGCCGCGGTCGACGCCGGCTACGCGCCGAACGACTGGCAGGTCGGCCAGACCGGCAAGATCGTCGCCCCGGAGCTCTACGTCGCCGTCGGCATTTCAGGTGCCATTCAGCATCTCGCCGGTATGAAGGACTCGAAGATCATCGTCGCGATCAACAAGGACGAGGAGGCGCCGATCTTCCAGGTCGCCGACTACGGGTTGGTTGGTGACCTGTTCAAGGTCGTGCCGGAGCTCACCGAGGCGCTTGCCAAGAAGAGCGGCTAGGCGTCTTGTGGCGGTCCGGCAGCAAAGACGGCGCGGGAGCGCCGCGAGGCCCAGACAGGTTCATCCGTGATGGATATCGCTAAGATCGGTGTGATTGGCGCCGGCCAGATGGGGACCGGCATCGCGCAGGTCTGCGGGCTGGCCGGCATCGAAGTGCTGCTGAACGACGTCACCGAGGCGAAGACGCAGGCCGGCGTCGACTGGATCGCGGGAAGCTTCGGCCGCATGTCCGAAAAGGGACAGGTCGAGAGCCACGACGTCCAGGCGGCGCTCGGCCGCATCAAGGCGGCGCCCGACCTCGTCGCCTTCAACGACTGCGACCTCGTCATCGAGGCGGCCTCCGAGAACGAGGAGGTCAAGCGGCGCATCTTCTCGATGGTCTGTCCGCACCTGAAGCCGGAGGCGGTCCTCGCCTCGAACACGTCGTCGATCTCGATCACCCGCCTGGCCTCGGCGACCGACCGGCCCGAGCGCTTCATCGGCATTCACTTCATGAACCCGGCGATCAAGATGCAGCTCGTCGAGCTGATCCGCGGCATCGCCACCGAGGACGT
>CAZZZM010000319.1:0-1255 GCA_964658465.1 uncultured Nakamurella sp.
CCGCTTCTACTGAGGCGATCGCGCGAGCATGAGATGGCGCCCCTTGCGAGGGGCGCCATTTTCGTTTCACGGGCGCCGCGACACCCGGCCCCCCGTCATCGGGGCGGGCACGCCGGTCGTCATGGGAAACGAGATCGGCAGGCCGCGCAGCGCCCGCACGGCAAGGAAGGCGAACAACTCGGCCTCGATCGCGTCGCCGCGCCAGCCGACCGATTCGGCGAGCACCGGCGTGACGCCCGCCCGCTCGCGGAGTGCCTCGACCAGCGCCGGGTTGCGGCGGCCGCCGCCGCAGAGGATCAGGCGTTTCGGCCGCTCCGGCAGCAGATCGAGCGCGCGGCCGACGGCGCCGGCGGTGAAGGCGGTCAGGGTCGCCGCCCCGTCCGCGAGCGACAGGCCCTCCGCCATCCGCCACGTGAAGTCGTTGCGGTCGAGCGACTTCGGCGGCGGCGCAAACAGCCATTCGTGGGAGAGCAAACGTTCGAGCCGCGCCTCGTCGACCGTGCCGCTGCGGGCGAGCGCGCCGTCGAGATCCATCGGCGCGCCGGTCGCATGTTCGACCCAGTCGTTGATCGGCGCGTTCGCGGGCCCGGTGTCGCAGGCGATGAACCGGCCATCCCGACCGCGCCAGGTGACGTTGGCGACGCCGCCGAGGTTGAGCACGGCGGTCGAGGCGGCATCCGCGAGCCCGGCCAGCAGCGCGGCGTGATAGGAGGCGGCGAGCGGCGCGCCCTGGCCGCCGGCGCGCACGTCGGCGCTGCGGAGATCGTGCACCACGTCGATGCCGGTGAGCCGCGCCATCAGCGCGCCGTCGCCGAGCTGGCGCGTGTCGCCGCGGCGTCCGTTGCGCGGGGCGCGATGCAGCACCGTCTGGCCGTGGAAGCCGATGACGCCGATATCGTCCGCCGTCAAACCGTTCTCCGCAAGGAACGACGTGACGGCCGCCGATTGCGCGCGCGTCAGCGCCGCTTCCGCCTCGGCGAACAGCGCGGGTTCCGGTCCTTCGAAATTCCAGTCGCGGGCGACGTCGAGCGTGCGGGCGAGCAGGTCGCGCAGGCCGGGCGGGTAGGGCGCGAGCGTCCAGGCCCCGAACGTCTCGATGCGCTCGCCGTCGGTCGTGAGCATCGCGATGTCGATATTGCCGTCGAGCACCGTGCCCGTCATCAGGCCGATCGCGCGGACGGGGGCTTTAGGATCTGCGTCGCTCATGCATGCAGCCTAGGGACCGACGAAGACCCCGGCAATCCGGCACCTCTGC
>CAZZZM010000319.1:1355-2941 GCA_964658465.1 uncultured Nakamurella sp.
TCACCCCAGCGGCACCGTCGGCTTCGTTCGTGTCGCGACGATCGTGTACATCGGCATCTTCCGGCCGGTGAGCTTCTGCGAGTGGTACGTCACCACCGTCTTCTCGAAACCGAGCACCCCCAGAAACTCGCAGACCAGCGCCGGCGGCAGGTTCCACCAGGTCTCCCACGGGCCGTTGCGGCGGAAGCGCGGCTTGAACTGCATCGAGCGCCCCATCAACGCGGCGATGACCCGCGACAGCGCATGGCCGCCCGGCAGGATGTCGGCGACGATCATCGTCTCGCGGGTCACTTGCGCGGCGTTGTGGAGCGCCAGGAATGGATCGCGCAGGTGCAGCAGGATCGAGCCAAAGACGGCGATGTCGACGGGGCCGGTCGCAGGGTCGATCTTGTAGACCGTGCCGTGGGCGAGCCGGGCTCGCGAACCGTGGGCGGCATGGCAGAGCCAGAAACCATTGTTGATCGCGCCGATATGCGCCTTGCGCACGCGGGCATGCTCCGTCGCGTCGATCCCCGAGAGAGGCACGATGTCCCAAGCCTGCTCGGGCGAGAGATCGTAGGCGACGACCTCGGCGCCGGCCTTTTCCATGTGGAAGCTCAGGAAGCCGGTCGCCGCGCCGACGTCGAGCACGGTCTTGCCGGCGAAGGACACGTGGCCGAGATAAGCGTCGATGCTGGGTGCGAGATCCCATTCGCCGGTAACGGTGCCGCGCCCGGGGATCGTCGTCGTATGGTAGAAATAGCAGGTCTCGATCGGCGGCGGTTCGGGCGGCGCAGACGTGAAGACGGACATTCCGGTTCCGGCGTTTGGCGAAAGGCGCCCCCGTCTTGGCGCCCTGCTCGTCCGAAAGCAAACACTGTCCGTCACTGAGGCCGCTGGCGCTATGGCGCGCCGCCAGTTGCGCTCAATAGGTGGCGAGCGCGCTGAGCTCTTCGTGCGCACGCAAGACGAGGAGATCGACGAGGTAGATCAGCATCGGCGAGCCGACCTGCGCCGCGCTGGCGCGAAGATCGAGACCGGACAGCATCATCTCGATCAGAACGGCTTCTCTCTCCATATCGGCAGGCGTCTTGGCAGCGGACGGGGCTTGCTCGAGGTCTTCGGTATTGGGTCTCGATGCTGCCATTTTAATCACTGCCTAAATATAAGACTTGAAGTTGCGACTTATACTTTTGGGCGCCGCGGCGGAATGTCAATCGGCTCGGATTTTCCAGGCCTTGCTGCCCGGGGCGCCGTCACGTCTCATGGCCCTTGCGGAATTTGTCCCAGCCGGCGGCGCGCAGGGCGCAGGCGGGGCAGGTGCCGCAGCCGTAGCCCCACGCGTGACGCGTGCCGCGCTCGCCGAGATAGCAGGTGTGGGTCGCCTCGACGACGAGGTCGACCAGCGCGTGGCCGCCGAGCGACTCGGCGAGCGCCCAGGTCTGCGCCTTGTCGAGCCACATCAGCGGGGTCTCGATGACGAAGCGGCTCTCCATGCCGAGGTTCAGCGCCACCTGCATCGCCTTCAGCGTGTCGTCGCGGCAATCGGGATAGCCGGAATAGTCGGTCTCGCACATGCCGCCGACGATGTGCTTGAGCCCGCGCCG
>CAZZZM010000320.1:0-2939 GCA_964658465.1 uncultured Nakamurella sp.
CCGACGAGCGACAGCTTCGAGAGCGCGACGTCGGTGCCCTGCCTGTCGAAGCTCATCGCGCCCTGGTCGCCGTTCAGCGACAGCGGATGGCCGAGGATCGTGTCCTCGCTCGGCGGCTTGACGATGATCGGCTTCGGCGGCGCCTTGGGGGCCTCGGTGCCGCCGGCATTGCCGCTGGCCCGCGGCGGCGCGCCGACGGGGCTGCCGCCAAGAGCGCCCGGCAATTGCATCTGCGCTGCCACGCGCGCCGGCGCCGTGCCGACGAGCGTAAGCGCGACGAAGCCCAGCGCAATGCGGCGGGCGATGCTCATGCCTGGCCGGTCCCGTAAAAGCCCGATCGCAGAGGCGTCCGCGGTCGCTTGCGCGTCTGAATCACCCTCTTATATATCGGCCACCTTGCGGCCTCGCTTGCCAATGCCAATCTCAAACCCATCGGGGACCGGGCGCGCACTGGTCCGCCACTGACAGCGCCCAAGAGCCGATCCGCTTCGGGGATCGGCGGTTCTGCGACATGAAAGGAACTAGCACACATGGCGAAAGTCATCGGTATCGATCTCGGCACCACCAACTCGTGCGTTGCCGTCATGGAAGGCTCGACGCCCAAGGTCATCGAGAATGCGGAAGGCGCGCGCACCACGCCGTCGATCGTCGCCTTCACGGACGACGGCGAAAGGCTTGTGGGCCAGCCGGCCAAGCGTCAAGGCGTGACAAACCCCGAGCGGACGTTTTTCGCGATCAAGCGACTGATCGGCCGCACGTTCGACGACCCGATGACCAAGAAGGACATCGGCCTCGTCCCCTACAAGATCATCAAGGCGACCAACGGCGACGCCTGGGTCGAGGCTGACGGCAAGCCCTATTCGCCCTCGCAGATTTCGGCGTTCATCCTGCAGAAGATGAAGGAGACGGCGGAAGCCCATCTCGGCTCCGGCGTGACGCAGGCCGTCATCACCGTGCCCGCCTACTTCAACGACGCCCAGCGCCAGGCCACCAAGGACGCCGGCAAGATCGCCGGCCTCGAGGTGCTGCGCATCATCAACGAGCCGACGGCGGCGGCGCTCGCCTACGGGCTCGACAAGAAGGGCTCCGGCACGATCGCGGTCTACGACCTCGGCGGCGGCACGTTCGACGTGTCGATCCTCGAGATCGGCGACGGCGTCTTCGAGGTGAAGTCGACCAACGGCGACACCTTCCTCGGCGGCGAGGACTTCGACACCCGCCTCGTCGAGTATCTCGCGGCGGAGTTCAAGAAGGAGCAGGGCATCGACCTGACCAAGGACAAGCTCGCGCTGCAGCGCCTCAAGGAGGCGGCCGAGAAGGCCAAGATCGAGCTGTCGTCCGCGAGCCAGACCGACATCAACCTGCCCTACATCACGGCCGATGCCTCGGGTCCGAAGCATCTGACCCTGAAGCTGTCGCGCTCGAAGTACGAGTCGCTCGTCGACGACCTGATCCAGAAGACCGTCGAGCCCTGCAAGAAGGCGCTCAAGGACGCCGGCCTCACCGCCGGCGAGATCAACGAGGTCGTCCTGGTCGGCGGCATGACCCGCATGCCGAAGGTGCAGGAGGTCGTGAAGTCGTTCTTCGGCAAGGAGCCGCACAAGGGCGTCAACCCTGACGAGGTCGTCGCCATCGGCGCCGCGGTCCAGGCCGGCGTGCTGCAGGGCGACGTCAAGGACGTGCTGCTGCTCGACGTGACCCCGCTGTCGCTCGGCATCGAGACGCTCGGCGGCGTGTTCACGCGGCTCATCGACCGCAACACGACGATCCCGACCAAGAAGAGCCAGGTCTTCTCGACCGCCGAGGACAACCAGACGGCCGTCACCATCCGCGTCTTCCAGGGCGAGCGCGAGATGGCGGCGGACAACAAGATCCTCGGTCAGTTCGACCTCGTCGGCATCCCGCCGGCGCCGCGCGGCATGCCGCAGGTCGAGGTCACCTTCGACATCGACGCCAACGGCATCGTCAACGTGACGGCGAAGGACAAGGCGACCAACAAGGAGCAGCAGATCCGCATCCAGGCCTCGGGTGGCCTGTCGGACGCCGACATCGAGAAGATGGTGAAGGACGCCGAGGCCAACGCCGCCGAGGACAAGAAGCGCCGCGAGCTGGTCGACGCCAAGAACCAGGGCGAGGCGATGGTGCACTCGGCCGAGAAGTCGCTCGTCGACTACGGCGACAAGGTCTCCGCCGCCGACAAGAGCGCGATCGAAAGCGCGGTGGCCGCGCTGAAGACCGTGCTCGAGGGCGACGACGGCGAGGCGATCAAGGCCAGGACCAACGATCTCGTCCAGGCTTCGATGAAGCTCGGCGAGGCGATGTACAAGGCGCAGGGCGAGGCGGGCGCCGCGCCCGGCGACGCTGGCGAGGCCGGCCCAGCGCACGACGGATCGAAGGACGACGTCATCGACGCCGACTTCAAGGAGGTCGGGCCGGACGACCACAAGAAGTCCGCCTAATCGGCCCGAAGGCGTAAAGTCAGGATCGATGGGCCGCCGAAACGTTCGGCGGCCCGTTTTTTGTGGGTTCTCTGTGTCGGCCTTGTCGTGAGACGAGTAAGGGCGGACCGGAAAGATTATGAACAGTCGAGTCGCGGCGTGGGGCCGCGGGCATCGGCGTGGGAACGACCGATATGGCCAAAGCCGATTACTACGAAGTGCTGGGCGTCGCGCGCACCTGCACCGAGATCGAATTGAAGGCCGCCTTCCGAAAGGCGGCGATGCAGTATCACCCCGATCGCAATCCCGGGAATGTCGAGGCCGAGCACAAGTTCAAGGAGCTGAACGAGGCCTACCAGACGCTCTCCGACGCGCAGAAGCGTGCGGCCTACGACCGCTACGGCCACGCCGCCTTCGAGAACGGCGGCGGCGGGTTTGGCGGCGGCGACGGGTTCGGCTCGTCGATGGCCGACATCTTCGACGACCTCTTCGGCGACATGA
>CAZZZM010000321.1:0-2913 GCA_964658465.1 uncultured Nakamurella sp.
TAGCCCGACATCGCCGGCTGCTGCTGGCGCGGCGCCGGCTGGTAGCCGTCGTCGCGGCCGCGGTCGTCGTAGGCGTAGCCCGGGTCGGCGTAGCCGTCCGGCCCCTGCGCGGCGGCGTTGACCGGCGGCGGCACGTCGTCGTCGCGGTGCTTCAGTTTCTCGGCGACGTCGACGTTGGCCTGGCTGCCGCCGGTCAGCGTGATCTCGGCGCCCTGCTTCTTCACCATCTCGAACAGCTGGGCCGAGAGGCCGACGGGCAGGCGCACGCAGCCGTGCGAAGCGGGGTGGCCCCACGCCGACTTCGAGGCGCCGTGGATCGCGTAGCCCGGCGCGAAGAAGATCGCGTTCGGCATCGGCGCCTTGTCGTAGGTGTCGGAGAAATGGTCCTTGTCCATCCACAGCACCTTGTAGGTGCCGGCGGGCGTCTCGTAGCCCATCTTGCCGGACGAGACCTTCCAGTTGAAGTCCTTGCCGTTGGCCTCGACGTGCATGGTCTGCTTGTCGAGATCGATGTCGATCTTGACCTTCGCCTGCGCGAGCGAGACGCCGCTGATCAGGACCGCGGCCGCGACCGCGGCGGCGCGAAGAATGGAACGCATGGGCTCCCCCAAATAGGCTCGGCCAATCAGAACCTTGGCCATTCAACGCGGAAGCGGCCGGAAAGTCCCGTCACGCCCTCGCGATCTCGCCGCCGACCTGACGCCTCTTCGCAGCGGTTTGATGGCGGGGAGAAGACGCCGACCCTCCGTTGCGCCGGATCACGACGCGGCGGGGCCGCCCTCGAGCACGAACCGGTTGCGGAGCACCCCGATCCCGTCGATCGCGATCTCGACGGTGGCGCCGTGCTTGATGGTCCCGGCGCCGAGCGAGGTGCCGCAGGAGATGATGTCGCCGGGCTCCAGCGTCATGCCGCGCGAGATCATCGAGACGAGCTGGGCGGCGGTATAGACCATGTCGGAGGCGGGGAAGTTCTGCCGCTCCGTGCCGTCGACGATGGCGCGCATGACGAGGGTCGCGGGATCGAGGCCGGTGGCGATGACCGGGCCGAACGGGCCGAAGCCGTCGAGCCCCTTCGATCGCGTCCATTGCTTGAAGCTCGCATCGGCGTTGAGGATCGGCACCGACGTGACGTCGTTCACGCAGGTGTAGCCGAAGATGTGCGCGGGAGCGTCGGCCTCAGAGACGTCGCGGGCCGCCCTGCCGATGACGATGCCGAGCTCCGCCTCGAAGATCGCCCGCTCGGCGCAGGCGGGGATCGCGATGGTCGCGCCCGTCGGCGCATAGGTGTTCGGCGGCTTCACGAAGAGGAGCGGCGCCTCGGGGCGGGCGAGGTTGTTCTTCTTCGCCGCCTCGTGGAAGTTGTTCCACAGCGCGATCATCTTCGACGGCCGGCAGGGCAGGTCGATCGTCACCGCGTCGAGGGCCACCCGCTCGCCCGTCGGCGTCGCGCCGTCGAACATGTCGCCTTCGCACACCTCGATGGTCGCCCCGTCGAGGCGACCGAACCCACGCGCTGCAGCGCGTCTGAAACCGATCCAAAGCGTCATCGACTCACCGCATCAAAGCCGTGTCGGCAATGAACCGGGCGCGGATCGGCCGCAAGACCAGAAGTGCGATCAGCGCCGCGCCGATGTTCAACGCGACGGTGACGTAGAACACCGCCTGCCAGCCGTGCGCCTTGGCGAGCAGGCTGGCCAGCGGCACGAGCAGCGCCGCCGTGCCCTTGGCCGTGTAGAGCAGCCCGGCATTGGTCGCCGCGAACTTCGGACCGAACGTGTCGCCGCAGGTCGCCGGGAACAGGCTGTAGATCTCGCCGAACACCAGGAAATAAAAGGCCGAGGCGGCGACGAAGACGGCGGGCTCGCGGCCCTGCGTGCCGAGCAGCAGCAGCATCAGCGCGCCGAACGAGAAGGCGATCGCCATCGTGTTCTCGCGGCCGATCCGGTCCGACAGCAGGCCGAACAGCGGCCGTCCGACGCCGTCGAGGATGCGATCGAGCGACAGCGCCAGCGTCAGCGCGCCGAAGGTGAGGCCGGCGAGCGCCACGGGCGACTTGGCGATCCCGTAGTCGGCGGCGATCGGCGCGATCTGCGCCGCGGTCATCAGGCCGCCGGCTGCGACCATCACGAAGCAGACGTAGAGCAGCCAGAACACCGGCTGGCGCACCATGAGCGCCGGCTTGAAGTTGCGCTTCGACTGCGGGATGCGCAGGCGCGGCTGCTTGGCGGGATGCAGGATGTTCGGCGCGTGCAGGAACATCCCGGCGGCGAGCACGATCAGCCCTTGGCCGATGCCGAACCAGAAGAACGCGTTGCGATAGCCGCTCGTCGCGATGACGTTGCTGATCGGCACGACGGTGAGCGCGGCGCCGGCGCCGAACCCGGCCGCGGTCGCGCCCGCCGCGAGCCCGCGCTTGTCGGGAAACCATTTCAGCGCGTTGCCGACGCAGGTGCCGTAGATCGCCGCCGCGCCGAAGCCGCCGACGCCAGCGCCGAGGTAGAGCATGGGCAGCGTGGTGGCGATCGAATTGAGGACCCAGGCCGTCGCGATGAGCGTCGCGCCGAGGGCGATGACCGGCCGCGGCCCGTAGCGATCGACGAACCACGACTTGACCGGCACCAGCCAGGTCTCGGTGATGACGAAGATCGTGAAGGCGAATTGGACGCTCGCGCGGTCCCAATGGTTGGCCTTGCCGATCGGGTCGACGAACAGCGTCCAGCCGTACTGGAGGTTGGCGATCATCGCCATGCACAGGATGCCGAGGCCGAGCTGGACCCAGCGCACGCGGCTGATCGCGGGCAGGGCTGCGGTGGCGGGCAGGGGAGCGGCGGGCACGCGAGCGGCCGAGCCGGCGCCGGGCGCGGCGTCCTCCAGAGTCATGACAGGCGCTTCCTCGTTCTTCTTTATGCGGCC
>CAZZZM010000322.1:0-2910 GCA_964658465.1 uncultured Nakamurella sp.
GGCACGCGAGGGCGTCGCGGCGGTGGAGGACGGCACATGAGCGAGGAGACGCATTCGGACGGGCAGGTGATGAGCGGCGAGGAACGGCGCTGCGGCTTCGTCGCGCTGATCGGCGCGCCCAACGCCGGCAAGTCGACCCTCATCAACCAGGCCGTCGGCACAAAGGTGTCGATCGTCTCGCGCAAGGTGCAGACGACGCGGGCGCTGGTGCGCGGCATCGCGCTCGCCGGCGACGCGCAGATCATCTTCGTCGACACGCCCGGCATCTTCGCGCCGAAGCGCCGGCTCGACCGGGCCATGGTCGCGACGGCCTGGGGCGGCGCCGGCGATGCCGACGTCGCTGCGCTCCTCGTCGACGCGCGCAAGCCCGATTCCGAGGAGACGGTCGCGATCCTCGACAGCCTCGCCAAGGTGAAGGCGCCGAAGGTGCTGGTGCTGAACAAGATCGACACGGTGCCGGCAGAAAGCCTGCTTGCCGTCGCCGCCAAGCTCAACGAGGGCGGCTTGTTCGGCGACACGTTCATGATCTCGGCGCTCAAGGGCCACGGAGTGCCGAAGCTGGTCGCGCGGCTCGCCGAGATGATGGCGCCCGGCCCCTGGCTCTACCCGGAGGACCAGGTGTCCGACGCGCCGCTGCGCTCGCTCGCCGCCGAGATCACCCGCGAGAAGCTGTTCGAGCGCCTGCACGACGAGCTGCCGTACCAGTCGACGGTCGAGACCGAGCTGTGGAAGGAGCAGCCCGACGGCTCCGCGCGCGTCGAGCAGACGATCTACGTGACCCGCGACGGCCACAAGAAGATCGTCATCGGCGAGGGCGGCCGCACGATCAAGGCGATCGGCTCGGCCGCGCGCAAGGAGATCATCGAAGCGGCCGAGCACAACATCCACCTGTTCCTCTTCGTGAAGGTGCGCCCCGACTGGGGCGACGATCCCGAGCGGTACCGGATGATGGGCCTCGACTTTTCGAAGTAGCCGGTTCCAGCAGCAGGCAGCGATCTAGGCGAGCATCTCTGCCGTCGGCGGCCCGTCATTCGCCAGCATGTCGAGGTAGCGGATCATCTCCGGATTGTGCCCGATGGCGCAGGCCGCCAACGCCTTCCCGCCGCGGATGTAGTAGGCGATGAAGTCGAGCTTGGCCGTCTCGCCTTTGATCTCGATGCGCTCCCAGTCCGGCGCGTAGCCGGCGTAGTCGAGCCGCTTGTCGCCCTGGTTCGACCAGAAGAACGGCGCTTCGCGGAACGGCGCCTCGTGCCCCATCATCGCCCGCGCGGCGTGACGCCCGTGCTGCTGGGCGAGCCGCCAATGCTCGATGCGCGCGACGGTGCCGCTGTGCGCCTCCGGGAAGGCGGCGATGTCGCCCGCGACCCAGACGCCCGGCGCCAGCTTCAGCATCGCGTCGACCTCGAGACCGCCGCTCGCATGTTTCGGCGCGTCGACGACGTCGACTTCCGGCGCCGCGCCGGCGCCGATCAGCACGAGGTCGGTGTCGAGTACCTCGCCCCCCTCGAGCCGCACGCCGGAGACCGAGATCTCGCCCTCGAACTTGGCGACCTTGCCGTGCACGAAGCGGACGCCCGTCCCCTCGTGGTGGATCTTGATCGCGGCCGCGACGTCGTCGCCGAACCGCGTCGCCAGCGGCAGCGGCTCCGGCGAGACGACCGTCGCGGAGAGGCCGCGCTTGGTGAGAAAGGCGGCGGCCTCGAGCCCGATGAAGCCGCCGCCGATCACCGCGATCTTCGCGCCGGGCTGCGCCGCCGCGCTCAGCGCGACCGCGTCATCGAGACTGCGCAAGGTGAAGATGTTCGACAGCTCGCGGCCGGCGAAGGGCGGGACGACCGCCTTGCTGCCGGTGGCGATCAGCAGCGCGTCGCCGACGATCTCGGTGCCGTTGGCGAGGGTCACCGTCCGCGTTTCCGGATCGATCCGCTTGGCCGGCCCCATGCGGACCTCGACGCCGTGATCGGCGAAGAAGTTCTTGTCGAGCACGACGGCCGACGTCGGGGTTGGCTTGGCGAGGAAGTTCTTGGACAGCTTGGGGCGATCATAGGGCTCTCCGGCCTCGCGCGCGATCGCGACGATCTTGCCGCCGAAGCCCTCGTCGCGCAGCGTCGTCACCGCGGCGACGGCGGCAGCGCCGGTCCCGACGATGACGAAGGTGCGCGAGTCCGCCCGCGCCGACGGCTTCGCGGCCGCCATCGGCTCGAGCGTGACGACGATCGACTCGCCTTCGGTGCGGATGGGATATTGCGCGAGCGCGTTGAGCGCCGGCGGCGCGACGAGCGCGCCGTCGCCGATGTCGAACGCCGCCTTGTGCCAGGGACAATAGAGCGTGTGTCCGCAGATCTCGCCCTTGGCCAAAGGAGCGCCATAGTGCGGGCAGGTGGCCTGGAAGGCGCGAAGCCCGTTCGCGTCGCGCACGAGCAGGACTTTCGCGTCCCCCTCGCCGATCTGGGTCATCCCCATGGGGATGTCCGCTTCGATCGCTCTTGCTTCTGCCGCCATGACCGCGCTCCTCGCAGATTGGAACCGGTCCAATCGACGAGGCGGCGGTGGGTTGCCTTGCGCGCCGCGGCGTCGCGGCGCGGTCGTGCTTAGTGGTGGTAGGGGTTGCCGCGCGCGTCGATCGCGTCCTGCTCCGCGGCCGCGATGGCGGCGTCGTGGTACCAGCCTTCGCCGCAGGTCGTGGCGACGGTCTTGGCCGCTTCGATCTTGCGGGCCGGCGTGGCGCGCTCGAAGGCGACGACGTCGTCGCGGTGGTCGGCGATCTCTCGGAAGTGCGTGTCGGTGTTCAGGTCCATGGGGTTTAGTCCTTTTGTTTGCTGTGAAACCACAATGCACGAGCCTGCCGATTGCTTAAGCAGATAGTTTTTGCAGCCCATTCCGTGAGCAGCTTGTTTGAGCATGGAGCGG
>CAZZZM010000323.1:0-2897 GCA_964658465.1 uncultured Nakamurella sp.
GCCGTTCGCTGGCCAGGCGCTGGCCGCCATCGAGGCGGCTAGCCCTCGGCTGGCGTTTCATCCGGTGCGGCCATCCGCCCTGCCGCGCCAGATTGCCATCGCGCGATGGGTGCTGCGCGGCCTACGCGCGATGGGACGCCCGGAGGGCCTCGGCCGCGCGCGACGGCCGCAAGCGCTCGCGCCGCTGTCGGCCGCTCCCTGAGCCGTCGCACTCACGTCTTGGTACCCGACGGAGCGCTTTTCCATCCTTGGGATAGCGACCGCACGGGCCATCCGCGGCACCCGAGCACGGGAGCTTGGACCTGCAACGTCCGGCGCTCTATATTGGCGTATCGAGAAAAGGACCACAGATGGCCGACGAGAGCGCGCACGCGGATTTGGGACCCAAGCCGCAGGAGGTGAAGCCCGCCGCCAAGCTCGCGCCGAAGGATGCGATCATCGAGGCGCTGCTGGAGCTCGCCGGCGAGCGCACGTGGGAGGACATCACGATCTCCGACGTCGCCACCCGCGCCAACCTCTCGCTCGCCGACTTCCGCGACGCGTTCCCGTCGAAGGGCGCCGTGCTCTCGGCGTTCTCGCGCAAGATCGACCGCATCGTGCTCGACGGCACGACCGACGACCTGATGGGCGAGCCCGCCAAGGAGCGGCTGTTCGACGTGCTGATGCGCCGGCTCGATGCGCTCGCGCCCTACAAGCTCGGTCTCGAAGGGATCGTCGAATGGGTGCAGCGCGCGCCGATGGCCGCCGCCGCGATCAACCGGCTCGAGGTCAACTCGATGCGCTTCATGCTGGAGGCCGCCGGCATCGAATCCGAGGGGCCGGTCGGGGCGGTCAAGCTGCAGGGTCTGGTGATCGTGTGGTCGCGGGTCCTGCGCAGCTGGCTGCGTGACGACGATCCCGGCCTCGCGCCGACCATGGCGCTGCTCGACAAGGAGCTGACGCGCGGCGGCAAGATCGTCTCGCGCGTCGACGACGTGAACCGGCTCGCCTCGCCGCTGTTCTCGCTCGCCCGCGCGATGTTCGAGCGCCGGCCGGACTATCCGCGCGAGACGCGGCACGAGGACGAGCGGGCGGGCTTCTGAGCGTCGGCGCGGACGCCCCCGGGGCGGCGGCCTCGAGTTCGGCTTGGCAGAAAGCTTAGGCTCTCAAGGGATCAAGATGCTACGACGCCGTCTCGCCCTCGCGCTCGTGCTGACCGGCGTCGCTTGGCCGGCGCTCGCGCAGGACCGCGGCTCGATGACGCCGCGTGACCTGGCGCCGCTCGCCGATCCCGCCGATCCCGGCGACGCCGCCAAGGAGGTGTTCGGCCGCGAGCGCGAGCCCTCGGCGGGCCCGCCGCACGTCTACGGCTTCTACTCGCGCGGCTGCATCGCCGGGGCGCAGCCGCTGCCGCAGGACGGGCCTGACTGGCAGGTCATGCGGCCCTCGCGCAACCGCTTCTACGGCCACCCGGCGCTGCTCGCCTTCATCCAGCGTCTCGCTCATCGCGTGCACGACACGACGAGCTGGCCCGGCATCCTCATCGGCGACATGGCGCAGCCGCGCGGCGGTCCGATGCTCAATGGCCACGCCTCGCACCAGATCGGGCTCGACGTCGACGTCTGGCTGCGGCCGATGCCCGACCATCGGATGCCGCGGGAGGAGCGCGAGTTCTCGAATTCGCTGATGGTCGTGCGCAACGACCGCAAGGACGTCGATCCGCGCTATTTCACGCCCGACACGATGCAGGTCATCAAGGACGCGGCGACCGATCCCGAGGTGCAGCGCATCTTCGTCAACGCGGCGATCAAGCGGGCGATCTGCCGGCAGGCGCGGGGCGATCGCTCGTGGCTGGAAAAGGTGCGGCCGATGTTCGGCCACGACTACCATTTCCACATCCGGCTGTTCTGCCCGCCGGGCGAGACCAGCTGCCAGCCGCAGGCCGAGACCGCGTCGGGCGACGGCTGCGACGCGACGCTGGCCCGCTGGTTTCAGCCGTCGATCCTGCACCCGCCGCCGCCGAAGAAGCCGCCGTTCCCGCGCCCGCCCCTCACCATGGCGTTCATGGGCGAGGCCTGCCGCGCCGTCGCCGCGGCGCTGGGCCAGCAGTACGGCGAGCGCTGAGCGGCAGCACGCGCGTGCGCCGGCTCGGGGGCCACGCCGCGGTGCGCGGCTAGGTGACCTCGTCCTTCCAGGTCAAGGCGAAGTCTTTAAGTCCTCCAGCGCCCGCTCCAGATGCCATCTTGTTGGCAGAGCGGGCTCAAGCTACTTTTGGACTATGGCAGAACCTCGACTGTCTGTGCGCAGCGCCAAAGCGAGGGATTTGGCGCATCGTTTGGCGCGACGGGAAAATCGGTCGATCGCCGATATCGTCGAGCGCGCGCTCGCGATCTACGAGGCGCAAGAGACGGGTCGAGAGCCTGCCGAGGTCTTCTATTCACGACTGACCGCGGACGATGCCGATGACGACCTCGCCGCGCTGATCCGCGCCCACCGGCAGGAGAACGCCGGGCCGGACCTTTGATTGTTCACGACACCAACGCGGCCTCGGAGGCGATGCGTAAGGCGCGATCATAATCGGCAAGATCTCGTCTCGCCCTGGGGCTCCTGAGATCTACCGCGTCGGGATCGGCGTGCCCGAGCGGTAGTCGTAGAAGCCGCGCTGCGTCTTCTTGCCGAGCCAGCCGGCCTCGACGTATTTCACCAGCAGCGGGCAGGGGCGATACTTCGGGTCGGCGAGGCCCTCGTGCAGCACCTGCATCACCGACAGCACTGTGTCGAGCCCGATGAAATCGGCGAGCTGCAGCGGGCCCATCGGGTGGTTGGCGCCGAGCTTCATCGCCGTGTCGATCGCCTCCACCGAGCCGACGCCCTCGTAGAGCGTGTAGATCGCCTCGTTGATCATCGGCAGCAGGATG
>CAZZZM010000324.1:0-2895 GCA_964658465.1 uncultured Nakamurella sp.
GTCATCGACCCGTGGACTGCGTCTCCGCCGTGATCGCCCCCACCTCGCGCGCGAAGCGCAGCACGATCTCCGCCACCGCCCCCGGCGCCTCCTCGTGGGCGAGGTGGCCGAGCCCGCGCATGATCTCGACCCTCGCGTTCGGCGCCTTCTCGCGCACCTTGAAGGCGTCCTCGGACTTGATCGCCTTGTCGCCGGTCGCCGCGACGAGCAGCAGCGGCACGTCGAGCATGTGCATGTCGCGCGACAGCGGCGCCAGGTCCCAGCTCGCCATCATGCCGAGCGCCGCGGCGACATGGTCGGGCGAGGCGACGAGCGTGCGATAGTGCTCGACGCCGTCGGCCTCGATCGTCGAGCCGGTGTTGCGGATCAGCCGCTCGACGGAGGCGCGATCGCCGGCGCGCCAGGCGAAGAGGCGCGGCATCAGCGGGTTGAGGAACAGCAGCTTGGCGATCGGCGACATGATCCGCGCCGCATCGCCGCCGTAGGGCGTGAGCGCGCCATTGAGGCTGACGAGCCCCTTGGGGTGGATGCGGCAGTCGAGCGCCATGCGGATCATCACCGCCGCGCCGGCCGAGTGACCGGCGACGAGGACGGGGTCGATGCCGAGCACCCGCAGCAGCTCGCAGACGCCGGCCGCCATGCCCGGCAGCTCGAGCAGCGCCTTCGGCGGCTTCTGCGTGAACCCGTGCCCCGGCAGGTCGAGCGCGACGAGCCGGAGGTGCGGCGCCAGCAGCGGCACGAGCCCGCGCCAGGAATGCGTCGCCGCGCCCGTGCCGTGCAGCAGCACGAGCACCGGCTTGTCGGCGTCGCCGATCTCCTGGACGTGCCAGTCGATGCCGGCCGCGCGCACGAAGCGGCTGGCGTCGCGGTTCGGCCAGGCCTGGCCGTCGCGCTCGAAGTCGAGCGCTCGGGCGGCGGTGCCCATCAGCCGGCCACCTTGGCGAGAAAGGCGTCGTAGACGGCGACGACCTCGCCGAGCCGCTCGAAATGCGGCATCGCGCCGGATTCGAACACCTGGATCGTCCAGTTGGCCCTGTCCGCGACTTCGGTCTTGCGCTTGTAGTCGACGAAGTCGCCGCGCACGCCGTGCGCCATCCACACCGGCATGGCGAGCTCCTTGTAGAGCGTCAGCGAGTCCCTGCTGAACAGGAAGCCGGAGAGGAACGAGAACGGCGCGTGCTCGGCGCCGGGCTGGTGCGCCGCGGCCCAGTCGTAGTCGAGCAGACCCTCGTCGATGCGCTTCGAGCCGAAGGTCTTCTCGAGGAAGTAGCGGATCGAGACGCGGCTGGTCAGCGCGTCGAACAGCGGGCGCCCCCAGGCCGGGAACGAGACGACGTCGCGCACCGACGGCTTGCCGTAGGTCGAGCCGGCCGGCCCCTCGACCTCGCGGCGCGAGTCGAAGCCCGTCGGCGCGATCAGCCCCAGGCTGCGGAAATAGGTCGGGTGGTCGGTCGCCGCGCGCGCCGCGAACTCGCAGGACAGCGACAGCGCGACCATGTCGATCGGGAAGGCGCCGTGCGTCGCCCTGATCTGCTCGATCATCGCGATCAGCGCGTCGGTCATCAGGCGCGGCGTGTAGATGCGGTCGCGCCGGTCGGAGAGGCCGTAGCCCGGCAGGTCGAGCGCGTAGACGGGTCGACTTTTGGCGTAATGCGCGAACAGCGGGCGCACCTCGTAGGCGGAGGCCGCCGCGTTGACGCTGTGCACGAGAAGCAGCGGCACGCCCTCCGAGGGGCCGGCCGCGTAGGTCGCCAGCTCGCCGAACGGCACCTTAAGAGGCGTCATCTCGGCATCGAGCGGCAGGTCGAGCGGCACGTCGTGCGGCGCCTTCAGCGCAGCCGACCCGAGCCAGCCGGCCGACAGGCCGAGCGGGATCAGGCTCCAGGTGGCCGCTCGCCTGAGCGGGCTGCGGCGCTGGTGGAACGGGCTGAGGCGAAAATCCATCCGGCGTCCTTTGGCGAGAGCGTCGGCCCAACGTGCCGGCGCGATCAAATGTTGCCCGTCGCCGCCATACTGGTCTTCGGCGTCGCGGCCATGACGGCGCGCGACAGCGCCTGCGCGTCGGCATAGGGCAGCGGGATGTAGCGCGCGCCCATGGCGACGGCGAGGCGGGCCGCGGCGTCGCCGGGGCGGGGCGCGATGTCGAGCAGCAGCGCCGCCGCGCCTGCCGCGCGGAAGAGCCGCGCCGCCGCGAGGGCGTCGGCCTCGGCCTGGGCGCGGCCGGGACCGCCGGTGCGCCCGACATTGGCCTTGCCGTCGGTGAGGAAGACCGCGACGGCGGCCTGTCCGCGTCGCCGCCCCGCGTCGGCGACCTGCGTCGCCAGCTCGATGCCCGCGGCGAGCGGCGTGCCGCCGCCCCCCGCCTGACCGGCCAGCGCACGCTTGGCGCGCACCAGCGAGCGGGTGGGCGGCAGGATCAGCTCGGCGCCGTTGCCGCGGAAGGCGATGAGCGCGACCTGGTCGCGGCGGACGTAGCACTCGGCGAGGATCAGCTCGACGGCGCCCTTGACCTCGGCGAGCCGGTGCAGCGCCGCCGAGCCAGAGGCGTCGACGACGAAGAGCGTCAGCGTCTCGCTCTTTTCCTTGAACCGCGCGACGCGAAAATCCTCGCGGCGGACCAGGATGCGGCCCACCGCGGACGCCGGGGCGGTCGCGCGGCGCAGCCGCTGCCACGGCGCGGCGGCGCGCAGCGTCTCGACGACGGCGAGGCGGACGCCGTGCCCTGGCGTGCCGCGGCGCACGCCGGCCGGGCGCCCGCGCTTGGCCGAGGCGCGCGCCACGCCGGCACGCCCGGGCGCGCGCGGGCTCGTCGCGGCAAGCGACAGGGCGGCGAGGAGGTCGGGCGGGATCGCCGCGCGCGCGCGCGCGTCAGCCGCACCCGCTTATCTCTCCCGC
>CAZZZM010000325.1:0-1440 GCA_964658465.1 uncultured Nakamurella sp.
ATCGTGCCGTCCTTGTCGAAGCCGGCGGCGAGGCCGACCGGGTTCGAAAAGCGCAGGCCGAACGCGTCGACGGCGAGGCATGGGTCGTCCGGTGCGGCCTGCGGCAGCGGCAGGACGGCGAGGGCGCGAAGCGTCAGGTCATGCGCCCGTTCGGGATCGAGCGCGTGGAGGAGCGGTCGCGCCAGCGGCCACAGCGCCTTCACAACAGCCCGGAGAAGTCGTGCCGGCCGTCCGCGCCGAGCGGCAGCGGCTTGACCCATGCGGCGTCGGCGACGATGAACGGCGCGTAGAGGTGGGGAAACAAAGCACCGCCGCGCGACGGCTCGAAGCGCAACGCCTCGCCGAGCCGCGCGGCATCGACCGCGACGAGCAGGAGGTCGTGCTCGCCGGCGAAATGCTTGGCTGCCGTCTCCTCGACCTGATCCCGCGTCGAGAAATGGATGAACCCGTCGGCGCGATCGACGGGCGCGCCGAGGAAGAGACCGTTTCCCTCCGCTTCGAGCCACAGCGCGCGCGGGACGATCTTGAGGATCAGCTCGGTCACGCCGCCACCTTCACGAGCTCGCCCGCCAGCGCTTGCGCGATCAAAGCGCGCGTCTCGGCGATGCCATAGAGCGCGGCGAACGAGCCGAAGCGCGGGCCCTTCTCCTCGCCGAGCAGCACCTGGTAGAGCATGGCGAAGAAGTCGTTCGACACGCCGGGCCGTTCCGGCGTCGCGCCCTTCGCCGAAAAATTCTGGTAGCGCGGGATCGGCCGCGCGACATCGTAGAGCGCGGCCTGGATGTCCTCGCCCGAGGCGCCGGGCGGCAGCGCCGCGAGCGTGTCGGCAAGCTTCTCCAACGCCTCGCGCTCGACCTCGTCGGCGGCGCGATAGGCTTTCAACGGCGCGACGCGATCCCGATAGTAGGCGACCGCGTAGCGCACCAGCGCGTCGAGCCGCGGATGCGTCGCAGGGGATGCGTCAGGAGCGTAGCGCTTGAGGAAGCCCCACAGGACGGCGGGGTCCTCGCTGTTGGCCACGGTCGCCAGGTTCAAGAGCATCGCGAACGACACGGCGGTGGCGCCGGACGCGGAGGCGAGAACCTCGGGCGCCGGCGGCGCACCCCCGTGCAGGTGCCAGACCGGATTGCCGAGCAGACCCTTCCAGTCCTCCGCCGCCGCCTGCTTCTGCGCGCCTTCGAGAAAGCCGAGATATTCGTCGACGTGGCGCGGGATGACGTCGAAATGCAGCTTCTTCGCCTCGCGCGGGCGCTGGTACATGAAGAGCGCCAAGCTTTCGGGGCTGGCATAGCCGAGCCATTGCTCGATCGTCAGACCGTTGCCCTTGGACTTCGAGATCTTCTGGCCCTGCTCGTCCAGGAACAGCTCGTAGTTGAAGCCCTCCGGCGGCGTGCCGCCCAGCGCGCGCACGATCTGGCTCGACAGCTTCACCGAATCGAT
>CAZZZM010000325.1:1540-2844 GCA_964658465.1 uncultured Nakamurella sp.
TTGCGCAGCATGTGCAGCAGCGCCGCGTCGAAGCGGCCCGAGGTGTAATAGTCGGTGGCGGACGCGAACTCGTAGTCGAAGCCGAAGCGGTCGAGGAAGCCGCGCAGCATCGCATTGTTGTGCGCGCCGAAGCTCTCGTGCGTGCCGAACGGGTCCGGCACCTTGGTCAGCGGCTTGTTCAGGGCGGCGCGAAGCAACTCCTGGTTCGGCACGTTGTCCGGCACCTTGCGCAACCCGTCCATGTCGTCCGAGAAGGCCAGGAGCCGGGTCTTGACCGCCCCGCCGGTCAGCACCTCGAAGGCGTGGCGCACCATCGAGGTGCGCGCGACCTCGCCGAACGTCCCGATATGCGGCAGGCCCGAGGGTCCGTAGCCGGTCTCGAACAGCACCTCCGTCTGTCCCGTCTTCTCTATGCGGGCGACGAGCTTTCGGGCTTCCTCGAAGGGCCAGGCCTTGGCGGAGGCGAGAAGCTGCGGGTCGAAGGCGTGCATGTCGGGTGCGGCGGGAGCCGCGGCGCTGGTCATGAGGGGTCCGGTCTGGTAGTGAGAACGCGTCGGGACGCTGCTGCGTGTTGCGCGCGAGTAGCGGCACCCTAAAAAGCGAGGCTCGGCCCGTCAAACGGCGGGCGAGCGTGTTGCGCGGGAACGCGCCGCGCGCCATAGACACTCCGGGCCCCCGACCTATATCAGGGCCTCGCACCAACTCAACAGAAGGTACAAGATTGGCTCGCTTGAGAGACGTCGGCTTTGCCGAACGGCGTGAGAACGCCACGACTACACGATTGGCCCTCGTCAAGAAAATGCAGGAGCGGCTCGCCAGCCCGGATATCGAGGCAAAGTTGGCAGAGCGCCGCGCGATCGTCGAGGCCCGCAACCAGCGGAACGAAATCAAGGAAGAGGCCCGCCGGCAGGAAGAGGCGCGTCTCGCCGCCATCCGCGCCGAGGAGGAGGCCCGTCTCGCCGCCGAACGCGCGGCGGAAGAGGCCCGGCTTGAAGCGCAGCGCCTCGAGGAAGAGCGCCTCCGCGAGGAGAAGCGCAAGGAAATGGCCGCTCGCGCGACATCACGTGCTGCCGCGGCCCTGGCCGAGCTGACCTCGATGCGGTCGCGCGACTCGCGCTATCCGGCTCGCAAGCAGGCGCGTCAGGCGTCCTGAGCGACCCGGTCGAGGCGCGCGAGCAGCGCAGCCTCCGTCGGCGCTTCCGCGACTTCGATCAGCGGCAGCCCCCGCTGCCGCAGCGCGGACGCGACATCATCCGACAAGCACACGTGCCGCAGCCTCGAAACGTCGAGGTCCGCGGCACTCG
>CAZZZM010000326.1:0-2833 GCA_964658465.1 uncultured Nakamurella sp.
CCTTGGCGACGGCGAGCACGTCGCGCCAGGTGGTGAGCGCGTGCAGGGTCACGCCGAGGTCGTCGAGGGCGGCGCGGCCGGCGGGGAAGATGTCGTAGAAGAAGATCACGAAGCAGTGCTCGACGTGCTGGCCGGCCTCGCGCATCGCCTTGACGAAGCCGACCTTGCTGCCGCCGTCGGTGGCGAGGTCCTCGACCAGGATCGAGCGCTGGCCCTCGGTCACCAGCCCCTCGATCTGCGCGTTGCGGCCGAACCCCTTTGGCTTCTTGCGCACGTATTGCATCGGCAGCCCCAGCCGCTCGGCGAGCCAGGCCGCGAACGGGATGCCGGCCGTCTCGCCGCCGGCGACGACGTCGAGCTTTTCGTAGCCGACCTCCTGCAGGATGGTCGCCACGGCGAAATCCATCAGCGTGGCGCGGGCGCGCGGGAACGAGATGATGCGCCGGCAGTCGGTGTAGACGGGGCTCGCCTTGCCCGAGGTGAGGATGAACGGCTTGTCCTCGTAGAAATGCACCGCCCCGATCTCGAGCAGGATCTTCGCCGCCTCGCGGGCGATCAGCGCCTTGTCGACCGGCGGCGGGAAGGTGGGCATGAAGGGGCTCTCTCGATGAAGGTGCTGCCGCCTCTTTTGTGGACGCGCCGCACCGGCGTCAATCGCGCGTCGTGGCGGGCGGGGCGCAGAAATCCAGGGGCCGTGAGGCCGTAGGGGTGGAGGTCGCTCTTCCACCCCTGGGTTGCTTCGCCTGCGGCTCGCAATGACGGCGGCGACGTTGGGCGCTAGCTGGCCAGCGTGTCCGGGCGCACCTTGCCGCGCTTCACCATCAGCTTGTTCAGCGCGGCGATGTAGGCGTTGGCAGACGCCACCATCGTGTCGGGGTCGGCGCCGCGGCCGATCACCTGCTTCTCGCCCTCGACGAGCCGCACCGACACCTCGGCCTGAGCGTCGGTGCCCTGCGTCACGGCGTGCACCTGGTAGAGCTCGAGCACGGCGTTGTGCGGCACCAGCGTGACGATGCCGTTGAAGATCGCGTCGACGGGGCCGTTGCCGGTCGCCTTGAAGCTCTTCTCCTCGCCGTCGACGTCGAGCACCAGGTCGGCGCTCTGCGGTCCGTGCGTGCCGGCCTCGACGCGCAGGCTCTTCAGCTGGATGCGGTCGTGCGCGTGGCCGATCTCGTCGTCGACGAGCGCCTCGATGTCCTCGTCGTAGACGATCTTCTTCTTGTCCGCCAAAGCCTTGAAGCGCACGAACGCGTCCTGCATCGCGTTGTCGCCGAGCACGTAGCCCATCGCCTTCAGCTTGTCCTTGAAGGCGGCGCGGCCCGAGTGCTTGCCCATGATCAGCGAGGACTTGGCGAGGCCGACCGATTCCGGCGTCATGATCTCGTAGGTCAGCGCGTTCTTGAGCACGCCGTCCTGGTGGATGCCGCTCTCGTGCGCGAAGGCGTTCCGGCCGACGATCGCCTTGTTGTACTGCACCGGGAACGACGACACCGCCGAGACGAGCTTGGACGCGCGGGTGAGCATGGTGGCTTCGACACCCGTGGTGAAGGGCAGCGCGTCGGAGCGGGTCTTGGCCGCCATCACGATCTCTTCGAGCGCCGCGTTGCCGGCGCGCTCGCCGAGCCCGTTGATCGTGCACTCGATCTGCCGCGCGCCGCCGGCGACGCCGGCGAAGGAATTGGCGACGGCGAGCCCGAGGTCGTCGTGGCAATGCGTCGAGAACACCACCTTGTCGGCGCCCGGCACGCGCTCGCGCACCGAGCGGAACATCGACTGGTACTCCGCCGGCGTCGCGTAGCCGACCGTGTCGGGCAGGTTGATCGTCGTCGCGCCGGCCTTGATCGCCGTCTCGATGCAGCGGCAGAGGTAGTCGATCGGGGTCCGCGTGGCGTCCATCGCCGACCATTCGACGTCGGGCACGAGGTTGCGCGCCTGCGTCACCGTCTTCGCGATGATCTCGAGCACCTGCTCCTCGTTCTTGTTCATCTGGTGGGCCAGATGGATCGGCGAGGTCGAGACGAAGGTGTGGATGCGCGGCTTGCGGGCATGGCGCACCGCCTCGCCGCAGCGGGCGATGTCGCCCTCGATGGCGCGGGCGAGGCCGGCGATCGTCGCGTTCTCGGCGCGGCGGGCGATCTCGGCGACGGCCTCGAAATCGCCGATCGAGGCGATCGGGAACCCGGCCTCGATGACGTCGACGCCCATCTCGTCGAGGAGGGCGGCAACGGCAAGCTTGTCCTCGAAGGCCATGGTCGCGCCGGGGCATTGCTCGCCGTCGCGCAAGGTGGTGTCGAAGATGATGAGGCGGTCGGCGGTCCGGTCGGTGCCGGGGACAGCGGTGTCGGAATACGTCATGGGCTTCGGTCCTGGGACTTCGAGGGGTCTGCGTGCACGGTCCCCTGAGTGCCCAGGCGCGTCGCCCGGCCGGCCCTCAGGGGCGGCTAAGAAGCGCGCGAGCGAGGCCGGCCGAACGCTGAGCGCTCGGCACGCGGACCTGCAGGATGGCGTCGCGACATGACATGGCAGCGCTTTTACGCAAGCCGAAGCGGGACCGCAACCGGCCAGGCGTCGGGAGGGAGCGATCGTGACGACGCCCGCCCTGGCGCGGTCGCACCCGCGTCCCCACGTCAAGCTTGAGGAGACCCGCCATGCTCGACAAGCCCCACAAGATCCCCGGCCCCGACCATCCGATCGACATCGCGCCGCGCGGCGCCCGCGTGCGCGTCGTCGTTGCCGGCCGGGTCGTCGCCGATTCGCGCAACGCGCTGTCGCTGCGCGAGGCGTCGTATCCGCCGGTGCTCTACATCCCGCGCGAGGACGTCGACATGAGCGC
>CAZZZM010000327.1:0-2820 GCA_964658465.1 uncultured Nakamurella sp.
CCGCCGAGACGGGGCAGGGCGAAGACGCGCGACGCGTGCGGCGTGCGGGCCGCGAAGGCATCGGGCGCGCTCATCACGGCGCAATGCGCGCCGAGCCTGCTCATCGACGCGACGATGCGGTCGGAGGCGACGTCGTTGACGAGGCTGACGAAGAGGAGGCGTGGCGGGTCCTGCCTCAGCATGCGGGGCTCCCGTCGAGCTGGAAGCTGGCGCCGACGAGAGGTTCGGGCCGCGGCGCGTTGCGTTCGAGCCGCCGCTCGCAGCCGACGACGTGCTGCGTGATGCGTCGTGCGGCGAAGCCCGCGCCGCACACGAAGCGCAGCAGCGGCCCGAAGGTGAAGGCGGCGGCGGGCCCGGCGAAGTAGAGGCCACGTAAAGTCGTCTCGAAGGATGCCGAGAGGCGCGGCGCCGCGGCGTCGCATTCGATGCCGTCGACGATCTCGGGGTCGAGGAAGGCGAGCCGGCGGACGTCGACGCCGTAGCCCGTGCCGGCGACGATATGGTCGGCGACGAGCGTGCGGCGCGAGCCGTCGGCCCCGGCGATGTCGAGCGTCACGCCCTCGGCCGTCTCGCGCGCCCCGACGAGCGTGACGGACAGATGCTGCGCGACCTTGCCGACGAAGTCCTCGCGGGCGAACCACCCCGGCGCCGGTCCAAGGTAGCGCGTGACGAGCCGATGGCGGAGGCGCGCCGGCAGCAGGCGGAACACCAGCGGCGCCTCGACGCAGAACAGCTTCTTCCAGCCCGGCCCGAGGGGCGTGACCGGCGCCGCGAAGCGTTGACGCCACGTCCGCCGCGCCGCGCCGGCATGGAAGCGCACCTCGGCGCGGCGGCTGACGAGGCTCGCCTGCGCGCCGCCGCGATGCAGCGCCGCCGCGGCGTCCACCGCCGAGGCGCCGGCGCCGACGACGACGACTCGTTTGCCGGCGAACGACGCGTAGTCGGCATGCTCGCAGGTGTGGGTGAGTCGTTGCCGCGACAGCCCCGCGAGGACGGACGGGACATGCTTGAAGGGGGCGACCCCGGTGGCGACGATGACGCGCCGCGTTTCGACGGAGTCGCCGTCGGCGAGCGTCAAGGTAAAGCCATGCGGCGCACGCGTGATGCGCGCGACCAGGCGGGGATCGAGCTGCGGAACGAAACGCCTCTGGAATGCCTCGCCATAGGCCGTGAAGGTCTCGACAGCCACCGGCGTGTCGAGATCGCCGTAGGGGATGTCCTCGTCGGCGCAGAAACGCTTCAGCGTGAAGGCGGCCTCGGGGTCGGACAAGGCCGACGCGAACCCCTCTGACTTGAGCCGCATGCCGCGCGGCATTCCGTCACGCCAGCTCGCCATCGACGGCCCGAAGACGCGCGCTTCGATGCCTTGCGCCGCGAGGTGCGCGGCAATCGACAGACCGTAAGGGCCGGCTCCTACAATAACCACTGCAGCAATTGAAGCCATTGAAAGCAAAGCTCCGTGTTCGTGGATCACTATGGGTAATCCTCAAATTTGAGGCAAATTACTTCAATCGTTTACCCTAAGATACAATAAGCGGAATAGATCGAATGCGTTGTTTCATGGCAAGACTGCGTTAGCCCGCGACAAATGCGAGCTGCGTGTCTGGACCTGTTCCAATCTCGGACAGCCGGCCTATGTGACGTTGCGACGGCCCCGGGCATGTGGCGCGGGGTCGACTGAAAAGGTTCGCATGGCCATCGACATCCACCTCACCATCAACGGCGAGTCGCGGACGGTCTCCCTGGACGATCCCCGCGTCACCTTGCTCGATCTGCTCCGCGAGCGGCTCCAGCTCACCGGCACCAAGAAGGGCTGCGACCGCGGTCAATGCGGCGCCTGCACGATCCTCGTCGACGGACGACGCATCAATTCCTGTCTCGCTCTCGCGATCAGCCACGACGGCGCGACGATCACCACGATCGAAGGCCTCGCGCACGGCGACGCGCTGCATCCGATGCAGGCCGCGTTCATCGAGCACGACGGTTTTCAGTGCGGCTTCTGCACACCGGGCCAGATCATGAGCGCGATCGGCCTCGTCCAGGAGGCGCAGGCCGGTGACGACCCCGAGCGCATCCGCGAGGCGATGAGCGGCAATCTCTGTCGCTGCGGCGCCTATATCGGGATCGCGCAGGCGGTGCGTGACGGCCAGGCCCGCATGGGTACCGAGCAGACCAGGGGCGACGAGCAGAAGGAGCGCGCCGCGTGAAGGCTTTCGAATACGTCCGTCCCGAAACGATCGAGGCGGCGGTCGCAGCGGCGACCCAGCCCGGCGCGACCTACCTCGCCGCCGGCACCAACCTGCTCGATCTGATGAAGGGCAACATCACACGTCCGGACGTACTCGTCGACGTGACGCGTCTGCCGGGCCTCGATCGCATCGAATGGCACGACGATGGCGGCGTCCGTATCGGCGCGCTCGTCCGCAACAGCGACCTCGCCCACGACAAGCGCTTCGCGAAAGCCTATCCCGCCGTCGCCGAAGCGCTTCTCTCCGGCGCCTCCGCCCAGTTGCGTAACGCGGCGACGACCGCCGGCAACATCCTGCAGCGCACGCGCTGCGCTTATTTCTACGACACCGCCAGCGCCTGCAATCGCCGCAATCCCGGCAGCGGCTGCGGGGCGATGGGCGGCCTCGACCGGCTCTCCGCGGTACTCGGCTGGAGCGAGGCCTGCATCGCGACACATCCGTCGGACTTCTGCGTGCCGCTCGTCGCGCTCGATGCCGTGGTGGAGATCGCCGGCTCGAAGGGGACGCGCGACGTGCCTCTGGAGGCCTTCCACCTCCTTCCCGGCACGACGCCCGACCGCGAGAGCGTGCT
>CAZZZM010000328.1:0-2817 GCA_964658465.1 uncultured Nakamurella sp.
GCGCCCGCCATCACTGGCCTCAGGCGGGAGGTCTGTCAACGCGGCGCCGAAAGATCGGGCAGAATGCTTCGTGTCCCGGACGACCCCTTTGGTCTCCGCGAGCCCGCCGTGGCAGAATGCCTTTCCAAGATCGCCGCCAAAAATGCATGCCCGTTTCATCGACCGGGCGCCGCAATTCGGCGACAAGAAGCCGATCCCGACGAGGCCGCCGCACCGTGACGCACGATCCAACCATCGCCGCGCGACCCCAGCAGCCGGCGCATCGCCTGAGCGACGACGCGGAGGCGATCGCCATCGCCACCCGCCTCGCCGCGCAATTCGCGACGGACGGCGCGGCGCGCGACCGCGACCGGCGCCTGCCCTGGGCCGAGCTCGACGTCTTCTCGCAGAGCGGGCTGTGGGCCATGAACGTGCCCAAGGCCGACGGGGGCGCCGGCGTCTCCTACGCGACCGTCGCCCGCGTCTTCGCCATCGTCGCGGCGGGCGACGCCTCGATCGCGCAGATCGCGCAGAACCACGTCAGCCTGATCGACGTCATCCGCTTCGACCCCGACGCGGCGCGCCGCCGCTTCCTGCTCGAAGCCGCGCTCGACGGGCTGCGCTTCGGCAACGCGCTTTCCGAGCGCGGCGGCAAGACGATCTTCGACATGACGACGCGCCTCACCCGCGACGGCGACGGCTTCGTCGTCACCGGCCGGAAGTTCTATTCGACCGGGGCGCTCTACGCGCATCTCGTGCCGGTGCACGCGATCGACGACGAGGAGCATCACGTGCTGGCCTTCGTCGACCGCGACGCGAAGGGCCTCGAGGTGATCGACGACTGGTCGGGCTTCGGCCAGCGGACGACGGGCAGCGGCACGGTGGTGCTGGACAAGGTCCGCGTGTCGGCCGACCGCATCGTGCCGGCGCATCTCGCCTTCGACAAGCCGAGCGTGCACGGCGCCGTGGCGCAGATCATCCACGCCGGCATCGACCTCGGCATCGCACAGCGCGCCGTCGACGAGACCATTCGCTTCGTGCGCGAGCACGCGCGGCCGTGGGCCGAGTCCGGCCGCGCGACGGCGGGCGAGGACCCGTTCACGATCCGCGAGATCGCCGATCTCAAGGTGAAGCTGCACGCCGCCGAGGCGGTGCTGCTGCGCGCCGGACGCGTCATCGACGCCGGGCTCGCGGACGAGACGGCCGAGACCTCGGCCGCCGCCTCGATCGCCGTCGCCGAGGCCAAGGTGCTGACGACCGAGATCGCGATCCAGGCGACCAACAAGCTGTTCGAGCTCTCCGGATCGCGATCGGTCTCGAAAGACCTGAACCTCGACCGCTTTTGGCGCGACGCCCGCGTTCACACGCTGCACGATCCCGTGCGCTGGAAGACCTTCGCGATCGGCGACTACGTCGTCAACGGCACCAAGCCGCAGAGGCATTCGTGGATATGAGGGCCGTCGGGGCGACAGGCGTCCGTTTTGCGGGACGGCCTTCTTCCGCGAGCGGGAGCAGGGGAGATCGAGGCCGATGACCAACTCCACCCCCGACTCGCCGCGTCCGGTGCCCGACCTTCCGCCGCGCGGGCCGACGCACGTCATTGCCTCGGATGCCGAGGCGATCGACACCGCGCATCGTCTCGCCCGGAGCTTCGCCGAGGGCGCGTCGGCGCGCGACCGCGCCCGCCGGCTGCCGTGGGACGAGATGGAGGCCTATTCGGACTCTGGACTTCTCGCCATCACCGTGCCGAAGGCCTACGGCGGCGCCGAGGTCTCGATGGCGACGCTGGCGGAGGTGATCGCCATCATCTCCGCCGCCGACGGCAGCCTCGGGCAGATCCCGCAGAGCCATTTCTACATGGTCGAGGCGCTGCGGCTCGACGCGCCCGAGGCGATGAAGCGCTTCTTCTTCGAGCGCGTGCTGAAGGGCGAGCGGCTCGGCAACGCGCTCTCCGAGATCGGCGGCAAGCACGCGCACGACTTCAAGACCAAGGTCTATCGCGAGGGCGACCGTTGGCGCCTGGAGGGCCGCAAGTTCTACTGCACCGGTGCGCTCTTCGCGCATTGGGTCGCCTGCGTGCCGCGCGACGCCGAGACCGAGCGCCGCAAGATCTGCTTCATGCCGCGCGACACCCCGGGCCTTACCCTCGTCGACGACTGGACCGGCTTCGGCCAGGCCACCACGGGCTCGGGCACGACGGTGTTCGAGAACGTGATCGTTCCCGACGAATGGGTGCTCGATCACGAGAAGGCGTTCGAGCGGCGCACGCGCATGGGCTCCGTCGCGCAGATCATCCACGCGGCGATCGACGTCGGCATCGCGCGCGGGGCCTTCACGATCGGCCTCGATCACCTGCGCAAGCATGCGCGGCCCTACGGCGCCAGCGGCATCGACAAGGTGACCGAGGACCCGCACATGATCGCCATGGCCGGCGACCTGCGCGTCCGCATGGCCGCCGCCGACGCGATGCTGGAGCGGGCCGGCCATCTCGTCGATGCGGCCGGCGCCGAGCCGACCGAGGACAACGTCGTCGCCGCCTCGATCGCCGTCGCGGAAGCCAAGATCGTCGGCAACGACGTGGCGCTCCTGTTGGGCGCAAAACTGTTCGAGCTGACCGGCACGCGGGCGGTGCTCGAGCATCTGAACCTCGACATCTTCTGGCGCAACGGGCGCACACACACGCTGCACGATCCCGTGCGCTGGAAATATCATTTCGTCGGCGACTACTGGCTCAACGGCACGCTGCCGCCGTCGACGGGAACGCTATGACGGCCCGCGCTTCTCCTTCTCCCGCAGGCGGGAGAAGGGAGGAGCCGGGACTTGAGGCGCAAAGAGATC
>CAZZZM010000329.1:0-2811 GCA_964658465.1 uncultured Nakamurella sp.
GTGGTGGTGCTCTTCCTGCTGTCGCGACCGCGCGGCGGCGATCTCGCCGGCTGGGAGAAGGCCGCCGATCCGCACCTGCTCTCCGCGATGGTCGCGCGCGGCGCGACGGGCGGCGGCGGCTTCCGCGCGCCGTGGGTGCTGGCGACGCTCGTCCTCGGCATCCTCGCGCTGGCCGGCCCGGCGGTGCAGCGCACCGGGCACGACCGGCTGCGCAATCTCGACGCCACGGTGCTGGCGATCGACGTCTCGCAGGACATGGCGTCCGGCGGCGCGATTCGCGAGGCGGCGGCCGCCGCGCACGACCTGCTGCAGCATACCGGCGCGCGGCAGGCCGGCCTCATCGTCTATGCCGGCGACGCCTATATCGCGTCGGCGCTGACCGACTATGCCGGCGGCATCGACGCCGACCTGTTCTCGCTCGACGACACCACCGTGCCCGACCCCGGCGCGCGGCCCGATCGCGCGCTCGCTTTGGCGCACAAGATGCTCGAGGAGGCGCACATCATCTCGGGCGACGTGATCCTGATTTCCTCGGGCGCCGGCCTGGAGGGCGCCGCCGCCGACCGGGCGGCGCAGTCGCTGGCGGCGGCCGGGCACCGCGTCTACGCGATGTCGGTGAAGGCCGGCGCGCGGCACGCCGCCGCCCTCCAGCGCGTCGCGGCGGCCGGCGACGGGTTCGCCGTCCCCGTCGGCGACCCGGGGCGCCTCTACGACGTGCTCGAGGACGAGGCGATCGCCCGCACCGGCAACAGCGCCGTCGCCTCGCTCGACTGGCGCGATCTCGGGCGCTATCTGCTGATCCTCGCGGCGCTGCCGCTGCTCGTCGGCTTCCGCAAGGCGGTCAGCACATGAGAAAGCCGTGATGAGAAAGCTTGTGGCGCTTCTCCTCGTCCTCGTGCCCTGCGCGGCGCTCGTCGCCTTCGGGCCGGGCCTGCTCGGCCATGCGCTCTTCGCGCTGGGCCTGCGCGGCGAGGGCGCCAGGCTGATGGGCGATGCCGGCTGGCGCGGCTACACGCTGGCGCGCGAGGGCCGCTATGCCGAGGCCGCCGCGGCCTTCGGCGACAGGCCGGCCTTCGCCTACGACCGCGGCAACGCACTGGTGCGCGCCGGCCGCTACGAAGACGCCCTCGACGCCTACGACGACGCGCTCGCCGCCGACCCCGAGGACGAGGACGCCCGCTACAACCGGGCCATCATCGCCAAGCTGCTCGACACCAAGATCCTCGCGCCCGGCCAGGCCAAGGGCAACGCCAACGCGATCGGCCGGCACTCGCACATCCACGGCGGCAGCGGCAACAAGGACGGCGAGACCAACAGCATGGGCAACGGCTACGTCGGCAACCAGGAGAGCAACAGCACCTCCGGCACGCAGGGCTCGAGCTCGGTCTCAAAGCTCAGCAACGGCGGCAACCAGGCGACGGATTCGAGCTCGCTCAAGGCGTCGGGATCGGCCGGCGTGGCCTCCGGCGCCGGGCGCTCGGGCGGCGACCTCGCCGACATCACCCAGCAGCTCGCCCTGAACCAGCGCCGCTACGCCCCGATGTTCGTCGCCAAGGTGCTGGAGCCCAACACGCAATGGCTCGAGACCGTGCCCGACGACCCCGGCAGCTTCCTGAAGCTGCAGATCCGCGCCGAGCGCAAGCGGCGTCAGGCGCAGGCGGACCAGGCCGCGGGAGACGGCGATTGAGAACGGCGCTCGCCCTCGTCGTCCTGCTCGGCCTCGCCGCCCCCGCCGCCGGCGCGCCGGTCGACCCCTCGCTCGGCAAGGTCGAGGTCACGCTCGACCTGCCCAAGGACAAGCCGTTCGTCGGCGAGATGATCATGCTGCGGGTGCGCTCGTTCATCCGCGCCTACATCGTTCTCGACCAGTTGCAGCAGCCGCCGATGGTCGATTTCGACGTGCAGCAGCTCGGCCGCGACAAGCCGATCGAGGCGATGGTCGACGGGTTCCAGGTGCAGGGCATCGAGCGCGACCTGGCGATCTTCCCGCAGCAATCGGGCCGGCTCATCATCCCGCCCTTCGTGCGCCACGTGACGATCGCCAACGACGACGGCTCGCGCTCGGAGGGCGACTTCGCCTCCAAGCCCGTCTACGTCGACGTCCAGAACTATCAGGCGCTCAATCCGCCGGGCGCGTGGTGGCTGCCGGTCAAGTCGCTGAGCCTGACCGACAGCTGGTCGCCCGAGGCCGACGAGATCCCGGCCGGCGCCCTCGCCCGCCGCACGATCAAGGTCGAGGCCGTCGGCATGACGGCCGATCGCCTGCCGCCGGCGCCGGAGATGCGCGCGCCCGGCGTCATCACCTTCCGCGGCCCGACGACGCGCGAGACGCAGATCACCGAGGACGGCCCGATCGCCCGCGCCACCTACCAGTGGGACCTGCGACCGGCCACCGGCGCGCCGGCGCGGATGCCCGAGATTTCGATCCCCTGGTTCGACACCGGCGAGCGACGCATGCGGCAGGCGGCGATCCCCGAGCGCTGGGTCGCCTATCTCGGCACGTTCGTGCACACGCGGCTCGAAAAGATCCCGAGCTTCTCCGAGCGCGTGCTGCGACCGGCGCCGCTCGCCGCGGGCGTGGCCGGGTTCGCCTGGACGGCGGCGCTCGTCGGCTTCCTGGTGACGCGGCCGACGCGCGATCCCGGCGCGCGCCGCCTCCGCAAGGCGCTGCGCAGCCTGCGCCGCCGGGCGCGCTTCCACGACGAGCCCGGCTTCCGCGCCGCCGCGGCCGAATTGGCGCGGCTGGCGCCGGAGCGCTGGCGCGGCATCGCGGCACGGCCCGAGATCGCGCCCGGCCTCGCGGCGCTCGAT
>CAZZZM010000330.1:0-2784 GCA_964658465.1 uncultured Nakamurella sp.
TTGAGCGCGTTCGACAGCGCGAAATCGATGATGCGCGACTTGCCGCCGAAATAGACCGCTGGTTTGGCACGCGTGTCGGTCAGCTCGAGGAGCCGGCTCCCGCGCCCGCCCGCCAGCACGTAGGCCATGGCGTAGCGTGAGAGCGGGGCGCTCACCCGGGTCTTGTCCAGCATGCGTGTCCTCCCGGGCCGATGCGTGTGCCCGTAGGGCAATTATGGCGGATGTGGAAGAGAATTGCAGGGGGCCTTCAGACGAGGGCGGCGACAATCCGTCTCGTCGACGAGACACGTAGGACCACGTCCGTCAGAACACCGCGGCCCCGGTGTCCGCGCCCCCCACGTTGGCGCGGAACATCGCGAACAGGTCGCGCCCGCAGCCGAACGTGTTGGCCGACAGGTCGGCCTCCGCCTGCGGCCGCGCCGCCCACTCTTCCGCCGGCACCAGCACGCTGAGCGTGCCGGCGTCGCCGTCGATGCGGATCATGTCGCCGTCGATCACCTTGCCGATGCCGCCGCCGTTCACGGCTTCCGGAGTCACGTGGATCGCCGCCGGCACCTTGCCGGAGGCGCCGGAGAGGCGGCCGTCGGTCACCAGCGCGACCCTGAAGCCGCGGTCCTGAAGCACGCCGAGCGGCGGCATCAGCTTGTGCAGCTCGGGCATGCCGTTGGCCTTCGGGCCCTGGAAGCGCACCACGGCGATGAAGTCGCGGTCGAGCTCGCCGGCCTTGAAGGCGTCCTGCAGCTGCTCCTGGCTGTGGAAGACGATCGCCGGCGCCTCGACGATGTGGCGCTCGGGATGCACGGCCGAGAGCTTGATCACCGCATGGCCGAGGTCGCCGTGCAGCACGCGCAGGCCGCCGGTCGAGTTGAACGGCTCGGCCGCGCCCCGCAGCACGGTCGTGTCGGCGCTCGCCTCGGGGATCTTCCGCCATTCGACGCCGCCGTCGCCATCAAGGAAGGGTTCGGACGCATACGAGCGCAGGTCGCCCGCCACCGTCGCGACGTCGTCGTGCAGGAGGCCGGCGTCGAGCAGCTCGCGGATCACGAAGGCCATGCCGCCGGCGGCGTGGAAATGGTTCACGTCGGCCTTGCCGTTGGGATAGACGCGGGCGAGCAGCGGCGTCACCTCGGCGATGTCGGAGAAATCGTCCCAGGTGAGCCTGACGCCGGCCGCGCCCGCCATGGCGATCAGGTGGATCGTATGGTTGGTCGACCCACCGGTCGCGTGCAGCCCGACGATGCCGTTGACGAACACCTTCTCGTCGAGCATGCGGCCGATCGGCGTGTAGCCGTTGCCCGCCGCGGTGAGCGAGAGCGCGCGCCGCGCCGCCTCCTCGGTCAGCGCGTCGCGGAGCTTGGTGCCGGGGTTGATGAAGGCGGCGCCGGGCAGGTGCAGGCCCATGATCTCCATCAGCATCTGGTTGGTGTTCGCCGTGCCGTAGAAGGTGCAGGTGCCCGGCCCGTGGTAGGCGCCCATCTCGGAGGCCAGCAGCTCGTCGCGGCCGACCTTGCCCTCGGCGTAGAGCTGGCGGACCTGGCTCTTCTCGGTGTTGGAGAGGCCGGTCGTCATCGGCCCCGCCGGCACGAAGACCGCCGGCAGATGGCCGAACGACAGGGCGCCGATGACGAGGCCCGGCACGATCTTGTCGCAGATGCCGAGATAGACCGCGGCGTCGAAGGTCTGGTGCGAGAGCGCCACAGCGGTGGCGAGCGCGATCACGTCGCGCGAGAAGAGGGAGAGCTCCATGCCGGCCTCGCCCTGGGTGACGCCGTCGCACATGGCGGGCACGCCGCCGGCGACCTGCGCCGTCGCGCCGGCCGCGCGCGCCGCCTGGCGGATCATCTCGGGGTAGGTCTCGTAGGGCTGATGCGCCGACAGCATGTCGTTGTAGGCGGTGACGATGCCGAGGTTCGGCGTGCGGCCGACCGCCAGCCGCGCCTTGTCGTTGGCCGGCGCCGCGGCGAAGGCGTGCGCCTGGTTGGCGCAGCCGAGCCGCGCGCGCGGCGTCTTCGCCTGCTGCGCCGCGGCCTCGAGGCGATCGAGGTAGCGCGAGCGGGTCTCGTGGCTGCGCGCGACGATGCGCTCGGTGACCTCGGCGACGCGGGCGTGGATGGTCATGGTCTGTCCTTGTCGAGCCGGGAGATCAGGCGCCGAGCCGTTCCATCGAGGTCTTCGCGCGCGCGGTGATGGCGGCCCAGTCGCCGGCCGCCACCAGCTCGGCCGGCGCCAGCCACGAGCCGCCGACGGCGAGCACGTTGGGCAGGGCCAGCCAGGCCGGCGCGTCGGCTTCGCTGATGCCGCCGGTCGGGCAGAAGCTCACCTGCGGGAACGGCCCGGCCAGGGATTTCAGCGCCGGGATGCCGCCGGCGGGCACGGCGGGGAAGAACTTCATGACATGGAAGCCGCGCTCGAGGCAGGCCATGATCTCGGAGGCCGTCTGCACGCCGGGGACGAACTCGAGGCCGATTGCCGCCGCGGCGTCGAGCAGGGCCGGCGAGGCGCCTGGCGAGAAGGCGAACTTGAGCCCATTGTTCACGCAGACCTCGAGGTCGCGGCGCGTCAGCACGGTGCCGAGCCCGACGATCGCGTCCGGGACCTCGGCATGGATCAGCTTGGCGGCGGCCATGCCGGCGGCGGTGCGCAGCGTGATCTCGAGCGTCCGCACGCCGCCAGCGACCAGCGCGCGCGCCAGCGGCACGGCGTCCTGCTCGCGCGCGATGGTCAGAACGGGCACGAGGCGCGCCGCGCGCAGAAGGCGATGAGGTCCCGTCTCGGTCATGGGTC
>CAZZZM010000331.1:0-2756 GCA_964658465.1 uncultured Nakamurella sp.
CGGGTGCTGGTCGCCGACGAGGAGCGCTTCGAGCGGCTCCGCGACAAGCTCGCCGAGCTCGATCTCTCGACCTGCATCGTCTCGCGTCTCGAGGGTCCCGCACCCGCGGGCGTGGCGACGCTCGAAAGCCTCATCGGCGCACCCGCGACCTGGGCCGACCTGCCGGAAGCCGGCGCGCCGCCGGTCGACATCGCGCCGGAGGACGACGCGACGATCTTCTACACCTCCGGCACGTCCGGGAAGCCGAAGGGCGCGCTCGCCAGCCACCGCGCCGTGACGACGCCGGTCATGGCGCAGCTGCTCTCGCAAGTCCGCGCCTTCCTGCGCCGCGGCGAGGCGCCGCCGGCGCCGGACCCGAGCGCGCCGCAGAAGGTCGGGCTCCTCGCCATCCCGCTCTTCCACGTCACCGGCTGCTTCTCGTCGATGAACACGACGATGGCGATGGGCAACCGCCTCGTCATCCTCGGCAAGTGGGACACCGAGCGGGCCTTGCAGCTGATCGAGCAGGAGGGCGTCACGCTGGCCGGCGGCGTGCCCACCATCGCTTGGCAGCTCATCGAGCATCCCGCGCGCGAAAAATACGATTGCTCGACGATCGACCAGATGGCCTACGGCGGCGCGCCGGCCGCCGCCGAGCTCGTGAAGCGCATAAAGCAGGCGTTCCCGAATTGCGCCCCCGGCACAGGCTGGGGCATGACCGAGACCTGCGCGACCTTCACGCACCACATCGGCGAGGACTACGAGCACCGCCCCGAGAGCTGCGGACCGGCGACGCCGGTCGGCGAACTCAAGGTCGTCGACGAGGCCGGCAACGCGCTGCCGCCGGGCGAGGTCGGCGAGCTGATGGTCTACGGCCCGCACGTGGTCGAGGGCTACTGGCATCGGCCGGAAGAGAACGCCGAAACCTTCGTCGACGGGTGGATGCGCACCGGCGATCTCGCCAGGATCGACGAGGAGGGCTTCTGCTTCATCGTCGACCGCGCCAAGGACGTGATCATCCGCGGCGGCGAGAACATCTATCCGGCCGAGGTCGAGAGCGTGCTCTACGAGCATCCGGCGATCATGGATGCCGCCCTTGTGCCGATCCCGCATCCGCAGCTCGGCGAGGAGGCCGGCGCGGTCGTGACGCTGAAGCCCGGCCGCAGCGCTACCGAGGACGAGCTGAAGGCGCATGTCGCCGCCCATCTCGCCAAGTTCAAGATTCCCGCGCGCGTGCTCACCCGCGACGAGCCGCTGCCGCGCAACGCCAACGGCAAGATCATGAAGCGCGATCTTCGCGCGTTGTTCCTGCCCGCCACCACGGGAGATTCCCAATGAACCTCGACTTCTCGCCGGAAGAGGTCGCCTTTCGCGACGAGATCCGCACCTTCATCGCCGACAACTACCCACCCGAGCTGCGCGCCAAGCAGGAAAGCGGGCGCGAGCTCGATCGCGAGGACTATCTCTCCTGGCATCGCATCCTCGGCGCGCGCGGCTGGTCCGGTCCGGCCTGGCCGAAGGAATACGGCGGCCCCGGCTGGTCGCCGGGCCAGAGGTTCATCTTCGCCGAGGAACTGGCTTCGGCCGGCACGGTGCCGATCCTGCCGTTCGGCATCGCCATGGTCGCGCCGGTGATCATGAAGTTCGGCACGCCCGAGCAGAAGGCCAAGTTCCTGCCGCCGATCCTGAAGGGCGAGACCTGGTGGTGCCAGGGCTATTCTGAGCCCGGCTCCGGCTCCGACCTCGCCTCGCTCTCGACCAAGGCGGTCCGCGACGGCGACCATTACATCGTCAACGGCCAGAAGACCTGGACGACGCTCGCTCAGTTCGCCGACTGGGGCTTCTTCCTGGTGCGCACCGACCCCACCGCGAAGAAGCAGGAAGGCATCTCCTTCCTGCTCATCGACATGCAAAGCCCCGGCGTCACGGTGCGCCCGATCATCACGCTCGACGGCGCCCACGAGGTCAACGAGGTCTGGCTCGAGGACGTGCGCGTGCCCGTCGAGAACCGCGTCTACAACGAGAACGAGGGCTGGACCTGCGCCAAGTTCCTGCTCGCGCACGAGCGCACCGGCATCGCCGGCGTCGCGCGCTCCAAGCGTGGGCTCGAGAAGCTGCGCGCCATCGCCGCCGATGAACTGCAGGACGGCCGCCCGCTCGCCGAGGATCCGTTCTTCGCGCGGCGGGTCGCCGAGCTCGAGATCGACCTGATGGCGCTCGAGTTCACCGAGCTGCGCTCGCTGTCGCGCGAGGGCGCCGGCAAGGGGCCGGGGCCGGAATCCTCGCTGCTCAAGATCAAGGGCACCGAGGTGCAGCAGCGGGCGACCGAGCTGGTGCTGGAGGCGGCCGGCCAGTACGGCGCGCCGCATCTCGATCCCGACGAGACGCCCGGCGACAACGCCCTGCCCGTCGGGCCGAAGCACGCGCGCGGCGTCGCCGACACCTACTTCAACATGCGCAAGGCCTCGATCTACGGCGGCTCGAACGAAATCCAGCGCAACATCATCGCCAAGGCGGTCCTGGGACTGTAGCCCCGCGTCCTCCCTCGCTCGCGAGGGAGGATGAGCCGGCCCAGAGACCCTACGAAGCATCGGACACCAAACAAAATGGACTTCTCCTTCACCGACGAGCAGCGTCAGCTCCGCGAGACGCTCGCGCGCTTCCTCAGCCAGCGCTACGGCTTCGAGGCGCGCCAGAAGGTGCTGCACTCGGAGTCGGGCTGGCGCCCCGAGATCTGGAAGGCGCTGGCGGAGGAGCTGGGCATCCTCGGCGTCGCG
>CAZZZM010000332.1:0-2721 GCA_964658465.1 uncultured Nakamurella sp.
GGATAGCGATTCGGGCCGGATTCGTTCCGCTGGCGTTCGAGGCATGAAGATTCGCCGCGCGGGCCGTGCCGATGTGGTACGAACCGGCGGCGCTCCCGCCTGGAGGTTGCGGAGGAGCGCCCTCGCCCTGACTTAACGATTGGGCCTCAAGCCGCTCGAGCGATTTTCACCGAAGGCGCGCCGCGACCCCGATGAACCTCCCCTTTTCCGCCGTCACCCCCGTCGCGCCACGCGATCGTGCCGCCAGCGTCACGCTCGTGCTGGGGCCGACCAACACCGGCAAGACGCATTTCGCGATCGAGCGCATGCTCGCGCATCGCTCGGGCATGATCGGCCTGCCGCTGCGGCTGCTGGCGCGCGAGGTCTACAACCGCGTCGTCGAGAAGGTCGGCGTCGAGGCGGTGGCGCTGATCACCGGCGAGGAGAAGATCAAGCCGCGCCAGCCGCGCTACTGGGTCTGCACGGTGGAGGCGATGCCGCGCGACCTCGATCTCGCCTTCGTGGCGATCGACGAGATCCAGCTCGCCGCCGATCTCGACCGCGGCCACGTCTTCACCGATCGCATCCTCAATCGTCGCGGGCTCGAGGAGACGCTGCTGATCGGCGCGCAGACGATGGAGCGGGCGCTCACCGAGCTGCTCCCCGGCGTGAAGGTCGTCACCCGCCCGCGGCTCTCCAAGCTCTCCTTCGCCGGCGAGAAGAAGCTGTCGCGCCTGCCGCCGCGCTCCGCCGTCGTCGCCTTCTCGGCCGAGGAGGTCTACGCGATCGCCGAGCTGATCCGCCGCCAGCGCGGCGGCGCGGCGGTGGTGCTCGGCGCGCTGTCGCCCCGCACCCGCAATGCGCAGATCGACATGTATCAGTCGGGCGATGTCGACTACATCGTCGCCACCGACGCGATCGGCATGGGGCTGAACCTCGACGTCGACCACATCGCCTTCGCCGGCGACCGCAAGTACGACGGCTGGCATTACCGCCGCCTCAACCCGGCCGAGTTCGGCCAGATCGCCGGCCGCGCCGGGCGCCATCTGCGCGACGGCACGTTCGGCACCTCCGGCCGCTGCCCGCCCTTCGACAACGATCTCGTCGAGATGCTCGAGGAGCATCGTTTCGAGCCGGTGCGGATGCTGCAATGGCGCAACGCGACGCTCGACTTCGACTCGATCGAGGCGCTGACCGCGTCGCTCGATCGTCTGCCCGGCGAAAGCGGCCTGACCCGCGCCCCGATGGCGGCGGACCAGATCGCCCTCGACATCGCCGCCCGCGATGCCGACGTGCGCAAGGTCGCGCGCAATCGCGGCGACATCGCGCGGCTGTGGGACTGCTGCCAGATCCCCGACTACCGCAAGCTGTCGCCGGCGGCCCATGCGGAGCTGGTGCTGACGATCTACCAGTTCGTCGTGCGGGCGGGGCGCATCCCCGACGACTGGTTCGCCCGCCACATCGATGCCCTCGACAGGGTCGAGGGTGAGATCGACACGCTGTCGGCGCGAATCGCGCAGGTCAGGACCTGGACGTTCATCGCGAACAGGCCGGACTGGTTGCGCGACCCCGAGCATTGGCAGGGCGTGGCGCGTCGGGTAGAGGACACGCTGTCCGACGCCCTTCATGTGCGTTTGGCCCAGAGATTCGTCGACCGCCGGACAAGCGTCCTGCGCCGTCGGCTGCGAGAGAATGCGATCATGGACGCTGAGATCACCTCGAGCGGCGATGTGACGGTCGAAGGCCAGCACGTCGGGCAGCTCAACGGGTTCCGCTTCACGTCGGACCCCCAGGCCGCGGGCGAGGAGGCGCGGACGCTGAATGCCGCCGCGCAGAAAGCCCTGGCCTCCGAGATCGAGGGCCGCGCGACGCGGGTCAGCGAAGCGGTCGACGAAGCCTTCGTGCTCGCCAACGACGGGCTCATCCGCTGGCTCGGCGAGCCGGTCGGCCGCATCACGGTGGGCGGCCATATCCTGACGCCGCTGGTCCGCGTCATCGCCGACGAGCAGCTGACGGGCCCGGCGCTCGAGCTGGTGCAGCGGCGGCTCGACCTCTGGCTCGCCCAGCACGTGACCAAGCTGCTCGGCCCGCTCGCCGAGCTCGAGAAGGGCGAGGGGCTCGACGGCATCGCCCGCGGCATCGCCTTCCAGATCGCCGAATCGCTCGGCGTCCTCGAACGGGCGAAGGTCGCCGACGAGGTCAAGAACCTGCCGCAGGAGGCGCGCGGCGCGCTGCGCAAGCTCGGCGTCCGGTTCGGCGCCTATCACCTCTATCTGCCCGGCCTGGTGAAGCCGGCGCCGCGCGCGCTGTCGGCGCAGCTGTGGGCGCTGAAGAACGGCGGCGTCGAAGGCGTGAAGGGGCTCGACGAGGTGCCGCATCTCGCCGCCTCGGGCCGCACCAGCTTCGTCGCCGACCAGCAGGTGCCGAAGGGATTCTATCGCGCCGCCGGCTTCCGCGTCTGCGGCGAGCGCGCCGTGCGCGTCGACATCCTGGAGCGGCTCGCCGACCTGATCCGCCCGGCGATCGCCTATCGCCCCGGCACGACGCCCGGCGATCCGCCGCCCGGCACCGCCGACGGCGACGGGTTCGTCGTGACGGTCGGCATGACCTCGCTCGCCGGCTGCTCGGGCGAAGCCTTCGGCACCATCCTGCGCTCGCTCGGCTACGTCGTCGATCGTCGCCAGGGGCCGGCCATCACGGTGCCGCTGCTTGCCAAGGCGGCGACCGAGCCGTTGCGCCCGG
>CAZZZM010000333.1:0-2677 GCA_964658465.1 uncultured Nakamurella sp.
CGACCCGACTTCGTCGGGCCACCTTCTCCCGCAAGCGGGAGAAGGAGAGGCACTCAGTTTCTTTGCCAGGTCGTCCGGCAGGTCGGCGACGGCATAGCCCGCCGCGCGGAGATCCTCGCTGATGGCGGCGACGCTGGCCCAGGTGTCGAGGCCGACGGCGTAGGCGGCGCGGCCGGCGCGGCCGGGATAGTCGGAGAGCACCATGGCGAGCCGCCGCTCGGCTGCCGGCGTCCGGCGCAGGCGCGCCCAGGCGGTGGCCAGCGCGGCGACGAAGGCGATGCGCGACGGCATCGGCCGATGCACGAGGCGGGTGAACTCGAGCGCGTCGTGGCGCGGGCTCTCCGCCTTGGTCGAGATCGCCGCGGTGACGAGGCGGCCGTCCATCTCTGGCAGGACGACGTTCATCGCAAGGTCGGCCGGGCCGAGGCCGCGCGGGTTGGCGCGCCAGGTCGCCTCGCTGGCGCCGGCGAGGATCGCCTGCAGCACGGGCGCGTCGGCGGCATCGAGCACGCTCGGCGCATCGTCGCCGCGGCCGGAGAAGGCGGTGGTGTTGACGATCACGTCGGGGCGGGTGGCGGCGATCTCCGCGCGCAGCACCCGCGCCGCCGCCGGGTCCTTGAGGCTCGTCGCGTAGAGCGCGGTCACGGCGAGGTTCTGTTCCGCCAGCGCATCGGCGAGCGCGACGATCGGCGCGCAATCCTCGGCCAGCACCATAGAACGGTAGAAGGTGATCATCGCGCGGCCGCTGGCACCCGGCACGTCGCGGCAGGCGGCCTCGAAGCGGCCGGCCGGCGGCAGTGGTTTGGGCTCGGACCAGGGCGCGGGATGGCCGAGCGTATCGTCGATCCAGCCGAGCGCCGCGCCGATGTTGTCGACGCCGCCGTGCTGGAAGAACTGCCAGAGCCGCCGCAGGTCGGCGACGGGCAGGGTCGAGGCGGCGTCGAGCCGCGCGTCGACGCGGTGGTCGCCGGGCAGCAGCGCGAGCTTGATGTCGTGGGCGCGCGCGACGCGCGACAGTTCCTCGACGCCGTAGCGCCAATAGTCGAGGCCGCCGAGCAGACGCACCATGACGAAGCGCGCGCGCGCGATGACGCGCTCGACGTAGATGTCGATCGAATAGGGATGCTTGAGCTGCGCGAGGCTGGCGAGGCGCAGGGTCAGCGGGCTCGGGCGTGCCGCCGCCGCGGCGGCGACGGCGCCGAGATCGCTGTCGGTGAAGGAGAGCACCACGATGTCGCCGGCGCTCTGCCCGAGGTCGACGGCTTCGTCGGCCTCGGCGAGCGTGCGGCTCTGGGTGACCAGGAGGTGCATCAGCGGGCGCCCGCGCCGGGATGAGGCTGCCGCAAGCGAGGGGTCATCGCTAGGCCGCGATCGCCGCGCGGATCGCCGCCGCGTCGAGGCCCTTCTCGCCGATCACCACGAGCCGGCCCTGCCGCGCCTCGTTGGCGGCCCAGGGCCGGTCGAAGCGCTTCTCGAAGCGCGCGCCGACGCCCTGGACGAGGAGGCGCATCGGCTTGCCGTCGACGGCGACGAAGCCCTTGATGCGCAGCACGTCGTGCGCGGCCGCGACATCGGCGAGGCGGCGCAGGAAGGCGTCGGGCTCGGCGACGGCGGCGACCGGCACGACGAAGCTGTCGAAATCGTCGTGGTCGTGCTCCTCCTCCGCATCGTGGTGCGAGGGGCGCGCGGCGAGGTCGTCCTCGGCCCGCGCGTCGAGGCCGAGCAGCAGCGCCGCGTCGAGCCGGCCCTCGCGCGCCGCGACGATCTTGCCGCGCGGCACCACGGCCTTGATCTCGGCCTCGACGCGCTCGCGCGCCGCGGCGTCGACGAGATCGGTCTTGTTGAGCACGATGAGGTCGGCGCAGAGCAGCTGGTCCTCGAAGACCTCTTCGAGCGGGTTGTCGTGATCGACGCTGGGGTCGGCCGCGCGCTGCGCCGCGACCTTGACCGGGTCGTCGGCGAAGCGACCGGCGGCGACGGCGGCGGCATCGACCACCGCGACGACGCCGTCGACCGTGAGGCGGCGGCGCACGTCCGGCCAGTCGAACGCCTTCACCAGCGGCTTCGGCAGCGCGAGGCCTGAGGTCTCGATGACGATGTGCTCCGGCGGCGGGTTGAGCTTCAGCAGCGTCTCGATCGCCGGCAGGAAGTCGTCGGCGACGGTGCAGCAGATGCAGCCGTTGGCGAGCTCGATGAGGCCGCAGGCGGCGTCGCCGCAGTCGCGCAGGATGTCGCCGTCGACGCCGACATCGCCGAACTCGTTGACGATGAGCGCGAGCCGGCGGCCCCTGGCCGTCTCGATCACGTGGCGGATCAGCGTGGTCTTGCCGGCGCCGAGGAAGCCGGTGACGATCGTGGCGGGAATCTTGGCGAGGGGAGCGGACGGCATCGAGCGGCTTTCTCGGGTGTCGTGGCGCGCGCCGTCTTCGGCTGTCGCGTCCGAGACACCCCGCCCGGCCGCACGCGATCGAGCATCGGCAGGTCTCCTGGCTCGCGGAGGATCGAGCCGGCGCGCTACCTTCCCGGTTGCCCAGTGGCGAGGTCGTCGAAGACCTCTCGCGCGCCGCTCCGCTTACAGTTGCGGGGGCAGCCGTGGCATTTGCCCGAGGCTCAAAAAGAACCGGGGCCGCACCACATTCCCTTTTCGCCCTCGCGAGCGAGGGACCGATGTTGCCGG
>CAZZZM010000334.1:0-2670 GCA_964658465.1 uncultured Nakamurella sp.
GCCTGGTACGACCGGCACCGGCGGGTGCTGCCGTGGCGCGCGCCGCCCGGCGTCAGGGCCGACCCCTATGCGGTCTGGCTGTCAGAAGTGATGCTGCAGCAGACGACCGTCGCGGCGGTGAAATCCTATTTCGCGACCTTCCTGACCCTCTGGCCACGCGTCCAGGACCTGGCGGCGGCACCGGTCGAGGACGTCATGCGGCGCTGGGCCGGGCTCGGCTATTACTCGCGCGCCCGCAACCTGCATGCCTGCGCCGGGATCGTCGCCGCGCAAGGCGGGTTCCCGGACACCGAGGAGGGCCTGCGTGCGCTGCCTGGCGTCGGGCCCTACACGGCTGCGGCGATCGCCGCCATCGCCTTCGACCGCCGCGCCGTCGTCGTCGACGGCAACGTAGAGCGCGTCATTGTGCGGCTGCACGCGATCGAGGCGCCGATCCGCGAGTCGAAGCCGGCGATCCGCACGCTGGCCGCCGCGCGGACGCCGGATGCGCGCTGCGGCGACTATGCGCAGGCGATGATGGACCTTGGCGCGACGATCTGCACGCCGCGCCGCCCGGCCTGCGTGCTCTGCCCGCTTGCCGACGGCTGCGCCGCGCGGGCGAGCGGGCGGCAGGACGTGCTGCCGGCGAAGGCCGTGAAGGCGGCGCGGCCGCTGCGGCTCGGGTCGGTCTTCTACGTGCGGCGGGGGCGCGGCGCGCGGGCCGAGGTGCTGGTGCGCACGCGGCCCGACAAGGGGCTGCTCGGCGGGATGACCGAGTTTCCCGGCAGCGTCTGGGACGCCGACGGCGATCCCGCCGCGGCCGCACGCCCCGTGCCGGCGACCTACCGGACGCTGATCGCGCCGGTCGAGCACGGCTTCACCCATTTCGAGCTTCGGCTCGTCGTGCACGTCGCCGAGGTCGCGGCGCAGGCCACAGCGCCTGCCGGATGCCGCTGGGTGGCGGAGGCCGGTCTCGCTGGCGAGGCCTTGCCGTCGCTGATGCGCAAGGTCGCCGCTGCAGCCGTCGCCTGACGCAGCGTCGGCGCTCAGGCTCTGTCGAGCGCCGCGATGTCGGCGCGGACCGCGTCCAGCTCGCGAGCCGCCATGTCGCGCAGGGCGGCGTTGTCGCCGGTCCGCGCGTAGGACTCGTAGAGGCCTTCCAGCGTCTTCAGCGCGCCGCGCTGCGTCGCCTTGAACGACTCGTCGAACGCGGCGCCGTGGAGCCCGGAGAGACGGTCGAGCGTCACCGAGGCGCCGGCCATCAGGACGCCGATGCCGGGCGGCGGCGCATAGGTGTTGGCATCGATCGGCGCGTCGACGGCGATCGAGCGGCCGGTCTCGAGCGGCAGCGAGGCGACCTGGGCTGGCGTCGCGCCCTCCTCGCGGGCGCGCCATGCGTCGAGCGACGCGACCACGCCGCCCTGCCGCCTGGCCTCGTCCTTCGCGAAGCGCCTCAGAGAATCGCTCCCGGCCCTGGTCGCGGCGAGCGCGTCGGAGGCGGTCAGGATATCGGCGTGGACCCTGACATCGGCGAGATACGCCTCCGTCGTTACGGATGCGGCGCGCGCGGGGGCGGCCGGCAAGGCCAGACAGGTGATGGGCAGGGCGCTCATCGCGAGCGCGCGCCAGACGGCGGTCCTTTTGAGCATGGCTCACCCCTCGGCCCCGGATGGTTCGGTGCCTTCCAAACAATCGCTGCGCCGGCGCGCCGGTTCCTGGCGCCGGTCTTATCCGATGGGTTGAGGGCGCGCGTGGCGACCCCGGCTTGTGGCGACGCCGACACAGCGGTGCACGAACACTCGCGCCGGCTCGCGCCGAGGCCGCTCAAGTCGCTTTTCAGCCATAAACCGCCCTCTAATCTCACCCCAATTCTGGGGGAGAAGACAGTCACCACAAGTCTTCGCCAGCGCTCGACTCGGCGCCGGCAAATGACTGAGGCGGCGGCATCTTCGACACGTCCCTGACGGGACACCATCTTAGCAGACGAGACTCGGGAGCTGAACGAGAGCATGGACGCGCGCGTATTCGACAAGGCCAAGCTGCCCAGCCGTCACGTGACGGAGGGACCCTCGCGCGCGCCGCATCGCTCGTACCTCTACGCCATGGGCCTCACGAAGGCGCAGATCCACCAGCCGCTGGTCGGCGTCGCGTCGTGCTGGAACGAGGCCGCGCCCTGCAACATCTCGCTGATGCGCCAGGCGCAGGCGGTGAAGAAGGGCGTCGCCGCCGCCAACGGCACGCCGCGCGAGTTCTGCACCATCACCGTCACCGACGGCATCGCCATGGGCCACCAGGGCATGAAGTCGTCGCTCGTCTCGCGCGACCTCATCGCCGATTCGGTCGAGCTGACCATGCGCGGCCATTGCTACGACGCGCTCGTCGGCCTCGCCGGCTGCGACAAGTCGCTGCCCGGCATGATGATGGCCATGGTGCGCCTCAACGTGCCGTCGATCTTCATCTACGGCGGCTCGATCCTGCCCGGCACCTTCCGCGGCCAGGACGTCACCGTGCAGGACCTGTTCGAGGCGGTCGGCAAGCATTCGGTCGGCGAGATGTCGGACGAAGACCTCGACGAGCTCGAGGCGGTCGCCTGCCCGTCGGCCGGCGCCTGTGGCGCGCAGTTCACCGCCAACACGATGGCCACCGTCTCCGAGGCGATCGGCCTCGCGCTGCCGTACTCGGCCGGCGCGC
>CAZZZM010000335.1:0-2653 GCA_964658465.1 uncultured Nakamurella sp.
AGCGCGAGGAGCGGCCGGACGACGGCTTTAGGCGGGGGCAGCGGGGCGTAGTTGCGCTTGGCGACCGTCTCGAGCGCGAGCGCCAATGCGGTGCCGGCTCCGGCGCAGACAGCCATGGCCGTGAATTCAACCGCGTCGACGGTCCCGGCGAGGAAGAGGTAGAGCCCGGCCAAAAGGGCGAAGACGACGATGCCCCAGATGACCCTGCCCATGCCCCCTCGCACCTCGCTCCGAGTTCGCAATGCGGCAGCGCCGCTTGCGTTCCGTCAGGGCCGCGCGGGATGCGCGAAGTCGAGCGCCTCACTCGTATAGTGCTCCGCGACCTCGCTGAACGGTCGGTTCGCGGCATCGCGGAGCACGGCGTGGTGGGTGAAAAGGATGTGCGGGATCGCCAGCTGCGCGTCGGGGTGATCCGCCGTCGGCGGCTTGATCTGCCAGTCGTCCGGCAGCGGCGACCAGACGCCGTCGACGGCGAAGGTCTGGCGCGTGAAGCCTAGCGCCGCGACGGCCTTGCCGAAGGGCACGTCGGTCGTCTCGAGCACATGGTTCATCTCCGGCGTCAGCCGGGCGGGCACGTACCAATTGTCCGCCTCCGACAGCACGTGGCCGCCGCAGGTCAGCCGCACGTGCCGGTAGGCGACCCGGTCGCCGTCGGCGAGGCCGAGCCGTTTCCGGCCGGCGGCGTCGAGCGGCAGGTTCACGCCGCGCACCAGCTCCGCATGGACCTTGGGGTCGGCCGCCATGGCGTGGACGGCGCACCAATGTTCGAGCGCGCGGGTGGCGCTGGAGCTCGCCAGGATCTCGGCGTCGAGGCTCTCGATCGAGGCGAGCGTCTCGACGCGGGCGAGATAGGTGTCGGGGACGGCGGCGGCGGGGCCGGCTCGGAGCAGGATCGCAAGCGCGGCGACGGAGAGGCGAAGGGTCACGGCCTTTGAGACTTGTTTGGGGTCTTGCGCTCGCGCTGTTACGGCGCTTCTTAGCGAGGCCGAATGGTCTTGTCAGGTTGTCATGCGCGTCGCTCTGTTCGTCCCTTGCTACATCGATGCCTTCTTTCCCGAGGTCGGGGTCGCGACCCTGGAATTGCTCGAACGCGTCGGCTGCGAGGTCGAGTACCCCTTCGACCAGACCTGCTGCGGGCAGCCGATGGCGAATTCAGGTTGCCAGGCCGAGGCGGCGGCGACCGAACGCCTCTTCGTCGAGAATTTCTCCGGCTACCAGCACATCGTCTGCCCCTCCGGCAGTTGCGTGCATCACGTGCGCTCGAAATTCGACGCGATCGAGCAGACCGACGCCGTTCGCGCGGTCCGTTCGCGAACCTTCGAGCTGGTGGAGTTCCTGCACGACGTCCTCAAGGTCGAGGCGTTTCCCTGGGCGCGCTTCCCGCACAAGGTCGGCTACCACAACGGGTGCGGCTCGCTGCGCGGGCTCGGCCATGCCAGGCCCTCCGAGCTGAACGAGCCCTATTTCTCGAAGCCGCTCGACCTCCTGCGCAAGGTCGAGGGCATCTCCTTCGTCGAGCCGGCGCGCCCGGACGAATGCTGCGGCTTCGGCGGCACGTTCTCGGTCTTCGAGGAGGCGGTGTCGGTCAAGACCGGCCAGGACAAGGTCGCCGACCATGCGCAGGCCGGCGCCGACTACATCGTCTCCGCCGACACCTCGTGCCTGATGCACCAGAAGGGATGCGCGGAGCGGATGGGGACGCCGATGCGCTTCCTGCACATCGCGCAGGTGCTGAACGGGGCGGCGGCATGACCCGCCCCTCCGACTCCGATCGCGGCCAGGACGGACGGCGTCTGCAGAACGCCGAGGGCACGTCGCGCCCGCTCGATGCCGACCAGCGCGAGCGACAGGTGAAGGTCGCGCCGGTGCGCGTAGGTCGCCGCATCGATCATGCCGAGGCGGCGAAGCGCTTCATCGCCGCGCCGGAGCATCTGAAGTTCCACGACGAGCGGCTGTGGGACATGCGCAAGAAGCGCGACGCGCAGGCGCATGCGATGCCGGAATGGGAGGAGCTGCGCGGGCTCGCCTCGCGGATCAAGGAGCACACGCTCACCCACCTCGACACCTATCTCGAGCAGTTCGAGGCGGCGGCGAAGGCGAACGGCGTGAATGTGCACTGGGCCGCCGACGGCGCCGAGCACAATCGCATCGTGCTGGGCCTGCTGCGCGACCACGGCGCGAAGACGCTGATCAAGTCGAAGTCGATGCTCACCGAGGAATGCGGGATGCGCGAGCATCTCGTCGAGAACGGCATCGAGATCACCGAAACCGATCTCGGCGAGCGCATCCAGCAGCTCGACAGCGAGGCGCCGAGCCACATCGTCGTGCCCTCCGTGCACAAGCTCAGGCGCGACGTCGCCGAGGTGTTCGCGCGCACGCTCGGCACCGATCCCGAAAACGACGATGCGCACTACCTCGCCGAGAGCCAGCGGCAGACGACGCGCCCGCGCATCCTCGAGGCCGACGCCGGGCTCACCGGCTGCAATTTCGCGGTCGCCGAGACGGGGGCCGTCGTCACCTGCACCAACGAGGGCAACGCCGATCTCTCGGCCAACACGCCGAAGCTGCACATCGCGTCCGTCGGCATCGAGAAGCTGATCCCGCGCGTCTCCGATCTCGCGGTCTTCATCAGGCTGTTGTCGCGCAGCGCGCT
>CAZZZM010000336.1:0-2638 GCA_964658465.1 uncultured Nakamurella sp.
TCGCCGGTGCGCAATCTCGGACTGTGCGTCGCGAATGCGCATCTCGAAGTGAAGTCGATCATAGCCTCGCCGGTTGCGACCGGCATGGCGTGCCTGAGCGACGAGGAGCGCGAACTTGGCGTCGCGCTGGTCGAACTGGGCGCGGGCATCACCAATGTCTCGTTGTTTGCCGGCGGGATGCTCGTCGGGCTGATGTCGATCCCGATCGGCGCGCAGGACATCACCGACGACATCGCTTCCGCCTTCGGCACGCGCCGGGCGCAGGCCGAGCGGATGAAGTGCGTCCATGGCTCGGCCAACGCCTCCCCGCGCGACAATCACGAGATGATCGACGTCGCGCCGATCTCGGCCGAGGACGACGCGCATGACGGCACGCGCATCACCAAGGCGCAGCTCATCTCGGTGATCCGCCAGCGGCTCGACCATCTGATCGGCGAAGTCGGCAAGGCGCTCGCCGAATTGAAGTTCGAAGGCCCGGTCGGGCGCCAGGTCGTGCTGACCGGCGGCGGGGCGGAGCTCAAGGGCATCGCCGATTACGCCCAGCAGGCGCTCGGCCGCTCGGTGCGGATCGGCCGCCCGCGCGGGCTGACTGCGCTGCCCGAGGCGCATGCCGGGCCGGCTTTCGCCACGCTCGCAGGCCTCGCTTTCTACGCCGCGGCCGACCCGGTCGATCTGCGCGCGCTGTCGGGCAAGCAGCAACTGGTGCATCGCCCTAAGGGATTTGCGCTGTTCCGCCGCCTGATCGCGGCAGCTCGCGCGAGTTATTAAAGATTTGCTACTGGATTGTGCGGTTCGCTCTGGAAGGACCGCCAGTGATGGTGCAAGACTACACCTATATCAGTTTAGCGCCGGGGTGTGGGCGCCGTTTGGAGACCGGACATGAGCATCGAATTTTTGCCGCCAGAAGTCGATGAGCTCACGCCGCGCATCGCCGTGATCGGCGTCGGTGGCGCCGGCGGCAACGCGATCGCCAACATGATGCGTGCCGACGTGCAGGGGGTCGAGTTCCTCGTCGCCAACACCGACTCGCAGGCGCTGAAACAGTCGACCGCGAGCCACAAGATCCAGCTCGGCGCGAAGATCACGCAAGGGCTCGGCGCCGGGTCGCGCCCCGAGATCGGTCGCGCGGCTGCCGAAGAGACGATCGAGCAAGTCACCAAGATGCTCGAAGGCTCGCACATGTGCTTCATCGCGGCCGGCATGGGCGGCGGCACCGGCACGGGCGCTGCCCCGGTCATCGCCAAGGCGGCGCGCGACATGGGCATCCTGACGGTCGGCGTCGTCACCAAGCCGTTCGCCTTCGAGGGCACGCGCCGCGCGAAAAGCGCCGAAGCGGGCATCGAGGAGCTGCAGAAGTATGTCGATACGCTGATCGTCATCCCGAACCAGAACCTGTTCCTGGTGGCCAACGCGAACACGACTTTCAAGGAAGCGTTCCAGATGGCCGACGAAGTCCTCCAGCAGGGCGTTCGCGGGATCACCGATTTGATGGTCATGCCCGGCCTCATCAATCTCGACTTCGCCGACGTCCGTTCGGTGATGCAGGAAATGGGCAAGGCGATGATGGGCACCGGCGAGGCCGAGGGCGACAATCGCGCGATCGAGGCGGCGTCGAAGGCGATCGCCAACCCGCTGCTCGACGGCGTCAGCATGAAGGGCGCCAAGGGCGTCATCGTATCGATCACCGGCGGCGACGACATGCGCCTGCTCGAAGTCGACGAGGCCGCGAACCACATCCGCGAGCTGGTCGACGAGGACGCCAACATCATCTGGGGTTCGGCGTTCAATCCCGATCTCGAGGGCAAGATCCGCGTCTCAGTGGTCGCCACCGGTATAGAGGCCGAAACGCGCCCCGTTCCGGCAGCACCGCCGGTGTCGCGCGCGTTCAGCTTCTCGGGCACCAAGAAGACCGAGACTCCGGCCGCCGCGACCGATGCGGCGCCGACCGCCGAGCCCGCGCCCGAGCCCGTCGCGGCACAAGATGACGAACTGGTGCTCGGCAGCGAAACCGTCATGGCACCCGAGCCGGCGCCTGCGCCTGAAGCCGTGAAGACGTTCGACGATACGGCGCCCGCACCCTCGGCCCCCGCTGCCGACGACACCGCGGCCGAAGCGCCGACGCGCCGCCGCTGGCTGTCGCCGGGTGCGCCGGCTGCCGAGGAAGCGCCCGCCGCCGCTCCCGAGCCCACGCCTGCAGCGCCAGCGCCGCGCGTCAAGCTCGGCGGAACGCTGTTCGAGCGCATGTCGAGCGTCTCGCGCGGCGCCGCACGCGACGAGGAACCCGCCGCCGACAAGGACCCGCTCGATATCCCGCGCTTCCTGCATCGGCAGAACAACCAGTAAGCACCCCGGGCGGGGTATGGCGAGCGACCCGGCCGGGGCGCTCGCCGTCGCGGCATGTCGATTGGTCGCAGCGCAGGCTGGCGGCCGCTTGCCGCATGCGCCATAACCCGCTCTAGGACTGACCATGCGCGCCGACCGTCTTATTGCCTCCGTATCCGCGCTGACGCTCGCCACCGCCGCGAGCGCGCAGACCGGCTATCCTTCGCCTTATGGCAGCTCGCCTTATGCGAGCGTAGCGTCGCCTTATGCGGTGCAGCCGCTGTCCGACGCCGATCTGCTCGCGAGCCAGATCCGC
>CAZZZM010000337.1:0-2633 GCA_964658465.1 uncultured Nakamurella sp.
CCGGCTGCCGCGGCCGCTGTCATGTAGCCGCAGTTGCAGACGTGGCCGCCGCCGCCCGCCTGGTTGCGACGCAGATAGTAGGTCCCGAGGATCGTGCCGTCCTGCTCGGCGACGAAGGTCTCCCGGTCGGCGCCGCACCAGTAGGCGAGCGCGTCCGCCTCGCGCATGTCGCGGTCGAGCGCATAGGTCTCTCCGGCCCTGATGACCGGACCAATGATCGCCCAGATGGCCGGGCCATCGGCCGGGACGGCGGCGCGGATTTTCATGACAGCGACGGTAACGCGCTCCAGGACGCCGTTCCAGCCGGAGCACGCTGGGCGAGCGGAACGCGCTGACGACGGCGCGGCGTCGTCCTGGTCGATAACAGCGCAGCCGGGAGCAGGAGCTTGATCGCACCGGATCGCGCCGCTACCACCGTCGCTCATCCTCGGAAGCCATTCGCATGCGTCCTGTCCCCTCCCCCGCCGAGGCCGCCGCGCGCGCCGAAACGAACCTCGGCGACCTGCCGGAGTGGAACCTTGGCGATCTCTATCCCGCGATGGACTCGGCCGCCTTCGCCGACGACGTCAAGCGAAGCCTCGCCGAATGCGCGGCCTTCGCTGCCGACTACAAGGGCAAGCTCGAAGCCCTCGCCCGCGACGGCGGCCTCCTCGAGGCGATCCGCCGCTACGAGGCGATCGACGACACGCTCGGCCGCATCATGAGCTACGCCGGCCTCGTCTATGCCGGCGACACCACGGACCCGGCGCGCGCCAAGTTCTACGCCGACGCGCAGGACAAGGTGACGACGGCCTCGACCGACCTGCTGTTCTTCCAGCTCGAGCTGAACCGCGTCGACGACGCGATCCTCGACGCTGCCGCGGTCGGCGAATGCGCCCACTACAAGCCGTGGCTCGACGACATCCGCAAGGACAAGCCGTTCCAGCTCGACGACAAGCTCGAGCAGCTGTTCCTGGAGAAGAGCACCACCGGCGCCTCGGCCTGGAACCGCCTCTTCGACGAGACGATGGCGGCGTTGCGCTTCGAGGTCGACGGCGAGGAGCTGTCGCTCGAGCCGACGCTCTCGCTGCTGCAGGACGAGGACGGCGCGGTGCGGCACAAGGCGGCCGACGCGCTGTCCAAGGGTTTGAAGACGAACGTCCGTACGTTCGCGCTGATCACCAACACGCTGGCCAAGGACAAGGAGATCGCCGACCGCTGGCGCGGTTTCACCGACGTCGCCGACGCGCGGCATCTGTCGAACCGCATCGAGCGCGAGGTTGTCGACGCGCTCGTCGAGGCGGTGCGCGCCGCCTACCCGCGGCTGTCGCACCGCTACTACAAGCTGAAGGCCAAGTGGTTCGGCGTCGCGGCGCTGCCCCATTGGGATCGCAACGCGCCGCTCCCGAACGTGCCCTCGCGCGCGCTGCCGTGGAGCGAGGCGCGAAAGACGGTGCTGGACGCCTACGCCGGTTTCTCGCCCAAGATGGCGGGGATCGCGCAGCGCTTCTTCGACGAGCGCTGGATCGACGCCCCGACGCGGCCCGGCAAGGCGCCGGGCGCCTTCGCGCATCCGACCGTGCCGTCGGCGCACCCCTACGTCCTGCTCAATTACCAGGGCAAGCCGCGTGACGTGATGACGCTTGCCCACGAGCTGGGTCACGGCGTCCACCAGGTGCTGGCCGGGCCGCAGGGAGCGCTGATGGCGCCGACGCCGCTGACGCTGGCCGAGACCGCGAGCGTGTTCGGCGAGATGCTGACCTTCCGCGCCCTGCTCGACAAGACCGGGTCCGTCGCCGAGCGCCGCGCGATGCTGGCGGCCAAGGTCGAGGACATGATCAACACGGTGGTGCGCCAGATCGCGTTCTACTCATTCGAGCGCAAGCTGCACCTGGCGCGGCGCGAGGGGGAGCTGACGGCAGAGGCGATCTCCGAGATCTGGATGAGCGTGCAGGCCGAGAGCCTCGGGCCGGCGATCGAGCTGAAGCCGGGCTACGAAATCTTCTGGTCCTACATCCCGCACTTCATCCACTCGCCGTTCTACGTCTACGCCTACGCGTTCGGCGATTGCCTGGTGAACTCGCTCTACGGCGTCTTCGAGAAGGCGCAGGACGGCTTTGCCGAGCGCTACCTGGCGATGCTGTCGGCCGGCGGCACGAAGCACCATTCCGAGCTGCTGGCGCCGTTCGGGCTCGACGCCACCGATCCCGGCTTCTGGCAGATCGGTCTCGGGATGATCGAGGGAATGATCGCGGAGCTCGAGGCGATGGAGTGAGACGCTTCGGCTTCGGCGTCGGCGTCGGCTTGCGGGCCTCGGGACGCGTCAGCGTCTCGAATTGCACGCCGTTCGATTACGGCACGAAAACCACTCTCCACAGCTGTTTCGCGTTAACACAAAAACACTTGCCGACCGTCGTGCCTGTGTCACACTGACGCCTGTCCACCAACGAAAGGACAGACCCGCATGTCACTGCAGAACCACCTGACGGAGCTTGAACGGCGCCATTCGGCGCTCGATCGCGAGATCACGGAGGAGCGGATCCACGCTGCCACCAACGAGGCGAAGGTCGCGGAGCTAAAGCGCAAGAAGCTCCTTCTCAAGGACGAGATCACCAAGCTTCGCAGCGGGACCACTTTGCACTGACCAGCTTAAA
>CAZZZM010000338.1:0-1313 GCA_964658465.1 uncultured Nakamurella sp.
CAGCCGACGCTCGCGACCGACATGGGCGCGCTGCAGGAGCGCATCACCACGACCCACAAGGGTTCGATCACCTCCGTGCAGGCGATCTACGTGCCGGCCGACGATCTGACCGACCCGGCGCCGGCCACCTCGTTCGCCCACTTGGACGCGACGACGGTGCTGTCGCGCTCGATCGCCGAGAAGGGCATCTACCCGGCCGTCGACCCGCTCGACTCGACCTCGCGCATGCTCTCCCCGCTGATCGTCGGCGAGGAGCACTACAAGGTCGCCCGCGACGTGCAGCAGACGCTGCAGCGCTACAAGTCGCTGCAGGACATCATCGCGATCCTGGGCATGGACGAGCTGTCGGAAGAGGACAAGCTGACCGTCGCCCGCGCCCGCAAGATCGAGCGCTTCTTCTCGCAGCCCTTCGACGTCGCCAAGGTCTTCACGGGCTCGGACGGCAAGCAGGTCGCGCTCGAGGACACGATCAAGGGGTTCAAGGGGCTCGTCGAGGGCAAGTACGATTCGCTCCCCGAGGCCGCCTTCTACATGGTCGGCACGATCGAGGAGGCCGAGGAAAAGGCCAAGAAGCTCAAGGCCGACGCCTGATTTCGTGACCTCGAACGCGAGGATCGCGCTGCTGCTTCTCGGCCTGATCGTCGGGGCCGCCGTCGGTTACGCGACGCGGCCGGAAGCGGCGGAGATCAAGATCGGCGGCACGTCCATCGAGTTCTCCGACAACAAGGTCTCGGCCGGGTCGTCCAGCGTGCTGACGTCCGGCCAGGGCCAGCATATCGCCCTCTACGCCGTCATCGGCGGCGTGATCGGGCTCCTGGCGGGCTTCGTCGCCGACCGCCGTCGTTAGCACCACCGTCGGTCCGGGGCGGCGCGAGCCGGGCCCGCGACGGCAAAGTTTGAAGGCGCACCGGTCCGCGGTGCAGACGATAGGACAAGATCATGGCCGCCTTCCAGTTCGAGCTCGTGTCGCCGGAGAAGCTCCTGTTCTCCGGTGAGGTCGAGGCGGTGACCGCCCCCGGCACGGAGGGCGAGTTCACCGTGCTGAAGGACCACGCGGCGTTCCTGACGACGCTGCGGCCCGGCAAGGTGGCGATCAAGGGCGGCGGCGCCGACGAGGATCTCTACGTGCGCGGCGGCTTCGCCGACGTGTCGCCGGACGGCTTCACCATCCTCGCCGATTTTGCGATCCCGCTGAGCGAGGTCGACGCGTCGGTCATCGACAGCGACATCGAGCTGGCCGAGGCGGCGATCGAGGACGCGGCAAGCGACGAGACCAAGCGCGTCGCCATCGAGCAGCGCGACCACCTGCGCGA
>CAZZZM010000338.1:1413-2630 GCA_964658465.1 uncultured Nakamurella sp.
GCGGAGAGGTCGCGCAGCGGCGGGTCGTCGACCTCGCCCGTGTGGGCGACCAGCACGTGCGCCCGCGCCGGCAGCCGCGCGAACGACGCGATCATCTCGCGATAGATCGGCTGGTAGGCCTGCCAGACGCGCTCGACGCTGACGACGTCGACGATCGTCAGCCCGACGACGACGGCGCCTGCGATGCGGGCCGTGCGACCGTCCTTGAACGCGACCGACACGAAGGCCGGCAGGATCAGCACGGCGCCGACGAGCACGCGGACGTCGGCGAAGGCCGTATCGAACAGGCACCCCGGGATCACGAGGTAGAGGATCGCGAAGCCGGCGGCGATCCACGCCCCTGAGTCCACGAAGGCGAGCTCGCCGCGCTTGATCAGCGCGCGGAGGCCTAAGGCGAGGATCGTCGAGCCGATCGCCGCGATCGCCGCGCTGTCCCCGTCGAGCAGCAGGAACGGCCAGAGCGGCTTCATCGCGAGCTGCCACTGGTTGGCGTCGCCACCGACCGAGCCGCCCAGCGCCGCCATGCCGGCGACGAGCACCGCGGCGGGAGCCGCGAGAAGCACGCCGGTCCCGATCAAACGGCCGAGCGGGCGGCACGCCCAGAGCTCGTGCAGGCCGAGGGTCGCGCCGTAGAGACCGAGCGCGAACATGTGCCCGGCGAAGAGGACCAAGACGAACGCGCTGTGCATGGCGAGCCGCAGCGGCCATTTCGCGGGGCGCAGCCCGAGCCAGACGGCGATGCCCCAGAGCGCCACCCCGAGGGCGGCCTCGAAGTTCAGGAAGCCCCAGGCGAAGGGTGGGTTGAAGAGGTAGAGCACGGCGATGAAGCCGGAGACGTGGGTGCGGCCCTTCACCTGCCGCTCGATCGCCATGCTGCCCGTCACGACCAGGATCTGGCTGACGAGAAGGAAGAGGTGGGCGGCAAGCTCGACGCCCGTCCAGCGCGCGATCAGCGGCACGACGAGGTCCATCGCAAGATTGGGATAGAGCCGCCAATCGACGTGATAGAACGGCGAGGCCTTCGACGTGCCCTGCGCCGCCAGCTCGTACATCCGCGCGAGATGATTGACGTAGTCGGCCATCGCCGGGATCGGCGAGGTCAGGACCGGGACCAGCCCGAGCGCGAATACGCCGGCGAAAAGCGCGTGGCGCGCCTGCAGAGGCCGCGCGAGCGCGACGCGGCCCGCGGGCGACGGCGTGGCGATGTCGGTTGCGGC
>CAZZZM010000339.1:0-2626 GCA_964658465.1 uncultured Nakamurella sp.
GGTGGAACAGGATGATCTCGTCGACGCGGTTGAGGAACTCCGGCCGGAAGTGCGCCCGCACCGCCGCCATGACCTCCTCGCGCACGGCGGCCGAATCCTCGCCGTCCTTCTGCATGACGAGGTAGTCGGCGCCGAGGTTCGAGGTCATCACGATCAGCACGTTGCGGAAGTCGACCGTGCGCCCCTGGCCGTCGGTGAGCCGCCCCTCGTCGAGCACCTGCAGCAGCACGTTGAACACGTCGGCGTGCGCCTTCTCGATCTCGTCGAACAGCAGCACCTGGTAGGGCCGGCGCCGCACCGCTTCGGTGAGCGCACCGCCCTCCTCGTAGCCGACGTAGCCCGGAGGCGCGCCGATCAGCCGGGCGACGGAGTGCTTCTCCATGTATTCGGACATGTCGATGCGCACCATCGCGGTCTCGTCGTCGAACAGGAACGACGCGAGCGCCTTGGTCAGCTCCGTCTTGCCGACGCCGGTCGGCCCGAGGAACATGAACGAGCCGATCGGCCGGTTCGGGTCCTGCAGGCCGGCGCGGGCGCGGCGCACCGCGGTCGCCACGGCATGCACGGCCTCGGGCTGGCCGACGACGCGCTGGCCGATGACGTCCTCCATGCGGAGCAGCTTGTCGCGCTCGCCCTCGAGCATCTTGTCGACCGGCACGCCGGTCCAGCGCGACACGACGCCGGCGACCATGTCGGGCGTCACCGCCTCGGCCACCAGCACCTCGCCGGCCTTGCTCTCGACCTCGGCCAGCTTCTTTTCGAGTTCCGGGATCACGCCGTAGGTCAGCTCGCCAGCGCGCTGGTATTCGCCGCGCCGCTGCGCGCGGAGGAGTTCGTTGCGCGCCTCGTCGAGCTGCTCCTTCAGCTTCTGCGCATCGCCGAGCTTCGACTTCTCGGCCTGCCAGCGCTGGGTGAGCGCCGCCGACTGCTCCTCGAGATTGGCGAGTTCGGCCTCGAGCTTGTCGAGCCGATCCTTCGACGCGCTGTCCGTCTCCTTCTTCAGGGCCTCCTGCTCGATGCGCAGCTGCAGGATGCGCCGGTCGAGCTCGTCGAGCTCCTCAGGTTTGCTGTCCACCTGCATGCGCAGGCGCGACGCCGCCTCGTCGACGAGGTCGATCGCCTTGTCGGGAAGGAAACGGTCGGCGATGTAGCGGTTCGACAGCGTCGCCGCGGCAACGATCGCGGCATCCGTGATGCGGACGCCGTGATGCACCTCGTACTTCTCCTTCAACCCGCGCAGGATCGAAATCGTGTCGGCGACCGTCGGCTCGGAAACGAAGACGGGCTGGAAGCGTCGCGCCAGCGCCGCGTCCTTCTCGACGTGCTTGCGGTACTCGTCGAGCGTGGTCGCGCCGATGCAGTGCAGCTCGCCGCGCGCCAGCGCCGGCTTCAGCAGGTTCGAAGCGTCCATCGCGCCGTCCGCCTTGCCGGCGCCGACCAGCGTGTGCATCTCGTCGATGAACAGGATGATGCCGCCGGCGGCCGCCGTCACCTCGTTGAGCACGCCCTTCAGCCGCTCCTCGAACTCGCCGCGGTACTTCGCGCCGGCGATCATCGAGCCCATGTCGAGCGCCAGCAGGCGCTTGTCCTTCAGGCTCTCCGGCACGTCGCCGTTGACGATGCGCAGGGCGAGGCCTTCGGCGATCGCCGTCTTGCCGACGCCGGGCTCGCCGATCAGCACGGGGTTGTTCTTGGTGCGCCGCGACAGCACCTGCACGGTGCGGCGGATCTCCTCGTCGCGGCCGATCACCGGGTCGAGCTTGCCCTTGCGGGCCGCCTCGGTGAGGTCGCGGGCGTATTTCTTCAGCGCGTCGTAGGCGTTCTCGGCCGAGGCGTTGTCGGCGGTGCGGCCCTTGCGCAGGTCCTCGATCGCCGCGTTCAGCGTCTGCGGCGTCACCCCGGCGTTCGCCAGGATCTTGCCGGCCTCGATCTGCTTGTCCATGGCCAGCGCCAGCAGCAGGCGCTCGACGGTGACGTAGGAATCACCGGCCTTCTGAGCGATCTGCTCGGATTGGTCGAGGACGCGGGCGGTGGCCGGCGCGAGATAGACGTTGCCGGCGCCGGGCCCCTGTACCTTCGGCAGCTTGGCCAGCGCGATCTCGGTCTGCTGCAGCGCATCGCGCGAGCGACCGCCGGCCTTGTCGATCAAGCCGGCGGCGAGCCCCTCGGGGTCGTCGAGCAGCACCTTCAACAGGTGCTCCGGCGTGAATTGCTGGTTGCCCTCGCGCATCGCGAGGGTCTGTGCGCTCTGGATGAAGCCGCGCGCACGCTCTGTGTATTTCTCGATGTTCAACGTCGTACCTCCTGCCGCGTCACGCCCCGAAGCGACGCCACGCGAGATTGGTTCGGCCCCGCTCGGCGGCGGCCTTTTCGAGAAATGGGGTGCGGCAAGCGAGCCGTTAAGAGGCCGAAGTCACGAAGTTTCAGCGCGTGCGAACGCAACTTCCTTCTCCCGCTCGCGGAGAAGGTGGCCCCCGCGAAGCGGGGGCGGATGAGGGGAGCCTCCGCTTGGGCAAGGCCGGTCGCGTAAGGGCGCAGCACATTTCTCGAGCGTGCCCGAGGCGGCAACACCCCTCATCCGACCCGACTTCGTCGGGCCACCTTCTCCCGCAGGCGGGAGAAGGAG
>CAZZZM010000340.1:0-2607 GCA_964658465.1 uncultured Nakamurella sp.
TGGCGACCGCGCCACTTCGGCCAAGGTGGCGTTCAACGGGAAGGGCGAGAGGTCCACATTCAGCTGCGAAGCCAGTGTCACCAGGCCCAACTCGGGCCGCGCCAGGGCGTTGTGTGTGTCGCGTTTGGCGCGTGCCTCGGCTTCGCGCGCGTCGGCCTCCGCCTTCGCCTTGTCCTGCGCCCGGCGGCGCTCGCTCTGCAGCCGCGCGTTGAAGTAGGCGCGCTCGCGAATATCGAGCTCGTAGGCCTCGATCCGCGCGGTCTCCCGCGCCAGCGCGCGCGCCGCGACGGCGTTGATGAATGCGCTCACGTCGAGGCTGCGGGTCGGCGCGCGGGGCGGCCCGTTCCAGGCGACGACGAGCGCCGGCGCCGCGCCGCTCCACCCCTTGGGGAGCGCCCGCAAGGTCTCCGTGACGCGCAGCGAGAGGCTCGGTTGACGCAGGTCGCCGTCGACGACGCTCGTGACGGGCGCGGCGGCATCCGCGGCGTCGTTCTTCGGGGTCAGCGCCAGCGTCCCGCCGGCGAGCGACAGGTCGAAGCGGCGCGTGCCGAGCGCAGCCGGCGCCTTGGCGGCCTCGTCCTGCGCGCGCGCCACCGTGTCGGCGTCGACGGAGAGCTCGTCGCCCTCGACCTCGGCGAAGATCTTGGGCAGCGCGGCGGGATCGGCGTCCGCGACGCGGAAGTCGGCGAAGGTCGCCTCGCCCGACCCGGCGAGGCTCGAGACGAGGCCGAAGGCCGACGTGCCGCTGCCCGCGAGGTCGAGCCTGCCCGTGAGCGTGGCTTTGGCGGCGGGCAGGTCGAGCGCCACGCCGTCGAGGCCCAACGTCGCTTCCAGCCCGGCATGCGACCCGTCCCGACGCAGGCTCGCCGTGCCGGTGACGTGACCCCCGTCGAGATCGCCCGCCACGTTCTTCAGAGTGACGACGCCGGGTGCGACGCCGAGATCGAGCGACGCCGCCGTCGCTTCGAGGCCGTCGGCGAGAGCGAGCGAGCCGACGTCCAGCTGCAGCGCGGCGCGTGGCGGATCGGCGAGGGCGCTGCCGAAGGCGAGGTTCGACCACGCGCTGCCTTCCGCAGCCGGCTGCTCAGGGCCGAGGATCAGAGCGAAGATGTTCGACAGCGAGGCCTTGTCGAGCTTGAGCGCGCCGGTGAGCGCCCGCGTGCCCGTGCCGTCCGGCGCGAAACGCAGCGTCCCCGTCGCGCGGGTGCCGGCGATTTCGGCCGCAAGGTCGGTGAGGCCGAGGCCGGCCTGGCCGTAGGCGAGCGCGCCCGTCGCCTTGGCGGGCAGGGTGCCGGTGAGGTCGGGGAAGGCCAAGGCGGTGCTGCGCAGGAGCGGCGAGATGTCGGGCGAGGCGAAGGCGAGCGCGCCGGAGCCGCCGCGCGGTGCGGCGAGCAGGTTGAACTTGCCGTCGACATTCAAGGTCGTGGCGCCGAGCGCGACCGCGAGCTTCGTGTCGAGCGGGGCATTCGCGGTGCCATGCGCTTCGAGCGTGACGTGGCCGGCGCCGAGCCGATCGATCGGGAGCGTCGCCACGCCGATCTGCTGCAGCAGGGCCGTGCTCTCCGGCGCCTCGGCCGTGGCCGAGAGCGCGACCGGCGCGTCCGCCTCGGACGTGAGGCGCGCGTGCAGGCGCGTGGCACCGAGCGTGCCCTCGAGCGCGGCGGCGGTCGGCACCAGCGCGCCGGCGCCGTTGGCGGCCCAGGTGGCGTCGAGCCTGACCTTCGCCGGCGCCAGGGCGGGGGCGCGCGCCGCGAAGGCGTCGGCAAGCTCGCCGGCCGCCACCTGCTGCGCCAGCCGGGCCGCGGCGTCGAGCTTCTGCGCATCGACGTCGAGCGACAGATGCGCGGCGCGCGGGTCGAGGGTGCCCTGCGCTGCGATGCGGGCGCCGCCGAGGTTCTCCGCCGTGAACGATTCGAGGGCGAGATGACGCCCCGTCTTGGTCAGCGCGAGGCGGATCGGGCCGGTCGCCAGCGCGCCCTGGCCGGCCGCGGCGACCTGGAGCGACGCGGCATCGAGATGGAGGTCGAAGTCGATCGCGCGCCCCGGGCGCCGCCAGAGCGCGATGTCCGGCAGCGTGTCGAGATAGAGCGCCGGCGACGAGAGCGTCGCGGTGAGCTTCGACGTGCCGGCGCCGGGCGCGTCGAGCCGTGCCGTCCCCGTCAGCTTCGAACGCCCCACGGCCAGGGCCACGTTGGCGGCGTCGACCCGATCGTCGGCGACCGTGATGTCGGCCCTCGCCGCAAGATCGCGGGCGGGCAGATCGCGCGCCTTGATCGGGAAGCGGGGGTCGATCGTCCCCAGCCAGGCCGCCGTGCGCGACGGGTTCGATGCCGAGAAGGCGAACTTGCCCGCGAAACCGGCCTCGGAGAGCGCGCCGTCGATCGCCAGGCGGGAGCCGCCGGGGCCGTCCCCCTTCAACGCGAACGGCTGCGGGCCGGCGGCGCCCACGGCCACATGGGCGGCGAGGCCGGCGAGCGTCTCGCCCGCCCAGGTCGCGGTGTCGATCTTCGCGTCGATGGTGGCCGGCATCGGCGGCGTCGCGGTGAGGATCGCGTGCTCGATGGTCGCGAGCGGCGGCAATTGCGGCGGCGGGGCCGGCTTGTTGGG
>CAZZZM010000341.1:0-2601 GCA_964658465.1 uncultured Nakamurella sp.
CTTTTTGCGGCCGGACACGAAGGCCCGGCCGCCGACGGAATCATGGCCGCGCCGCGCGACCTCGCGGCCGATCTCGGCGTAGAGCAGCCCCGCCGCGGCGATGCCGGGGCGGCAGGCCAGCGGCAGCGCCGCGATGCCGGCTTCGCCCGCGCCATAGAGGCGCGACGCCTCGGCGAGGAGGCGGGCGACGAGGTCGCCCAGTGCCGGCGTGAACGCGGGATCGGCGAGGAAGGCCTCGGCGTCGATGCCGGCCTCGGCGAGCCAGTCGAGCGGCAGGTAGAGGCGGCCGGCGCGCGCGTCCTCGCCGATGTCGCGGGCGATGTTGGTGAGCTGCATCGCCGCGCCGAGGTCGCAGGCGCGGGCCAGCGCGACGGGCTCGCGCACGCCCATCACCAGCGCCATCATCACGCCGACCGCGCCGGCGACGCGGGCGGCATAGGCGTGCAGCTCGGCGAGCGTGGCGTAGCGCCGGCCCTCGGCGTCCCACGCCAGGCCTTCGAGCAGCGCGGCGGGGATCTCGCGTGGGATGTCGAAGCGCGCCACCGTCTCGGCGAAGGCGCGGTCGGCCGGCAGCGGCAGCGGCGTGCCGCGATAGGCGCGATCGAGCCGTTCCTGCAGCCGCTGCAGCACGGCGCGGCGGCTGCGATCGTGCCCCGTGTCGAGGTCGACCGCGTCGTCGGCGAGGCGGCAGAAGGCGTAGAGCGCCGTCGCCGGCTCGCGCACCGCCTTGGGCAGCAGGTGCGAGGCGGCGAAGAAGGTGCGCGAGCCCGTCCGCAGCAGCGCGCGGCAGGCGGCGCGATCCTCGCGCGCGACGATCATCGTCTCAGGAAAAAGCCGTGGCATGGGGGACGACCTTGTCGAGGATACGGGCGGAGGAGAGTACGCCGGGAAGCCCGGCGCCGGGGTGCGTGCCGGCACCGACGAGGAAGAGGTTCTCGACCTCCTCGCTGACGTTGTGCGGGCGGAACCAGGCGCTCTGCGTGAGCACCGGCTCGAGGCCGAAGGCGGCGCCGTTGAGCGAGGAGAGATCGTCGGCGAAGTCCTGCGGGGTCATCATGCGCGAGGTGACGATGGCCTCGCTCAAGCCGGGCAGCAGCGTCGCCTCGAGCTTGTCGGCGATGGCGCGGCGGTAGCGCTCGGCGGCGAGCCCCCAATCGGTGCCGCTCTGCAGGTGGGGCACCGGCGACAGCACGTAGAAGGCGTCGCAGCCGTCGGGCGCGAGGCTGGTGTCGGTCGCGGTGGGCCGGTGCAGATAGAGCGAGAAATCGTCGGCGAGGTGCTTCTTCGTGAAGATGTCGTCGAGAAGGCCGCGGTAGCGGGGCCCGAGCAGGATCGTGTGGTGCGCAACGTTCTCGTAGCGGCGCCTGGTTCCGAAATACCAGACGAACAGGCCCATCGAGTAGCGCGCCTTGGCGAGGCGCTTGTCGCTCCAGCGCTTGCGCGCCGACGCCGGCAGGAGATGCCGGTAGGTCGTGGCCGAATCGGCGTTCGAGACGACGATGTCGGCGGTCATCGTCTCGCCCGAGGCGAGCCGCACGCCCGTCGCGCGCCCGTCGGCGACGAGGATCTCGTCGACGGCGGCGCGGGTGCGGACGGTGCCGCCTTGCCCTTCGATCAGGCCGGCGAGGCCGCTCACCAGCCGCCCCGTGCCGCCCATCGCGAAATGCACGCCCCAGCGCCGCTCCAGGAAGCAGATCAGGCAATAGATCGAGGTGGCGGAGAACGGGTTGCCGCCGATCAGCAGCGGGTGGAACGAGAAGATCGTGCGCAGCCGCTCGTCCTTCATGAAGCTCGACACGTAGCCGTAGACGGAGCGGTGGCTCTTCAGCTTCACCATCGCCGGCACGATCGCCGCCATGTCGCGCCAGGACGAGAACGGCACGTCGCCGAGCTGCTCGAAGCCGATCTTGAAGATCGTCTCCGAGGCCTTCATGAACCGCTCGTAGCCGGCGACGTCCGCCGGCGAGAAGCGCGCGACCTCGGCGCGCATCGCCTCCGCGTCGCCGGTGTAGTGGAACACGTCGCCGCTCTCGAAGCGGATTTCGTAGAACGGCGAGACCGGCCGCAGCTCGACGTCGTCGGCGAGGCGCTTGCCGGCCAGCGCCCACAGCTCCTCGAACAGGAACGGCGCGGTGACGATGGTCGGCCCGGCATCGAAGGTAAAGCCGTCCTGCCTGAAGACCGCCGCGCGACCGCCGAGCAACGCGCGTTTCTCGAGCACGGTGACGCGATAGCCGCGCGCGCCAAGACGCACCGCCGCCGCCAGCCCGCCGAAGCCGCTGCCGATGACGATCGCATGCGGGCGCGGGTCCGGCGAGGAGTGCCGGACGGGCGGCGAGTCGGCGTCGAGGGTCGCCAGGGTCATGAGGGTAGGTGTAACACGAAGTTGACACTTGGCCAGAGCGTGTTGGCTCCGTCGAAGGTTGACGATGCGATCTGCGCTGCTAGCATTTGCTAGCAATCGAGGGCGGCAGATGCCGAGCATCTTGATCCGGAACGTGGACGAGGCCCTGCACCAGCGTCTGAAGTCCAGCGCAGCGACGCATCGCCGCTCGCTGGAAGAGGAAGCGCGCGAGCTGCTGCGGACCGCTCTTGCGCGGC
>CAZZZM010000342.1:0-2593 GCA_964658465.1 uncultured Nakamurella sp.
ACGACCTTCGCCGTCACGCTCTGGCTGCGCGTCGCCTGAGGCGCACCGATCGGCGGCTCGACGCCGTCGACGCGCGACGATCCTACCGAGTGGCCGCGGTCGCCGCCACGCCGTTTTGCGTCAGGGCAGAGCGACCCGAGGCCGTCAGGACGATCTCGAGCTCGCGACCGCCGCCCTCGGTGAGCTTCGACGGTTTTGCGCCCAACAGCCCCCTGGCCGTCGAGCGCCTTACCGATTCGATGACGAGGTGGGGCGCGAAGGCGCCGCCGTCGGCGACGACAACCTCGCCGGATGGCTCGCGTCGCAGCGTCAGGCTGCGATCCGCGACGAAAAGGAAGGCGAGGAGTCGGTCGTCAAAGGACGTCGCCTCGAGCCACGCGGGCAGGAGCTTCGCGCGGCGTGCGGCAAAAGCTGCCAGCCGGTCGGCGACGAGCGACCAGCTCTGGCCGTTGCCGACCTTGAACAGGGCGTCGCAGCGCGGCTCGAGGCCGGGGTCGATCGTGAAGACGGGGATGAGGTGGGCTCGTCCCGACAGCCGCGCGCTCGCCAGCTCGCCGAGGCCTCTCGGCCCGAGCAGGATGAAGCAATCCGCCGCCGCGGGATCGACGAGGCGAAAGCAGCAGGACAAGCGCGCCGCTTCGGCGGCGCTCGGCGTCGGCAGCACCGCCGCGGCCGGGGCCTGCGGGAGACCGCGCGTCCGCCACAGCTGCGTCGATGTGGTCATCGCGTCATCGACCGTCGGTTCGGCGAGAAAGCAGTCGAGCAGGTGCAGGGGCGAGTTCGAGACCTCGATCGTCAGGGCGAACAGCGCGTCCGGCTCGATCGGCTTGGCGAGGATGCGGTCGAACAACGCGTCGGCCCCGCGTCGCGCCAGCAGCGACGCCCGGTCGCCGGTCAGCGCGATCAGCCTGAGGTGCTCGCGCGCCTTGCCGCCGGACGATCGCAGCAGACGCGCCAGCGCGTAGCCGTCCATCTCCGGCAGGTGGTAATCGACGAAGACCAGGTCGTACGGCGTCGCCTCCGCCATGCGGGCCGCGCGAAAGCCATCCTCGGCCGCATCGACGGCGTGGCCGTGGAGGGAGAGCAGCGACACGAGGACGTCGCTCGAGACGGGGTCGTCCTCGACGACGAGAATGCGAAGTGACATGCGCTCAGTCCTGCTTGCTGGCGAGCTTCGGTCCCGACAAGGCCTCCGGCGGAAGATCGGAGGCAAACCCGGGCGGCGATCCGAACGGCGCTGCCGCACGGTCGGTTCGATAGGAAACGACCGAGTCGCGCGCGATGCCCCTCCGATCGCGGCGGGCGCTGGCGACGGCCGCTCGCCCGGCGCGGCGATGCGGCGCGGAAGGCGCGCTCGCCGCGGCGCCGGCGGGCAGAGGATCGGAGGCGCGGGCGATCTGCAGACCGGTGAACGCGGCCGCCATGGCGTCGAAGTCCGTGCCCGATCGGCACAAGACCGCGCGGATCGACAGGGGACCGGCGGCGACGGCGTCCGACGGTATGCGGTCGGGCTCGATCCACTGCCAGGCGTACAGGCAGCGCACGTCGCCCGACGCGCGACCGATCGCCAGGCCGTAGGGACCGTAGGCGTTCGCGGACGGCCGCTCGACGATGCGGAGCGGCACATGCGGCAGCGCCGCGGCCATCTCCGCGCGGATGCCGGGCTCGGTCGGCTTTTGCGAGGGCCCGTCGAACGCCGCGCCCCGCCGCGACGGCGCGAGGATCGACAGCCTGTTGCGCGCTCCCCCCGAGGGGCCGCCGTCGAGGAGGATCTCCTGCCGCAGGCCCTCGGGGACATCGACCACGCGGACCGCGCCGACGTGGCCGAAGGGCTCCGGCAGTCTGGCGAGGGGACGCGACGGGAAGGCCGGCGCCAGCGCCTCGAGGCTGATCGACGCGTCGTCGCGATCATGCGTGCAGCCGGCCAGCGCGAGCGCAAGCACCGCGAGCGCGACGCGCACCGAGGACGCCATCATGGCCTGCGCTCCGACCGATCGGGAGACCCGGTGCCCGACGCCGGCGCAGCGTTGGCCGGCCTGCCCGGGTAATGTTCGAGCGCCCACAATGTCCCGCGCGGCGCCGCGCGCTCGGACGCCGTCGGCGAGGACGCCTCGCGCGTCCCGTCGTAGCCGGGCAGCAGCGTCACGCCGAGGCGCTCGTAGGGCATCGCCCGGACGCCGGGGACGCGGCGCGCGACGAGGCCGCTACCGAGCGTCGGCCGCCGCGCGTCGTGGAGCGCCGCCGCGCCGTCGGCCAGCGCGCCGTCGGCTTCAAATCGCAGTGGGTTTTCGGGATCGACGGCGACCGGGAAGGCGGTCCGCTTCTTCAATCGGCCTCGGGGGCGCGCCATCTCCATCGCGCCGGGCGTGGGGATGGCGCCGATCCCGACAGGGGGCGACGGGCTCGCGGCGGAGCGGTCCGTGTCGGCTAGGGTTCGTCCGGTCCAGTCGACGGCGGTCCTGAGCTCGGGTCGGCGAAGTTCGCAGGACGGGCGCGGCTTGGCGATCGCTTCGTCGAACGCCAGGGCCGCGACCGTCGGAAACAGGCCGTCGTAGCGATTGACGATCTCGCGGAACTCCTTCGTGCGATGGGT
>CAZZZM010000343.1:0-2584 GCA_964658465.1 uncultured Nakamurella sp.
CGGAGCGGGTGCGGCCGAGCCGCTCGGGGCGGGCGCCGCCTCGGCCGGCGCCGAGCCGAAGATCTTGGACATGATGGTGCCGAATATGCTCATCGATCGTCTCCGCGGCCTAGGATAGGCGTCGTCGCGACCGCAGCGATCGCGCGACGAGGGACGGGCGGCCAGGAGGCGCGCATCTCGCCGCGAGCCCCACCCGTCGGCGGCCTAACGCACGACCTGCGGCAAGGCTGCCGCCGTGCCCTCCGTCATTTGCCCGTCACGGTCATTTGCCTGTCGCGAGAAGGATCTTCCCGAGATGGGTCGAGGATTCCATCATCTCGTGCGCCCGGCGCGCCTCCAGCAGCGGGAAGGTCGCGTGGACGATCGGCTTGACCGTGCCGGCGTCGAGCAGCGGCCAGACGCGCTCCAGCAGGGCGCGCGCGATCTCGGCCTTCTTCTCGATCGGGCGCGGCCGCAGCGTCGAGCCCGTGAGCACCAGGCGGCGCACCATCACCGCGGTGAAGTCGAGCTTCTCGGTGACGGGCGACCCAAGGAAGGCGATCTGCACGAGGCGGCCGTCGGTCGCTAGGATGGCGATGTTGCGCGGCAGGTAGGGGCCGCCGACCATGTCGAGGATGACGTCGACGCCGCGATTGTCGGTGAGCGCCTTGATCTCGGCGACGAAATCCTGGGTCTTGTAGTCGATCGCGTGATCGGCGCCGAGCGTGCGGCAGAAGGCGCATTTGGACTTCGAGCCAGCGGTGGCGAAGACTTCGGCGCCGAAGGCGTGCGCCAGCTGGATCGCCGTCGAGCCGATGCCGCTCGAGCCGCCGTGGACGAGGAAGCGCTCGCCGGCCGCGAGCTTGCCGCGCAGGACGACGTTGTCGAAGACGGTGAAGTAGTTCTCCGGGATGCCCGCCGCATCGACAAGGTCCATGCCCTTCGGCACGGGCAGGCAGAGCTGCGCGTCGGCGACGGCGTATTCGGCATAGCCGCCGGAGCCGAGCAGCGCGCAGACCTCGTCGCCCTCCTTCAGCCCCTCGACGCCCGGGCCGAGGGCGGCTACGCGGCCCGAGACCTCGAGACCCGGGACCTGGCTCTCGCCCGGCGGCGGCGGATAGGCGCCGGCGCGCTGAAAGACGTCGGGGCGATTGACGCCTGCCGCCGCGACCTCGATCAGCACCTTGCCCTCAGCGGGGCGCGGCACTTCGGCCTCGGCGACGCGGATCACGTCGGGGCCGCCGCCCCCGTCGAAGACGATCTGCTGCATGCGGTCGGGAAGGCTCATCTCATCTCCTCGGTCTTCCTGCCGCAGACAAGGCGCCGGCGCGAAATCGCCTTGCTCTTGGTTCAAGTCTCTCGGCGCGCCCCCTTTTCGACAAGCGCCGACGGCCTTGACGAAACGGGGGGTGGCCCGAGAAATGTCACGCGGACTTGATTGAGGCAATCTGGTGAGCAGCCCCCTGGACAGACCGAGGCGCAGCCTCCTGCGGAACGTGCTCGAAATCCTGCTCGAGCTCGTCGTCGGCTTCTTCGTCGTTTTGGACGCAATCATCCGGCCGCTGTTCGGGCCGCTGGTGCGCGCGCTGTCGCGCCTGCGGCTGATCCACCGGATCGAGGCCTGGATCGCCTCGCTCAACCCCTACGTGATCTTCGTCCTGATCGCCGCGCCCTTCGCGGTCGCCGAGCTGACCAAGGTCTATGCCGTCATCCTGATGGCCGAGGAGCATTTCCGGCTCGGCATGACGCTGTTCATCGGCGCCTACGTCGTCTCCATCCTCGTCTGCGAGCGCATCTTCCACGCCGGCAAGGACCAGCTGCTGACGCTCGGCTGGTTCAAATGGGGCTACGACCGGGTGATGGCGGTAAAGGATGCCATCGTCGACTGGATCGTCCGCACCCGCGCCTGGCAGTCCGTCGACGCGATGCGCCAGCGCGTCAAGCTCGGCTGGCGCCGCCTGCGCACCAGGCTCCGCGTCGCCTTCCGCCGCGAGCCGGAGAAACGTCTGCTCGAGCCGCAGCGCTAGCGCGATGCGCGCCGTCGACCTCAACTGCGATTGCGGCGAGGGGTACGGCGCCTGGAGCATGGGCGACGACGCGGCGATGCTCGACATCGTCACCTCGGCCAACGTCGCCTGCGGCTTCCACGCCGGCGATCCCGACATCATGGCCGCGACCTTCGCGCTGGCCCGCGAGTGCGGCGTGGCGGTCGGCGCGCACCCCGGCTTCGCCGACCGCGCCGGCTTCGGCCGCCGCCGGCTGCCGGCGAGCGAGGCGGAGATCGAGCGGCTCGTCGCCTACCAGGTCGGCGCGGCGGCGGCGCTGGCGGCGCAGGCCGGGCATCGACTGACGCATGTGAAGCCGCACGGCGCGCTCTCCAACATCGCCATGGCCGAGGCCGGCCCGGCACGGGCCATCGCGCGGGCCGTTCGCGCCGTCGACCGCGACCTCGCCTTCCTCGCCATCGCCGGCACCGAGCTCGAGCGGGCGGGCGAGGCAGAGGGCCTGCGCACCGTGCGCGAGATCTACGCCGACCGCGGCTACACCGACGACGGCCACCTCGCGCCGCGCAACGCCGAGGGCGCCGTGCTGCACGATGCCGAGG
>CAZZZM010000344.1:0-2571 GCA_964658465.1 uncultured Nakamurella sp.
ATTGCGTCGGGCCACCTTCTCCCGCAAGCGGGGGAAGGAGAGAGCGCTCGCTTCGATACCGTTTGCTGCTCGCCCTATTTCCGGCTCTCGCCGCCCTGCCCCTCCCGGCCCGCGCCGACGTCTCGCTGACGCCCACCGGCGACACCACAATCCTCTACGATTCGCAGCGGGACGCGTGCGCGCCGATCGACGTGCCCGACATCAACCCGCGCGCCTACCGCGATGCCACCGGCCGCATCGTGATGTTTGCGATGCACTTCCAGAACCGCGCGCTGCGCGGCCCGGACCTCACGCATCTCAAGCTCGACTGCAAGGTCGCGCTCGCCAGCGCCCTCGACGCCAACCCCGCGCATTACGACGACCGCCGCTACATCGCCGCGACCTGGACGGCGGACGGGACCAAGGTCGCGGCGCTCGTCCACGAGGAGTACCACGCCGACACCCACAAGACCTGTAGCGTGACCGACAGCCTCGGCTGCTGGTTCAACACGGTGCTGGCCTTCCATTCCGCCGACGGCGGCGCGAGCTTTACGCCGTCGACGCCGCTCGTCGTCGCCTCGGCGCCGTTCCGGCAGGACGTGGAGCAGGGCCGCCACCGCGGCTTCTTCAATCCGTCGAACATGTTCGGCGACGGCCGCTTCACCTACGCCTTCATCTCGACGACGGGATGGGCCGGTCAGGCGCCCGGCAACTGCCTGTTCCGCACCGCCGATCCGCTCGACGCCGGCGCCTGGCGCGCATGGGACGGCAAGAGCTTTTCCGTGCGCTTCGAGAACCCCTACACCTCGCGCGCCCAGCCGCGGGCGTGCCGGAGCATCGAGCCGTTCCTGTTTCCCGTCGCGTCGGTGGTCCGCGACACGCGACACAAGCTTTGGATCGCGCTCTTCCAGTCCGCCGTGACGGCGACCACGCCGCTCGAGGGCTTCTACTATGCCACCGCGCGCGACCTCTTCCACTGGAGCGCACCCCGCCTGCTGATGGCGGGCCGCACCGCCTACTCAGATCTCTGCAAGGTGGGATCGTCGATCATCAACTATCCCGCCATCCTCGATCCGACCTCGCCCTCCCGGAACTTCGACTCGATCGCCGGCCGGCCGCTGCTATTCTTCGACATCATCGCCGTGCAGGGCTGCCAGACCGGGCAGCGGCTGCTGGTCTACCGGCCGTTGAAGATCGACGACGCGAAATGATGTTCTGCGGCTTCTGGGTTGCTTCGCCTGCGGCTCGCAATGACGGCCGCCGCGTAGCAATTCGTTAATCGTCCGGCTTCATACTTTCGCAACCTTTGCTGGACGGATGGCGGAGCATGGTGGCACGAGCGGCGGAGCCGGTCCGACCGATCCTCGTCGGGAGGGAAACGCTGCTGCGCGTCGTGCTGGCGACGATGCTGGCGCTGAGCTGCGTGTCGTTCATCGAGCCCTCGCCCTACGAGATCTTCTTCTTCCTGCTGCTGCCGGTCGCGGCGCTCGCCGGCCTCGGCTTCTCGCGCACCACGGTCGCGCTGTACTTCCTCATCGCGATCGCCGTCATCGCCGAGCTGCTGGCCCTCACGCCCTATCTCGATCACCGCAAGCTCGAGAGCGGGCTGACGCCGACGACCTACACGATCTTCTCCGCCTACATGTGGTCGACCGCGGTCCTGTTCGCGATGATCTTCGCGCGGCAGACGGGGCCGCGCGTGACGATCGCGCTGCGCGCCTATGCCTTCAGCTGCGCCTTCGCCGGCGTCTGGGCGCTGCTCTCCTATTTCGATGTCGCCGGCATCGGCGCCCGCGAGCCGATCGTCGGCCGCGTCGCCGGACCGTTCAAGGACCCGAACGTGCTCGGCTCCTATTGCATCCTCGGCATCCTCGTCTTCATGCAGGCCGTCGCCTTCGGCGCGGGGCGCTGGCGCCTCGTCAACGCGGTCGGGCTGTTCCTTGCGACCTGCGGCACGTTCCTCTCTTTCTCGCGTGGCTCGTGGGGCGCGACGATCTTCGCGGCGGTGCTCTTCGTCGTCTCGACCTACTGGACCGCCGACGATGGCGCGATGCGCCGCCGCATCCGGCGCGCGCTTTTCTCGCTCGCCCTGGCCGGCGTCGTCGTCGGCATCTTCGCAGCCTCCAACCCGACCCTGCGCGACACGATCGGCCAGCGCGCCAAGGTCGAGCAGGAATACGACGGCGGCGTCACCGGCCGCTTCGGCAACCAGAAGCGGTCGATCCCGATGCTGATGGCCGACCCGCTCGGGTTCGGGCCGCTGCGCTTCGAGACGATCTTCGGGCTCGATCCGCACAATTCCTACGTCGGCGCGTTCGCGTCGGGCGGCTGGCTCGGCGGCTTCTCCTTCTTCGCGCTGGTGGTCTCGACGAGCTTCCTCGCGCTGCGGCTGATGCTGGGGCGCTCGCCGTTCATCCGCCAGGCGCAGGTCGTCGGCCCCGCGCTGATCGCTCTGTTCCTGCAAGCCTTCCAGATCGACATCGACCATTGGCGGTTCGTCTGGCTGATGGTCGGCATGGTCTGGGGCATCGAATCCGGCCGCGTCGCCTATCGCATGGTGGCCCGGCAACGGCGGCGCAGCGCAGCGCCCGA
>CAZZZM010000345.1:0-2568 GCA_964658465.1 uncultured Nakamurella sp.
CGTGGGGGCGACGGGCGCGACAGGATCCGCCGGGGCCACCGGCACGGCGGGGGCCGCCGGGGCGACGGGGGCGACCCGCCCTGCGGGCGCCACCGGGGCCACGGGCGCGATCGAATGCTTTGCCGCCGGCACCCTGATCGCCACGCCCGCCGGCCAGCGGCGGGTCGAGAGCCTGGCGATCGGCGATCTCGTCCTGACGATCGACGGCGCCTCGCTGCCCGTCCGCTGGATCGGCCGCCGCAAGCTGAAGCCCGACGCCCATCCGCGCCCGCACGAGGTGCGGCCGGTGCGCATCACGGCGGGTGCCTTCGGCGACGGCTTGCCGGCGCGCGATCTCGTCGTTTCGCCCGGTCACGGCCTCTATCATCGCGACAGCGCCGGCGAGTACCTGATCCCGGCGATGTATCTGGTCGATGGCAAAACCTTCGTGCAGGAGGCCGTTCGCGAGATCGAATACGTGCACGTCGAGCTCGAGCGCCACGACATCCTGCTGGCGGAGGGTCTCGGGGCCGAGAGCTATCTCGACGTCGGCAACCGCGCCGAGTTCGAAAGCGCCGACCAGCCGATGGTGCTGCATCCCGCCTTCGCTCCGCTGGCGCACGAGACGGCCTGCGCGCCCTTCGTCGTCGCCGGACCGCTGCTCGAAAAGGTCCGTGCCGAACTTTCCGCGAAAGCCCGCACAGTCGCCCCGGCCCGCCGAGGCATTCCGCCGCGCCTGCGCCGCCGCGGGTAATCCGTCGGCATTCGACCGCGGCGCCGGCCGGCATCGCGATCGGACGTGACGCAGTTGCGGCGGTTATCCCCTGCCCGTCATCCGCGCGTCACCTGCCTCCCCTATCGGCGACGGCTGTTGCCACGGGGGAGTGAGTCGCGCGAATGACCCTGACCACGCAGGCGGTGCGGCGCGCCACGATCGACGGGCTCGACACCGCCGTCCACCAGAGTCGCGCGCTGACCAAGGCGGGGCTGCTCGAGCGGCTCTTCACCTTCGCCTTCCGCGGCCTTGTCTATCCGCAGATCTGGGAAGATCCGGTCATCGACATGGAGGCGCTGGCCATCCGGCCGGACGACCACATCGTCACGATCGCCTCCGGCGGCTGCAACGCGCTGTCCTATCTCGCCGCCGGGCCCGCCCGCATCAGCGCGATCGACCTCAACGGCGCGCATGTCGCGTTGGGGCGCCTCAAGCTCGCCGCGCTCGAGAACCTGCCCGATCACGCGAGCTTCCTTTCGTTCTTCGGCGATGCCGCCAGCCGCGACAATCTCGCCACCTATCGCCGCCACGTCCTGCCGCACCTCGACGCAACCACCGCCGCCTATTGGAACGGGCGCGGCGTCTACGGGCGGCGCCGCATCGAGGCGTTCGCACGCAACTTCTACCGCTACGGTTTGCTCGGCAACTTCATCGGGTCGGGCCATCTGCTCGGGCGGCTCTACGGTTGCGACCCGGCGGCACTGCTTTCCGCACGCTCGCTCGCCGAGCAGCGCACGATCTTCGACCAGAAGATCGCGCCGATCTTCGACAAGGGCCTCGCCCTCTGGCTGTCGCGCCAGCCGGCGTCGCTGTTCGGCCTCGGCATTCCGCCGGCGCAATACCACAAGCTCGCCGCCGACCGGCCCGGCGGCATCGCCGCAGTCCTGCGTCACCGTCTCGAGCGGCTCGCCTGCGATTTCGATGTGAGCCAAAACTACTTCGCCTGGCAGGCCTTCGGCCGTCGCTACGCCATGGAGAACGACGACGCGCTGCCGCCCTATCTGCAGCGTCGGAACTTCGAGGCGATCCGCGCCCGCGCCGACCGCGTCGCCTTCCACCAGACGGCGATGACCACCTATCTGCGCGCGCAGCCCGCGGCCAGCGTCGATTGCGTGGTGCTGCTCGACGCGCAGGACTGGATGACCGATGCCGATCTCACCGCGCTGTGGACCGAGATCACCCGCGCGGCTCGGCCCGGCGCGCGCGTGATCTTCCGCACGGCGGCCGATGAGCGCCTGCTTCCCGGCCGCGTCCCGGCTGGGCTTCTCGCGGCCTGGACCTACGACGAGGCCGAATGCCGGGCGTGGAACAGGCGCGACCGCTCGTCGATCTACGGCGGCTTCCACCTGTACCGGCTCGGCGGCGCGTGAGCGGGACCGACGCTGGGGATCAGCTCGGCCATGGCAAGCTCATGGACCGCGTCTACGCGCGCCAGCGCCACATCTACGATGCGACCCGCAAGTACTATCTGCTCGGCCGCGACCGCCTGATCGCCGAGCTCGATCCGCCCACGGCCGCGCATGTGCTCGAGATCGGCTGCGGCACCGGCCGCAACCTCATCAAGATCGCGCGCCGCTATCCCGATACGCGTCTCTACGGCGTCGACATCTCGCAGGAGATGCTGGCTACGGCCGCCGCCTCCGTCGCGAAGGCCGGCCTCGCCACCCGCATCACGCTCGCCCAGGGCGACGCCACCTCGTTCGACCCGACCGCATTGTTCGGCGTCGCCGCCTTCGATCGCATCGTGATTTCCTACGCGCTGTCGATGATCCCGCCGTGGCGCGAGGTGTTGCGTCATGCCGCGGAGCGACTGG
>CAZZZM010000346.1:0-2552 GCA_964658465.1 uncultured Nakamurella sp.
ATCGAGGAGGACGGCACCGAGGTCCATACGCGCGACCTGCGCGCGGTGGGCTCGATGCAGGAGGCCGGCGTCCACGACACGGTGCTGCTCACCGTCAAGGCGCACCAGGTCGGCCCGATCGCCGAGGACCTCAAGCATCTCATCGGGCCCGACACCGCCGTGGTCACGATGCAGAACGGCATCCCGTGGTGGTACTTCCTCGGCGGCTACGACGGCCCGCACCGGGGCGCGCAGATCGAGACGGCCGACCCCGGCGGGCTCATCGCCAAGGCGCTCGACCCCGCCTGCGTCGTCGGCAGCGTCGTCTACCCCGCCGCGGTGCTCACCGCGCCGAACGTCGTGAAGGTCGTCGAGGGCAATCGTTTCACGCTTGGCGAACCGAACGGCGCCAAGAGCGAGCGCGTCGAAAAGATCGCTGCCCAGCTGGTCGCCGCCGGCTTCAAGGCGCCGGTGATCGAGGACATCCGCGCCGAGATCTGGCTGAAGCTCTGGGGCAATGCCTCGTTCAACCCGATCTCCGCGCTGACCCACGCGACGCTCGAGGGCATCTGCCGCTTCCCGGAGACCCGCCAGCTCGCCCACGACATCATGAGCGAGATGCAGGGGGTGGCCGGCAAGCTCGGCATCACCTTCCGCGTGCCGATCGAGAAGCGCATCGCCGGCGCCGAGAAGGTCGGGCCGCACAAGACGTCGATGCTGCAGGATGTCGAGGCCGGCCGCGAGATCGAGCTCGAGGCGCTCGTCGGCTCGGTCCTGGAGCTGGCGCGGCTCACCGGCACGCCGACGCCGCATCTCGACACGGTCTATGCGCTGATGCAGCTGCTCGCGCAGAGCCTGAAGCAGGCCAAGGGCCGGCTGGAGATCCACAAGGCTTAAGCCTCCCTCCATCTCCCGCTTGCGGGCGATGGTCCCTCGACGTAGTCGGGGCGGATGGGGGGCGCTTGCGCCACTCGTCACACGTCGCCGCAAGCGGCATGATCCCTCATCCGACCCGACGTCGTCGGGCCACCTTCTTCCGCGAGCGGGAGAAGGCAAGCACCCCGCTCAAGGACCAAGACCGTGGCCGACGCCAAGACGCTGAACGACCTCATCAAAGCCGGCGCCGACGACGCCACCGCGCTCTCCGCGCCGGGCGGCAAGCCGCTGACCTTCCGCGGGCTGCGCGCGCTCGTCCACGGCACGATCTGCGAGCTCAACGGCAACGGCATCGGCCGCGGCGACCGCGTCGCCATCGTGCTGCCGAACGGGCCCGAGATGGCCGCCGCCTTCATCGCCATCGCCGCCGGCACCACCTCGGCACCGCTCAACCCCGCCTACAAGGCGGACGAGTTCGAGTTCTATCTCAAGGACTTGAACGCCAAGCTTCTGATCGTGGCGGAAGGCGCCGACTCGCCGGCGATCGGCGTCGCTGAGAAGCTCGGGGTGGCCGTCGCGCGGCTGAAGCCGCTGCCGGAGGACGGCGCCGGCGCCTTCCGCCTCGCCTTCCCGGCAGGCGGCACCACGAACGCGGCGAAGGCCGGCGCCGCCGAGCCGGACGACATCGCGCTGGTGCTGCATACGTCGGGCACCACCTCGCGGCCGAAGATCGTGCCGCTGACCCAATCCAACGTCTGCGCGTCGGCGCGCAACATCCGGGAATCGCTGGCCTTCACGGCCGAGGACCGCGGCTTGAACATCATGCCGCTGTTCCACATCCACGGGCTGATCGCCGGCACGCTGGCGCCGCTCTCGGCCGGCGGGCAGATCTGCTGCACGCCGGGCCACAGCCCGTCCAAGTTCTTCGGCTGGCTCAAGGAGACCGATCCGACCTGGTACACGGCGGTGCCGACGATGCATCAGGACATCCTTGGCAAGGCCAAGGAACATCCGGAGATCGTCGCCGGCAACAAGCTGCGCTTCATCCGCTCGTCGTCCTCCTCGCTGCCGCCGCAGGTGATGAAGGAGATGGAGGCGCTGTGGGGCGCGCCGGTGCTCGAGGCCTACGGCATGACCGAGGCGGCGCACCAGATGGCCTCCAACCCGCTGCCGCCGAAGCCGCACTACCCCGGCTCGGTGGGCATCGCGGCCGGCCCGGAGATCGCCATCGTCGACGAGGACGGCGAGCCGCTGCCCGCCGGCGAGATCGGGGAGATCGTCATCCGCGGCGCCAACGTCATGGCGGGCTACGAGAACAACGAGAAGGCCAACGCCGAAGCCTTCACCAAGCACGGCTGGTTCCGTACCGGCGACCAGGGCTCGCTGACGGAGGCCGGCTACCTCTCGCTGACGGGGCGGCTCAAGGAGATCATCAAGCGCGGCGGCGAGAACATCTCGCCGCGCGAGATCGACGAGGTGCTGATGGACCACCCGGCCGTGCGCCAGTGCGTGACGTTCGGCATGCCGCACGAGCGCCTGGGCGAGGACATCGCCGCCGTGGTCGTGCTGCGCGACGGCGCGGAGGCCGACGAGGCCTCGATCCGCGAGCATGCGGGAATCCATCTCGCGAAGTTCAAGGTGCCGGCGAAGATCCTCTTCATGGACGAGATCCCGAAGGGGGCGACCGGCAAGCTGCA
>CAZZZM010000347.1:0-2532 GCA_964658465.1 uncultured Nakamurella sp.
TGCTTCTTCTTCGTCGGCGCCGTCGCGATCTTGTCGGCGCGCGCCTCCGCCTCGGCGACGCTCATGTAGAGGTAGCCGCGCTCGGCCATGCAGCCCTGCATGATGTCGGAGATCTTGCCTTCCTTCATGCCGACCGAGACGATCTGGAGCATGGTGTTCTTGCTCTCGATCTCCTTCGGCGTCTCCATGCCGATCTTCTGCGCCTGGCCCTTGCACACCGCGCGGTCGACCTCGAGCTGCGCCGCGAGGGCGGGATGGTCGGCGAGCCGCTTCCCGTCGGCGCGCACGTAGACGTTGTCGCTGATGCCGATGGCCGAGACCGCCGTGGCGGAGGGATCCGACACGCAGCCGGCAAGCCCGGCGCACAGCGGTATCATTGCAATCAATATTTTGCGCATATCCTTTTGCCCCCAAAAGTTGTAGGCGTTACTTAAATCTCGCGCGGCTCGACCGTCGATGCGACTAAAGTCGAAAGAACGTCGCGCGCTGAACAATGTTGCAAATCTGCACCCGATGGGGCTATGCGCGGACGGCGACGCGCGCGCCGGCACGCCCTTATGGACGACATCGGCATCGGCCTCTCGCCGCACCCGCACCACGGAGATCGTGTCTCGATGATGTCGCCCCTCGCCAAAGCCAGAAGCCTTCTCGCGATCGCCGTCGTCGCGCTCGGCCTCGCCGGCTGCGGCTACAACGCGATCCCCACCCTGCAGGAGCAGGCCAAGGGCAGGTGGGCGGAGGTGCAGAACCAGTACCAGCGCCGCGCCGACCTGATCCCCAACCTCGTCTCCACCGTCCAGGGCTACGCCAAGCAGGAAAAGGACGTGCTGACCTCGGTGATCGAGGCGCGCGCCAAGGCGACGTCGGTCAACATCGACGCCTCGAAGATCACCGACCCCGAGAAGGTCAAGCAGTTCCAGGATGCGCAGGACAAGCTCTCCGGCGCACTCGGCCGGCTCATCGCCGTCAGCGAGAACTATCCCGACCTGAAGTCGAACCAGAACTTCCTCGCCCTGCAGTCGCAGCTCGAGGGCACCGAGAACCGCATCGCCGTCGCCCGCAAGGACTATGTCGACGCCGTCCAGGCCTACAACACCGAGCTGCGCACCTTCCCCGGCTCGCTGTGGCGGTCGATCGCCTACAAGGACGCGCAGCCGATGACGCCGTTCGAGGCGAAGGCCGGCAGCGACACGCCGCCGACGGTGAAGTTCTAGCGGGGCGCGGCTCATGCTCGCCCGCCTCCTCGCGGCGGTCGGGGTCGCGTTTCTTCTCGCGGCGGTCCCGGCGCGGGCGGCGCCGGATTATCCCGCCTTCACCGGCCTCGTCGTCGACGACGCGCATGTGCTGTCGGCGGACGACGCCGCGGCGCTGACCCGCAAGCTCGCGGACCTGCAGCAGAAGACCGGCGTGCAATTCGCCGTCGCCACGGTGGCCTCGCTCGGCGGCCTCGAGATCGAACCCTACGCCAACGCGCTGTTCCGCAAATGGGGCATCGGGCAGAAGGGCGCCAACAACGGCCTCCTGCTGATCCTGGCACCCAACGAGCGCAAGCTGCGCTTCGAGGTCGGCTACGGGCTCGAAGGCACGCTGACGGACGCGCAGTCGAAGCTGATCCTGCACAACGACATGGTGCCGAAGCTCAAGGCGAACGATCCCGCCGGCGCGCTGAAGGCCGGCGTCGACGACGCCATCGCCGTGCTGACGCGTAAGGACGCGGGCCTGCCGCCGGCCGCCGCGAGCGACGCTTCGCCGAGCCCGACGGCCGTGCTCGTGGTCCTCCTCGCCATCCTGCTGCTCGTCGCGCTGATGGTCCTGATGATCGCGCGGCGCCTGCGTCGCAGCGGCGGGACGTGGACGTCGTCTTCCGGCCCGAGCTCGCCCTGGGGACCGGCGGCCGGCGGCTTCCTCGGCGGCGAGTCCTCCGGCGGCTCCAGCGGCGGCGACAGCTTCTCCGGCGGCGGGGGCGGCGACTCGGGCGGCGGCGGGGCTTCGGACAGCTACTGACCGCGACGCCCGCCTCAGCCGTGCGCCGGGTGCCTTGCGACGAGCCGCACCGGCTCGATCCGGCCCGGCGCCCGGCCTCCTCGCCGAAAGCGGGATCGGCGGGGTGGACACGCTCTGCCGCATTTGCTAGGTGGCACGCCTTCCCGCGCCGGCATCGTCCGGCGCGGTTTCGATGGGCGCATAGCTCAGTTGGTAGAGCAGCTGACTCTTAATCAGCGGGTCCAAGGTTCGAGCCCTTGTGCGCCCACCATCGAAACCCTTAATTAGCTGAGCGATCGGCACAGGCTTGAGGCGAGGCGCGTCTCTTTCGGAGCGTCTCAAACCTACAGTGTTTCGATAATCCGGCGCGGTTCAGGCCCGGTTTCCGGCCGGCATGTCGACGTCTACATATCGGACACGGACGCCACGACGACTCTGCTGGTCCCGCTCAAATCGCGCGAAGCGCCGGCTTGTGCGGCTAAAAAGTCGCCGAGGACCGCGGATGAGCGGCGCGCTTGTGATCTTTTTGCATTGCAACCGGAATACGCG
>CAZZZM010000348.1:0-2518 GCA_964658465.1 uncultured Nakamurella sp.
CGCCACCCATGCCGCCACCACCGCCGCCGCCACCACCCGGTGCGGCCACGGCCGTCTCGACGGGCGTCACCGGCGCGATCCCGAACGTCGCCAGCGCGACCGTCGCGGTTCCGATCACCAGCATCGTTTTCCAGGTCTTCGTTATGGAGCCCTTCGTCATGCCAATCTCCTGTTGCATGCAACGGCAACAGGCCACCGGCGTAATCGATCCGTGGGTGCGACGATGGCGTGGGCTTAGGCCGGCCGACCGGTCCGAGCAGGCTTATAAAAAAGCGGCCGAAGCCGTCACGCGTCCATCGAGCGATACAGGCCGGTGATGCGGTCGAACCATTCGTGCCGCGCCTGCAGGTGGGCGAGCCCCGTGCCGCGCTCCGGCAGCTGAAGCGTCGTGATGAGACCCTCGATCTCGCGACGCGCCGATTGCTGCGAGGCCGACAGCGTGCCGGTGCGCATCGCCTCCTCGATCGGATCGAGCGCGGTCAGGCCGATCGGGAACAGCTCGCGGAAGATGACGCGGTCGTGCAGGCCCTCGGCGGCGCGGAACTTCAGCTCCCCCGACATGCGCGCGAGACTCACGGCGATCTGCTTGGCGTTGTTGGACTGCAGCGAGGCGATGCGGTTGCGCACCAGCACCCAGTCGATGATGCCCTGGTCGACCTGGTGACGCTTGCGCCGCGCGTCGATCACCAGGTCGGCGTAATGCGCCACCGCGCCGCGCTTGTTGCGATCGTGATGCACGCGCGAGAACACGTCGACGTCGATGTAGGAATCGTTGACCGGCGAGACGAGCGTGTCGGCGAGCGAATGCGCGAGGCGCATCAGGTAGGAATCCGACGCCGGCGTGTCGATGACGACGAACTCGTAGGTGTGCTCGACCTCGGAGATCGCCTCCGCGAAGGCGGCGAATTCGCGCGTCTCGTTGTCGCGCACGTTGTCGGAGGTGCCGCGCTCCAGCGCGAAATGGTACGGAAGCTCGACGTCCCACGGCGCGCTCTGCGCCCACGACGTGCGGTTCTCGAAGAAGCGCGTCAGGGTCTGCTGGCGCGTGTCGAGATCGATGGTGGCGACCCGGAAACCCGCCTTCATCAGCGCGACCGAAAGGTGTATCGACAGCGTCGACTTGCCGGTGCCGCCCTTTTCGTTGCCGACGACGATGACGTGCGCCGAGCGAAGCTCCGGCGGCAGGATCTCGTCGAAATCGTCATCCATCATTTCGATCACGGTGCCCTCGGCGGGAGTCGCGAATCTAACGGTACGACCGTAGGCTGTCGCCGCCGTTGCTGTCACGTTCCGATGTAGATCACAGGCTTTGTGGGCGAAATTCGGCGTTTCAGGCGGCGGACGAGCCGTACACCCAGTCGTAGCGCGCCATCAGCTTGCGCGGGCCGGCGAGCCGCATCGCCAGATCGCGCGCCGCGCCGGCCGGTCCGGCGAGGTGATAGATGCGGCCGAGTTCACGCGAGGCCGTCTGCACCCGGGTCGCGCGGGCGACCCGCGTCGACGAATAGGCGGCGAGGGCCGCGGCCATGTCGCGCGTGCCGGCGACGGCCTGCGCGAGTGCTGCCGCGTCCTCGATCGCCTGCGCCGCGCCCTGCGCGAAGAACGGCAGGATCGGATGCGCCGCATCGCCGAGCAGCGCGATCGGGCCCGCGCTCCAGGCCGGCAGCGGCGCACGGTCGTAGAGCGGCCAGGTCGTCCAGGCCGGCGCCGCATCGACGAGCGCCCGTGCCGCCTGCGGCCAGCGCGAGAAGCGGGCGGCGATCGTCGCCGGGTCGCCGGGCGCGGACCAGAGGTCCGGCGCAGGCGGCGTCGCGTCGCGGGTGATCGCGACGACGTTGATCAGCGCGCCGCCGCCGACGGAATAGTGCACGAGATGCGCATCGCGGCCGAGCCACAGCCCGGTCTCCGTGTTGCGGAATTCCTCGGGCGCGACCGCGGCCACCACCAGCGCGCGCCAGGCGGTGCGGCCGAGCTCCTGCGGCGCATCGAGCGACCCGTCTGTCGTCCCCTCGCCGACGAGGCGCGCGCGGACGAGCGAGCGGATGCCGTCGGCGCCGATCAGGGCGTCGGCCTCGATCGACCGTCTGACGAGGCCGCGGGCGACCGTGGCCGCGACGCCGCCCCGCGTGCTGCCGAAGCCGGCGAGCGCGGTGCCGAGCTCGAGCGTGATCGCCGGCTCCGCGGCCACGGCCGTCGCCAGCACGTGCTGCAGGTCGGCGCGTCGCGCCACGAGGTAGGGTGCGCCCCAGCGCGCCTCGGCATCGGCCAGCGGCATCAGGGACAGCGTGCGCCCGTTGCGCGCCGATCGCACGCGGATGCCGGAGGGACGGCTCGCCACGGCGGCGACGCCCTCGAGCACGCCGAGCCGCGCGAGCAGGCGGGTCGCATTGGGCGAGAGCTGCAGCCCGGCGCCCGCCTCGGTGAGCGCCTCCGCGCGCTCGACCAGCGTGACGGTGGCGCCGACGCGCGCCAGAGCCAGCGCCGCGGTCAGCCCGCCGATGCCGGCGCCGGCGATCAG
>CAZZZM010000349.1:0-2485 GCA_964658465.1 uncultured Nakamurella sp.
ATCGCGGCGGTCAGCTCGGCCGAGCCGATTTCGATCAGGGCAGCTTCAGGCATCGACAGCATCCTTGATGAGACAGAAGATAGACCTCCCACCGTCACCCCGGGCTCGTCCCGGGGTCCACCGTGCCGCGAACGCAGCAGCCGAAGCACTCGGACGACGGTGGACCCCGGCACAAGGCCGGGGTGACGGCGGAGCAATAAGTTCAGCCGCGCAAGCTCGCCCCCAGCTTGGCCGCCGCAGCCACCACCTTGTCGGCGATCGCCTTGAGATCGGCTTCGGCAAAGCTCTTCTCGCCCGGCTGGAGCGTCACTTCGACACCGAGGCTCTTATGCCCCGCCTCGACCCCCGCGCCGGTGAAGACGTCGAACAGCCGCGCCGCGACGATGCTCGCCTTGTCCGCACCCTTGACCGCGCGCACCAGCGCTTCAGCGGCAAGCGTGTCAGGGACTAGGAAGGCGAAGTCGCGCCGCACCGCCTGCAACGCCGGCGGCGCATAAGCCGCCCGCGCGAAACCGGTCGAGCGCTTGGCGGGAAGCGCATCGAGATACAGCTCGACCGCCGCCACCGGACCATCGAGATCGAACGCGCGCAGCGTCAGCGGGTGGACCATGCCGAATGCGGCGAGCACGGTCTTCGGCCCGAGCCGCAGCGTGCCCGACTGCCCCGGATGCCAGGCTGCGCCCGCATCCCCCATCACCTGCAGATTCTCGACCGGCGCGCCGATCGCGGCGAGCAGGGCGAGCGCCTCGGCCTTGGCGTCGAACGCATCGAACGGCTTGGCCTTGCCCTCCTGCCAGCCGCGGGCGCGGTTCTCGCCCGCAAGCACGGCGCCGAGTGTCGGATGCTCGCCCCCCGCCAAATAGCGCCGACCGATCTCGAACAGCCGCACGCCCGCCGCGCCACGCTTCATGTTGCGCTCGGCGGCCGAGAACAGGCCCGGCAGCAGCGACGGCCGCATCACCTTCAATTCCTCGCTGATCGGATTGGCGAGCGTCCATGCCCCGCCACCGATCGCGGTCGCCTGCGCGTCCGACAGGAAGCTCCAGGTCAGTGTCTCGTTGAGCCCGCGCGCGGCGGCGGCACGGCGCGCGCGGCTCTCGAGGCGCTGCTCGGGCGTGGCGGTCGGCTTGGCGACGCCCGCCGCGCGCGGGAGCGGCACGGGGGCGACCGAGTCGATCCCCTCGATGCGGATGATTTCCTCGACCAGATCGGCCGGGCCATCGACGTCGCGGCGCGCGGGCGGCGGGAGGACGGTCCAGTCGGCCTCGACGGTGAAGCCGAGCGCGGTCAGGATCGCGCGCTGGCGATCCTCCGCCACAGCGAGGCCACCGAGCGTCTCCGCCAGCGCCGGATCATAGGCGATCCGTTTGCGCTCCAGCGGCGGCGCACCCGAATAGGTCGGCGCGCTGGCGCTGCCGCCGCACAGATCGAGCACCAGCCGCGTCGCAATCGCCAGCCCCTCCTCGAGGAACGCCGGATCGACGCCGCGCTCGAAGCGCGAGCGCGCGTCCGAGGTCAGCATCAGCGCCTGGCCGGTGCGCGCGATGCTCTCGGGGTCGAAATAGGCGCATTCGATGATGACGTCGGTGGTCTCGGCCGAAACCCCTGAATCCTCGCCGCCCATGATCCCGCCGATGTCGTGGACGTGCGCCGCGTCGGCGATCACCGTCATCGTCTCGGCAAGCGTGTAGGTCTTGCCGTTGAGCGCGACGACCTGTTCGCCCGCGGTTGCCTTGCGCGCGACCAAGCCGCCCGAGAGCTTGGCGCGGTCATAGACGTGCAACGGGCGCCCGAGATCGAACATCACGTAATTGGTGATGTCGACCAGCGTCGAGATCGGCCGCTGGCCGATCGCGGTGAGGCGGCGGCGCATCCATTCGGGCGCCTCGCCATTGGTGAGGCCGCTGACGCCCTGCGCGAAGAAGGCGGGGCAGCCGTCAGCATCGTCGGTGCGCACGTCGGGGCCCTCGCCCGCGCCTTCGACCGGCGCATAGGCCAGCGGCTTGGCGGTGCCGAGCCCGGCGACGACGAGGTCGAGCGCGATCCCGCGCACGCTCATGCAATCAGGCCGGTTGGGGAGCACGTTGATGTCGATCACCGGATCGTTGAGCCCGGCATAATCGGGATAGGCCATGCCGATCGGCGCATCGGCGGGGAGCTCGATGATGCCGTCATGGTCCTCGCCGAGCTCGAGCTCGCGCGTCGAACACATCATGCCGTTCGATTCGACCCCGCGGATCGCCGCGACCTTCAACACCATGCCGTTCGACGGCACCGTCGCGCCGGGCGCGCCGAACACGCCGACCAGGCCGGCGCGCGCATTGGGCGCGCCGCAGACGACCTGGAGCGGGCCGTCGCCGGCGTCGACGGAGAGCACCTGCAACTTGTCCGCCTGCGGATGCGGTGCGGCGCTGAGCACCTTGGCCACCTTGAACGCGGCGAGGCTGGCGCCGGGGTTCTCGACGCCTTCGACCTCGAGGCCGAT
>CAZZZM010000350.1:0-2466 GCA_964658465.1 uncultured Nakamurella sp.
CGCGGTGATGATGGCGACGCCGCCGGCAGCGAGCGCGACGAAGAAGTGATGCGGCGAGGCGTGCGCGGCGACGGCGGCATGCGCGACGGTCGCGTGGACGGCCGGCACCACGGCGGCGGCGGCACCGGCGGCGACCGTGCCGGCGGTGACGGTGGCCGCGGCGGCGGCGGAGGTGTGCGCCTGCGCGGCGCGGCTGGCGAGGACCGCCGATCGGTCGACCACGACCGGCGCGCTCGCGGCGTCTTTCGTGAGGAACTGGCGGATTTCGTCCTCGCGCCGGCCCTTCAGCGATGCGGGCTTCTCCCACATGCGGAAGGCCTCCGCAGCGCCGCTGACATCGCCGACGTTGATGCGCTTGACGACGGTCGACTTCACGAGCCCGCCTTGGCCGATGTTGATGCCAAGGCTGGTCATCGCGTTCCACTCGTGCTGCGTGACGGGCACCTTCAGCGCCCGATTCAGCGCGGCCTCGAGCGGCGCGAGATCGCTGGCGAGGTAGGCGTCGCATTCCGCGTCGGTGATGACGTCGCCCATCTTCGGCGTCGGCGCTGACATGCGCCCGGTGTGACCGCAACCGATGGTCACGATGCCCTTCTGGTCCTTGTAGGCGCGCAGCACGCGGCCTTCGCGGCGCTCGATGGCAGCGAGCCCGTCGTGATCGGTCTTGTAGGTCATTTGGGAGGGCTCCAAACGCAAAAAGCCCCGGCCGGTGAGGGCCAGGGCTTGCGCGCGGTTGATCGCTATTGTGTTTTTCTACCACGGACGCCGCGCATCGCAAGTGTCGCGCGCAGTCACGCACAGGCTTATGTCGGCGGCATCAGAACTGGATCAGGACGAAGCCGCTGGCGCCCGCCGTCGCGACGTTGTTGACCGTGATGCCACCGCCGCCGCCGGGGAACTGGCCGGCGCCGCCGCGGAAGTTTGACGCACCCTTGTACGCACCACCGCCCGGCTGCGGGTATGAGAACGACGAGCCGTTGCTCAGCGCTGGCATGCCGTAACCTCCCGGCACGGTGTAGCCCTTGGTCGAGTCGTTGATCGTGCCGGTGCCCGGATTGTTCGTCGCGCCGCCTGCGGCTGACACGATGACCGTTCCCGCTGCTGTGGTGACGCTCGAGGTCGTGCCGCTGCCGCCGCTCGGCGCGCCGCCGGCACCGACGACGATCGAAAGCACGTCGCCCGGTTTGACCTGTAGTGATTGCGTTGCGTAACCGCCGCCCGTACCCGGCACCTCAGTATTGGAGTTGGCTGCGCTACCGCCTCCCCAGGCCTCGATGATGACCTTGTAGATGCCAGTCGGCACGGTCCATGTCGCCGCGCCCGGAGTTGTGAACGGAGCGTAGCTGAGCGCCGCCGCCATCATGCCGTAGTCGGCCGCCGCAATCGCGCTGCTCGGCAGCGTCTTATCGACGATCAGCGTCCCGTGGATAACCACGTTGGTATCGAACGTGGTCGTGTAGACTTGCCCCGTTCCGTCCGCGCGCTGCGCGCCGACGACGCTGAAGCCGCCGGTCGTGCCGTCCTGTGTCAGCGCGAGCACGTAGCTGCCCGACAGGCCGTTGGTGCTGGTCTGGAGCACCGAAATGCTCTGGCTGTGGCCGCTGACAGTCGTCGAGAGCTGCTGGACGCTCGTCGCCTGCGAGCCCTGCGCGTTCGCGATTGTCGAGATCGCGCTGGAATAGCCGGCGAGGCTGCCGCCGAAGACCGATTGGAACGCGAGCACGCTGGAAGCGATGCTGTTCACGGCGCTCGACGTCGCTGTCAGCGCTTGATTGATGTTGGCGACCGTGCCGGCGGTTCCCGCCGACAGGTTGGTTACGGCGGTCGACGTCGAGCCCTGCGCGTTCGCGATCGTCGAGATGGTCTGGGAGTAGGTGCCGATCGACGAACCGAACGCCGCCTGGGTCGCGGTCAAGGCGCCAGAGACGGTGTTGACCGCCGTCGCCTGGGTCGAGAGCGTCGAGGTGACGCCGGCCGCGTTTCTCCCCGACGACGCCGTGAGGGCTTGCGTGGCCGTCGTGTTCGACGTGGTCGCGTTGCTGAGCGTCGTGACCTGAGTCCCATACGCCGAGGTCTGCGCGCCGTAGCTCGACTGCATCGAGACGATGATGGCGGCCGAAGTGCTCGAGGCGTTGGCCAGCGCGGTCGAAGTGTTCTGGATCGCCGAGTTGGCGATGCCGAGCGATGCTGACAGTCCTGACAGGAACGTCGTCGTCGAGCCGTTCGCGCTCTGGACGGCAGTGATCGCTTGGTTGTAGCTCGCGATGTGCCCGGCATAGCCGGCCTGGACCGCGAAGGTTGCCGCCGCGGTCGTGCTGAGCCCGGTCGCCAGGACCGACGCGCTCTGATTGATCGCCACGGCGTTGGCGCCCATGGCGACCTGAAGCGACGTCGAGGTGCCGGCGGAGGCTTGCTGCGCGGTCGTGAGGGCGGCGGCCTGTGTCAGGATCGCCGCGGTGCTCGAGG
>CAZZZM010000351.1:0-2456 GCA_964658465.1 uncultured Nakamurella sp.
GAGGTCGTCTGGCGCGACGAGATCGTCTGGGTCGGCGACGGGCCGGCGCCGGCGCCCGGCGAGCCGATACCCCTGATCCTCTATCCGGCGCCCTCGATCACCCGCTCGATGGCGCTCGCGGCGCTGTCGCAGGCCGACATCAGGTGGCGCATCGCCTGCACCAGCGAGGCGCTGAGCGGCGTCGTCGCCGCCGCCAGGGCGGGACTCGGCATCGCCACGCTGGCGCGCAAGCTCGTGCCCGACGGCCTTTCCGTGCTCGGGCCCGTCGCCGGCCTGCCGGCCCTGGGCACGCTCGACTTCATCCTGCTCCGCCATTCCCGCGCGGCGAACACGCCGGTCTCCGAGCTGGCGGCGGCGATCGTCGCGAAAGCGGAACCCGGATAAGCTATTGCGCCGTCCCGCTCGGCGGCGGGGCGCTGGCCGCGGCGAGGCGGCGGATCGCCTCCTCGGCCGGCAGCGCATGCGCGATCACCAGCGCGGCGATCGCCTCGACGTTGTCGAGATGGACGCGCGGCAGCGGGCCGAACGGCGGCGGCGCGTCGGAAGCCAGCGCCACGATGCTCGGATCGTCGGGGAACAGGAACGGCTTCCCGTTCTCGACGCGATGCACCTCGATCTTGTCGTGCGCGTCGCGCTTGAACCCCTCGACCAGCACGAGGTCGACCGGCGCCAGCCGGGCCAGGAGCTCGTGCAGCGGCGGCTCCGGCGCGCCGCGCAGCTCGTGCATCAGGGCGAAGCGCGTCGCCGAGGTGATCAGCACCTCCTGCGCGCCCGCCTGGCGATGCTCGTAGGAATCCTTGCCCGGCGAATCGACGTCGAAGGCATGGTGCGCGTGCTTGATCGTCGACACCGAGAGGCCCCTGGCCTTCAGCTCGGGGATCAGCTTGCAGAGCAACGTGGTCTTGCCGGCGCCGCTCCAGCCGGCGAACCCGATCGTCTTCATGGGTCGGCCTCGATCATCATCGTGTCGATCGTGAACGAATGGTCCGCCTCCAGCGCGAAATGCGCCGCGACCGCCGGCGGCGCCGTCGTCATCATCTCGCGGATCGCGGCGATCGCATCGGGCGGCGTCGCCATGCGCTCAAGCCACGGCGCGAAGGCGATGCGCAGCCGGCCCCGGGTCGTCGTCGCCGGGCGGAAGCCGGCCGCTAAGAGCGCGTCGCGCCATTCCGGCACGCTGTAGTCGCGCACATGCGAGGGGTCGCGCAGCCGTTCGAGCCGGTCGAGAAAGGCATCGGCCTCCGGCATCTCGGGCGAGACCGTGTCCATGACGACCGCCAGACCGCCGGGGGCCAGCACGCGGCGCATCTCGGCCAGCGCCGCGCCGAGATCGCGCCAGTGATGCGCGCTGAACCGGGTCAGCACGAGATCGAAATGGGCGTCAGGAAACGGCAGCGCTTCGGCGCCGCCCTGTCGCGTGGCGATCGTGCCGAGACCGCGCCGCGCCGCTTCCGCGCGGACCGCGGCGAGCATCTCGGCCGAGAGATCGTAGGCGACGACCTCCCTGGCGAAGGGTGCGACGGTGAAGCTGACGTGACCGCCGCCGCAGCCGAGGTCGAGCGCGCGGGCGCCGCGTCGCGCCGCGGCGAGCGTCGCCAGCCGCTCGAGGTCGCGGCCCCGCGAATGGTCCGTGCTCGCCACATAGGCGGCGGCGCGCGGCCCGAACTGCTCGACGACGAGCGTATCGTGCGGGTCGTCGCGGGACCCGAATTCAGCGGACATTCTCGCTCCACCGGATGCCGGCCGCGTTGCCGCGGCCCTCGGGGCGCGACTATAGCATCGTCGCGATGGATGAGGACGCCCCGACCGAGCTCGACCTGCGCGGGCTGAAATGCCCGTTGCCGGTACTGCGCACCCGCAAGGCGCTGCGGCGGCTCGCCGAGGGGCAGGCGCTGCGGGTCCTCTGTACCGATCCGCTGGCCGCGATCGACATCCCGCATCTCGCGCGCCAGGACGGGCACCGGCTCGTCTCCACCGAGCAGCGCGACGGGGCGAGCTGCTTCGTCCTGCAAAAAGGTCGCGCCTGACGGGTCGGCGTAGGCATCAACGACGTGAAACCGTCGCACAAGCGTCTTCGAACGCGGCTTTTACCTGGGGTCGCGCGGAAGAGTCTTTACCTTCGTCGCTCGTGCACCTCGACACGGGACGTAAGGGCAGATATTCCGCTGTTTGGCCGTTTTGTGGCTTGAATGTGCTCTAGGAGAAGCTTGGCATGGTGAGCAAGTTTAAATCGATCGCCCTCGCGGGCGCACTCATGTTCGCTGCGGCGCCGGCGTTCGCGCAGCAGGGCGCGCCGATCGTCGGCGATCTCCCGATCATCAACGGCCTGCCGCTGGTCGGCAACAACGCTTCGGGCCTCGATCTCGACCCGTTCCACATCTTCACGCCGGCTCCGGCTCCGGCCGCCGCCCCGGCGCCGATGATGATGCACCATCACATGATGATGCATCACCATA
>CAZZZM010000352.1:0-2429 GCA_964658465.1 uncultured Nakamurella sp.
TCATCACCGGCACGATCAAGGCGAACTTCCCGACCCGCATCTCCTTCCAGGTGACCTCGAAGATCGACTCGCGCACCATCCTCGGCGAGCAGGGCGCCGAGCAGCTGCTCGGCCAGGGCGACATGCTGCACATGCAGGGCGGCGGGCGCATCTACCGCGTGCACGGGCCCTTCGTGTCTGACGAGGAGGTCGAGAAGGTGGTCGCCCACCTCAAGGCGCAGGGCCAGCCCGACTATCTCGACAGCGTCACCGACGACGTCGACGGCGACGGCGTCGAGGAGGCGGACGAGGACGGCGATGCCGCGGTCTTCGACAAGACCGCGATGGGCGCCGAGGGCGACGACGGGTCCCTCTACGAGCAGGCGGTCAAGGTGGTGCTGCGCGACAAGAAGAGCTCGGTCTCCTACGTCCAGCGCCGCCTGCAGGTCGGCTACAACAAGGCGGCCTCGTTGATCGAGCGCATGGAGAAGGAGGGCATCCTCGGCCCGGCGAGCCACACCGGCAAGCGCGAGATCCTCGCCCATTCGCGCGCCCGCGTGATCTCCGGCGTGCCGGCCGGGGGCGACGAGGACGAGTAACCCGCGCGCCGCGAGCCCCGCCCATGACGGGGCTCGCGTGTGCGCTGCCTACGCCGGTACGACCGGCGTCTTCTGCTGCGAGATGCGGCGCAGCGTGTCGACGTCCATGTTGAGATGCGCGGCGACGAGCTCGTGCGGCGTGTTCGCCATCCAGGACGAGAGCGAGACGTCGGCATACTGGCCGACGGCGAACACCTCGAGGAAGCGCAGCGTGTCCGTGCCGACGTTCTCGATGTAATGGCCGAACGAGCGCGGCACGTAGCCGACGTCGGATGGTGCGAAGTCCACCGTGTTGGCGTGGCCCTCGCTGGCGAAGACCGTCATCCGCGCCTTGCCGGAGATGTAGTACTGCCACTCGTCGGAGGTGGGGTGCCAGTGCAGCTCGCGCAGCCCGCCGGGCTCGACCTCGACCAAGGCGGCCGACATGACGTCGGAGGCCGGGAAGTTGTTCTTGTCGGCGATGCGGACGCTGCCGCCCTTCGTCTTGATCGGCGCGACGTCCATCAGCGAGAACTTGTAGCTGTCCTTCACGTCGGGCTGCTTCGACTGCGACTCGTCGTCGGCGAGCGGGCCGGGCAGCGGCGCGTCGAAGATCCACAGGTCCTTGTGAGGGATGTTGGCGAAGGCCGAGGCCGGCATCGCGAAGTTCTTCTCCAGCACGTCTGTCGGCGTGTGCGCGACCCAATCGGTGATGAGGAAGGTCGAATCCTCAGAGAAATTGCCGTCGTTGAAGACGAGGATGAACTCGCAGCCGTCGGGGCCGAGGCCCTGGATCGAATGCGGGATGCCGGAGGGGAAGAACCACAGGTCGCCGGCCTTCACGTCGGCGACGAACTTGCAGGCGCCCGTGTCGACGGCGGTGATGCGGGCGGTGCCGTAGGTCACGTAGGCCCATTCGGCCGGGCGGTGCCAGTGCAGCTCGCGCACCGCGCCCTTCGGCAGGCGCATGTCGACGCCGGCCATGTCCTTGGAGATCGGGAAGTTGCGCACCGTGACCTCGCGCGCCCAGCCGGCGGCGGTATGACGGTTGTGCGCTTCCGAAAACGAGTACTTCAGCGTGCCGAGGTTGCCGTGGTCGGTCGGCAGCGGGTTCACCTCGGACGGGTTGAGCGCCACCTGGCGCGGGTCGTTGGGGCCGACCGTGTCCATCGGATAGCGCTGGCCCTCGGCGCGGGCGGCGGTGGCGGCCAGCAGGCCCCCGGCGGCGCCGGTCGCCAGCAGCTTGCGGCGCGAGTAGTCGGTCATGTTCTTCTCCCGGTGGTGCGCGACGTTGACCGCGCGACAGCGAACGTGAGTATGGGCCGACTGTTCGGCGGTCGGAACGCGGTGAAGCGCGATGACTGTCATCGGTGCGCCCGATAGAAGCCCATGCTCGATCCCGTCCTGCTCCGCACCTTCCTGACGATCGCGCAGGGCCACAGCTTCTCGGAGACCAGCCGTCGGCTCTCGCTGCGCCAGTCGACGGTGAGCGATCACGTCCGCCGCCTGGAGGAATGCCTCGGCCGCCAACTGTTCGTGCGCGACACGCATTCGGTGGCGCTGACGCCGGCGGGCGAGACGCTGATCGGCTACGCCCGCACCATCGTCGAGACGGGCGAGCGCGCCGAGCGGCACTTCGCCGGCACCAAGCTGCGCGGCCGCGTTCGCTTCGGCGCCTCGGAGGATCTGGTGCTCACGTGGCTGCCGTCGGTCCTCAAAGGTTTCGTCGCGGAGCATCCCGAGGTCGATCTCGAATTCTCGATCGCGCTCTCGTCGACGCTGATCGCGCGCTACGACGCCGGCGATCTCGATGTCGTCCTGTGCAAGCGCTGGCCGGGCGAGACGCGCGGCGAGGTCGTCTGGCGCGACGAG
>CAZZZM010000353.1:0-2427 GCA_964658465.1 uncultured Nakamurella sp.
GCGTCGAAGAAGCTCACTTCTTCTTGAGCAGCTTCGGATTGACCGCGCCGCGGATCGCGCTGCGGATCTCGTCGTCGCTCACGTCGGCAGGCGGCTCCTCGGCGGTGCCGACGTGCTTGCCAGCGAAAGCCACCAGCGCGGCGCGATCCATGTCGGTCAGGACATCGTCGACGACGACCTCCGCAGGCGAGGCCGCTGCGGCGATCGGCGGCCAGAACTCGGCGATGCCGCGATCGACCAGGTCCTGCGCCTTGGCGAGCGCAAAGCCGGCGACGTCCATTGCCTCGTAGGGGGCCATGCCGCGGTGAAAGCGGACGGCGCGGAGCGGTTCGGTCATCTGACTTCCGTTTTCCGAGGCGTTACCGTTAACGCCTATGGCGGGGAGGGCGGTGGCTCAGAGCGCCGGCAGGCGATCGGGCCCGAACAGGCGCGCGCTGGCGGCGAAGGTCGCGGCCGGGGCGTTCCCGCCCGTGGGCGCGCCGGTGAGGACAGCGCGGACGAACTGGCGGGCACCGGAGAGGTCGGCGGGGATCGAGACCAGGCCCGAGGCCGCGACCGGGACCGAGACCGGAGCGCCGAAGTTGGCGAAGGTCGCGTCGTCGGCGGAATCCTGCAGCTGCGCGGTCACCGTGCCGCCGGTCGGCGCGCCGGCGAAAGCGAAGGAGGCGTCGACGATGATCGACGTGTAGCCGGTGCGGTCGATACCGGTGCCGTTGACGGGGCCGTTGCCGGCGGCCGGCGCGAGAGCGAGAAGCGCCTTGGAGAATTCCTGCGGCGCGCGGAGCATGGCCTGGTTCATCGGAGATCCTGGGTCTTGAGAGTGGCGGTGGAGGCCGGCCGCTCGGCGGCTCAATGAGACGGCACGTGGTGCGCGCCGTCCTTTGAGCAGTCGGGAGGGCGATTATTTCCAGCGAACCGCGGTGACGACGGCGACTGCCGCTTCCTGGCGCATGTTCATGTCGTGCTGTACGATGGCGCGCATCACGGTCTGGTCGCTCGAAACGCCCGAGACCATGTTGCCGCTGGCGTCGAGGTACGAGCCGCCCGGAAAGGCCTCGAGCTCGAGGCCATAGGCCTCGCCGACGAACACCTCGGCGAAATCGGCGAGGTAGATTTCGGACCCGTCAAGCGTGGCGTTGCCGTTCGAGTCCTGCGCGGCCAGGTTGGTCGGGATCTGCGTGGTCGTCTTGAACGGCTTGCCGCGCAGCAGGCCCTTCTCCATCGAGGCCTGATAGACGAAGTTGCCGAGGCCGTCGCGCAGGTTCATCAGGTACATCATCGTGCGCGGATGGAAGATCCAGCCGGGCTTCGACATCGGGATGTTGGCGTTCATCAGCGCCAGTTCGGCGTTGCCAAGATCGGTGGTGACGCTCGCCACCGCCGTGATTGCCTGGGCTTGGCCGCCCGACGCATAGTCCGAGCCGACGAGCTTGCTCGCGACGATGACGTTGGCGCCACCGAACGACGGCGCGTTGGCGAAGGACAGCAGCCCGCGCGGCGAGTACTGCGAACCCTGGCCGCGGATCATTGCTAGGTCGCCACGCTGGGCGATCGCTTTGACCATGTCGTCGCGGACGATCGAGTCCGTGGCGACCGACGGGAAGCGGATCATGTCGTTCGACATCGGCACGAGGGCCGTCATCTTCTTGGCCGACAGCTGCACGTCGCCGAAGGTCTGCTGCGTAGCCTGCGCGGGCTGGTTCTCGCCTTGGTAGCTGGCCATCGCGCCGCCCTGGATGCGGGCGAAGGAGATGTTGCCGCGCGGCATCGGAACGATGCGCGGGCCGAGCGCCATGAGCGCCGACGCCGGGCGCAACAGCTCGATGACCTCGCCGGCCATCTCGTCGGGAACGAGGAAGCCGCCGGCCGAGCCGACCGAGGTCGACAAGGCGCGGGCGACGACGTCGGCGTCGCGCCCCCAGTGGTGGGTCACGAAGGCGGCGGCGTCGCTGCGGATGTTGCGCGAAGCGGCGAGCGCGATCAGCAGGCGGGTCGCGTTGGTCCCTTTCGGCTTCTCGGTGCGCGGCTCGGCGTAGGTCCGATGCTGGTGATCGGCAGCGTGGGGGTTGATCGCCGTGATGTCGGCCTGGCGCGCAGCGGCCGCGTCGATCGCGACCTGGCGGAAGGCATTGAGCGCGGTGCCCTTGCGCACGTGCTCGTCGGCGAGGTCCTCGCCGAGGCCGAGCTGGCGGGCGACCTTGCGGATTGCAGCGCCGCGCTCGCGGTCGGCCTGCAGGATGTCGCCGCTGTTCGAGCTGCGCTCGGCCTCGACCGCGGCGGCAATCTGGGTCCGGACCTGCTCGATCTGGTCGAGGAGCGCATCGTGCTCGGTCTCGAGGGCACGCACCGCGTCGGCGGCGATACCCTCCTTATTCATGTCGGTGAGCTTGGCGGCGGCGCGCGCCACCAAATCGCTCTCCATGGCAC
>CAZZZM010000354.1:0-2415 GCA_964658465.1 uncultured Nakamurella sp.
CGTCGTCATCGCCCTCGGCATCGTCGTCGCTATCGGCGTCGTCGCTGTCCTCGTCATCGTCCGCATCGTCGTCGGTGTCGTCGTCTTCGCCCTCGCCCTCGTCGGCGTCGTCCTCCGAATCCTCGTCGTCATCGCTGGCGTCGACCGCGTCCTCCTCGGACTCCTCCGAGCTGCTCTCCGACTCGCTGCTCTCCGAGGACGATTCGCTCGTCTCCGAAAATTCGCTCACGAGCGAAGCGACGCCGGTGAGCGCCGCGGTGGTGGCGAGGAACGTCGTGAAGTCGAAGGAGGCGAACTCGCTCCACATGGCCTGGCTCGCCCACGAGACGTACTGGCCGTAATCCGCCAGGATCGTCCCGTTGAACGGCTTGCGGACGTGCTCGAACAGATCGACGACGATGTGCTCGTAGTCGGTGATCGTATATTCGGTGATCGGGAAATCGACGCCCTGGCCGCCGTTGGTCACCGGGTCGGTCGTGTTGGACCACACTTCGCGCGGCGGCTGCTGCGGCACCTTGGGCACGAACACCCAATTGTCGCCGTCGTTGAACTTGGGGTTCAAGAGGTAGTCGTAGGGCATGTAGCAATAGCCCTTGTCGCCCCAGTCCGCGCCCCACGAATTGCGGACGATGAAGACCTTCTCCGTGTCCGAGTAGCCGACGGCGCACATCGAATGGCCGCTGTGCTTGGCGCGGGCCACGTCGTCGGGCGAGGGCATCGGCACGACGCCGCCGCGCTTCGAGCATTCGTCGAAGGAATCGAACAGCGCGCAGCCGAAGACGATCGGTTTGCCCTCGGCCAGCGCCTGCTTCCAAGCCTCCAGCTTCAAGGGCACCTGCGCCATGTCCTGCACGCGGAAGGGCGCGGCGTCCTTGTAGGCCTCGCCGCCCGGCTTCTTCAGCACGAGGCGCGGATCGAAGGGCCAGACGTGCTCGGGGCAGGCGCCGAACTTCGACAAGCCTTCCATCGCCAGCTGGATGACGCTGCCGTCGTCCTTGTCCTGCGATCCGTCGCGCCAACGCGCGTTGTAGTAGATGAACAGGCGGCTGATGTTGGTGTCCTGCTTCGACGCCTTCTTGACCCAGTATTCGTAGGCGCCGGCCACCGCATTGGCGACGCAGGAGGAGGTGTCGCCCTGGTCTTCGACCGGAGTCATCAGCGGGCGCAGATCGACCTTGTTCGGCAGCTTGCCGAACTTGACCGACACGCCCGGCTGGTATTGCGCCGCCCCGGGCTTGGCGGCCATCGGCACGTAACCCGAGGCCTTGCCCTTCGGCACGACGTCGGCGGCGTCCGGCATGGCCGCACTGTCGCCGTCGGGCTTCTTGCTGGCGTGCTTGTGGGTGTCGCCGCCGTCCTCGGACGCCTCGGTCTCGTCGCCCTTCTCGGCCTTGTCCGCTTCGTCGTGGTCCTTCGCCTCGTCGGCGTCGGCCTCGTCGCCCGCTTCCTCGTCGTCCGCGTCTTCGGCTTTCTCGTGCTCGTCGGACTCGGCCTCGTCACCGGTCGCCTGGAAATCGTCCTTGTCGGACGCTTCATGGTCGTCGGACCCGTGGTGGTCGTCAGGCTCGGCCGCGTCTCCGTGCGCCTCCGCCTCACCGGCCTCGTGCTCGTCGGACGAGCCGTGCTCCTCGTCGTGCGCCTCCGGCTTCGGCTTGCTCTTCGCCGCAACCGCCGGCTTGGACTTGCCGCCGATCACCTCGGCGGCGAGCATGCCGGCGGCCACCACGGCCGCCGTCTCCAGCATCGGCTTCATATTGGACTTTTTCGGCGCCTCGGCGGGCGTCGTCGCCTTCGCGGCGGGCGCTTCGGCGGGTGCCGCAGCAGCCGGCACGACGGCGGCAGGTGCCACCGGTGCACCGGGCTCGAAATGCACGGGCGCCATCGGCTCGGCGTGCTCGGGCGCGATCAGCCCGGCGGCGGCGAGCAAGCCGCCGATCTCGGCGATCGACTTGTCGAGCGCCGTCAGGGTCAGATAGCGATGGTCGTTGCGCAGGCCGTCGGCGATGCCGTCGCGGATCGTCTTGACCTGGCCGAGCACCTGGGTCGGTACCGCGCCCGCGTCGCCCGGCGTCGCGGTGGCCAGCACGCCGATCTCGGCTAACGATCGATCGAGAGCGTTCAAGGTGAGGTAGCGGGGATCGCCCTGGACATTGTCGGCGAGCCCGCCGCGCAAGACCTTGAGCTGACTCAATACTTCGGCTGTCACCCTGCTGCCCCCAACCTGAACGCCAAACAACAGGTCACACGATCGTGACCGCGGCGACGGTTGCGCGCAGCGAGACCCAAAGCAAGCGCGAAGCTTGGCTTTAGATTAAAATCGTCGGACTGTTGCTTTCAGCCTATTCGACGAAAGTCGGAGACGACTTGGCGGCCGCAGGCTTCGTCGACGTGGACGAGCACATCGCGGAGCGCCGA
>CAZZZM010000355.1:0-2406 GCA_964658465.1 uncultured Nakamurella sp.
ATCGTCCCCGGGCGTCAAGGACGCGGCGAAGATCGCGGATTTAGTGTCGGCTGCGAAACGCTCCGTCGGGGGGTGATCCGGCGCGAGGGTCTCGCGTTCGCCCTCCCGTCATAGGGAGCAGCGGATCACGCCCCGCCGTCGGTCTTCGACCCCGCCTTGAGGTGCCGCGGCCCCTCCGCGAGCCGCACCATCGCGCCGCGCAGCGTGCGCACGTCCTGCTCGCTCATCTCGAGGCGATGGAAGATGTTGCGCAGGTTGCGCCGCATCACCGGGCCCTTGCCCTCGGGCCGGAAGAAGCCGGACTTGTCGAGCTCGCCCTCGAGCCAGTCGAAGAAGGACAGCACCATCTCGCGCGGCGCGGCCGGCGAGCGCTCCTCGAGCACGAACGGCGCGGTGTCGCCGCCCGTCGCGCGCATCCACTCGTACCCCATCAGGAGGACGGCCTGAGCGAGGTTGAGCGACGAGTAGGCGGGGTTAACCGGGAAGGTGACCACCGCGTCGGCGAGCGCGATGTCGTCGTTCTCGAGGCCGGTCCGCTCCGGGCCGAACATGATGCCGTGCTTCTCGCCGCCGGCCATCCGCCTCGCCGTCTCCGGAAGCGCCTCGGCGGGCGTCGCGACGCGTTTCACCTGGTCGCGCTCGCGCGCCGTCGTCACCCAGACGAAGTTGAGATCGGCGATCGCCGCCTCGACGGTGGGAAGGACGCGTGCGGCTTCGAGGACGTGCGACGCGCCGGCCGCGGCCGCGGTTGCCGCCTCGTCGAACGGCGGCGGCGGCGGCCAGCCGCCCTTCGGGGCGACGAGACGCAGGTCGTCGAGGCCGAAGTTCACCATGGCCCGCGCGCACATGCCGATGTTCACCGCCAGCTGCGGGCGCACGAGGATGATGGCGGGGCCGCCGGTCAAGGCGGTCTGCGTGCGGTCTGTTCCTGCGCCGGTCATCGCCTAGCGCTTACAATGCGACGCTCGAAACGAGAAGTCGCTTGCGAGCCAGGACCTCTGAAGACGAGGGCCGCTGAAACGAGAAGGGCGCCCGGCTTGCGCCGGACGCCCTCGGAGCGACCATGATGCTGGGAGGGGGGACCAGCATTCATACCGAAGCGTCCGAAACGGGGGGATACGGACGGGACGGCGATATCGCTCTCGTCACCTAAAATGGTCCCTCCGCCACAGACGTCAACGCCTTTCGGGCGAGAATCCTGCCGTCAGTTCTTGGATTGGTCCAAGCTGCTGATCTTGAAGAGCTTCGGGTCGGGCTTCATCGACAGATCGATGTTATAGAGCGTGACCAGCGTCTCGTAGCCCTGCGGATCGCGGACCTGCCAGGCACGCAGCTCGAACGTGTCCTTGTCGAAGATCAGCCGGATGCGGGACGTGCCGCCGAAGGTCGTGCGATCGTCGAGGAGGATCATGACCGCGTCCGGCGTCTTCAGGACGTTGAGGATCTGCGTGTCCGCCTTGAGGTCGATCTTGTCCTGCAGCAGGAATTTCAGCGGCGTCTGGCCGATCGGATAGGAATTGGTCGTCTTCAGCCGCCGGTCGTTGACCGCGACGTTCGAGCCGTCGGCGATCACCTCCAGCGCGGCCGGAGCGGCGTATTCGAAGCGCAGCTTGCCGGGCTTCTGGATGTAGATCTTGCCCTGCGAGACGCGGCCGTCCTGGCCCTTCTGCTCGAAGTCGCCGACCATCGTCTGCGCCGAGGAGAGGAACTCGTCGGCCTTGGCGATGGCCTTGTCGGCTTCGCTGCCGGTGATCGTGACGTAGTCGGAGGCGCTGGGCGCCGCGCGAGCGACCGTGAGCTGAGCGGCAAAGCCCAAAAACAGGCTAAAAATTATGCAGGTTGCTTGTCTTTGCATCACCAATCCCGTCGACACCATCGTGGTTAGTCCGCCGGTGTGGCGGCATTGGGACCTCAGTCCTCGCTGCCCTGCAGCTCGAAGGCGCCGCGATCGATCCCCCCGCCGACGAGGATGGTGCGCTTGCCGGAATGGCTCGGCGCGCCCACCACCCCTTCGCGCTCCATCCGCTCCACCAGCGACGCCGCCTTGTTGTAGCCGACGGAGAGGCGCCGCTGGATGTAGGAGACCGAGCATTTCTTGTCGCGCAGCACGATCGCCACCGCGCGGTCGTAGAGATCGCCCGATTCTTCGGCATCCATGCTGCCCGCCGCGGGCGCGTCGCCGTCGTCGTCGCCGGCCTCCTCGTCCTCGCTGGTGATCGCGTCGAGGTAGTCGGGCTGACCCTGGCTCTTGAGGTGGGCGACGACCTTCTCGACCTCGCCGTCGGAGACGAACGGGCCGTGCACGCGCGAGATGCGGCCGCCGCCGGCCATGTGCAGCATGTCGCCCTGGCCGAGCAGCTGTTCCGCGCCCATCTCGCCGAGGATCGTGCGCGAGTCGATCTTCGA
>CAZZZM010000356.1:0-2405 GCA_964658465.1 uncultured Nakamurella sp.
TCTGGGGCAGTCCAACGATCGCGTACCGGCAATTACTGGCTCTCGCGCGACCTGCAGAAGCTCGTGTTATGGCAGCCGCGTGAACGCGGCACGCACGCCGGCCCGCGGTCGTAGACGAGGGCGCTAGAGCTTGGCGAGCGGCGTCCGCTCGAACAGCCGCAGCATGATCTTGGCCACGCTCTCCGGCGGTGCCAAGGCAATGCGGCCTTCGGCGGCGATGGTCGCACTCGGAGCCAGCGGCGGCGCGGGCGCGTCCTTCGCTGGAGCGCTCGTCTGTAGCATGCGCAGGATCGCCCGCTGGGCGAGGCGCACGGGATCGATCGAGCCGTCGTTGCGCAGGCAGTCCGGCTCCGATTGCGCGACCTTGACGATCGAGCGGGCCAGCTTGTTGATGATCGTCCGGTCCACCTCGTGGGAGGCGCGCAGGCCCTGCAGGGCGATCGCATACGCCTCGTGAAGCCGCGAAGCTTCCGACGAGTCGAAGGCGCCCCTCTTGATGTCGAACACCCCGGCCATGACGCAGCCCCCGCAACGCCTTTACATATAGGAACCTTATCAGGCGGCCGCCTGTCCGCAATAAGTGGCTGGCTGCAAGGTTTTTTTATTTGAAGGTGTGGCACGCCGCCGCGCGCCGCCGCCTACACTGCTCCTTAACCCTGCTCGGCGATGCTTCGGACCTTGCTTTCCGGGCCCCGAAGCCATGCTCGAGCGCACAGCTCAAGTCGTCTACAGCCTCGTTATCCCGCTCTACAACGAGGAAGCGGTTCTGCCGCTCCTGTTGCACCGGCTCGACCGGTTGCTGGCCGCACTCGACGCGCCGGCCGAAGTAATTCTCGTCGACGACGGCAGCCGCGACACGACGGGGATCGTGGCCGCCGCGCGCGCCAAGGACGATCCGCGCTTCCGCTACCTCGCGCTGTCGCGCAACTTCGGCCATCAGGTCGCGATCTCCGCCGGAATGGATTTCGCGGCCGGCGAGGCGATCATCGTCATGGACGCCGACCTGCAGGACCCGCCGGAGGTCGTGCCGGCGCTCGCCGCCAAATGGCGCGAGGGCTACGAGATCGTCTACGCGCAGCGCCTGTCGCGCGAGGGCGAAACGCGGGTGAAGCGCTGGACGGCGGCGCTGTTCTACCGGCTGGTCCGCGCGCTCACCAAGGTCGACATCCCCGCTGACGTCGGCGACTTCCGTCTCGTCGACCGCCGCGCCGTCGACGCGTTCAAGGCGATGCCGGAGCGCGATCGCTTCGTGCGCGGGATGTTCGGCTGGATGGGGTTCCGGCAGACGGCCGTTCCGTTCCACCGCCTCTCGCGCGGCGCCGGCACGACGAAGTACGATTTCGCACGGATGGTGAAGCTCGCCTTCGACGGGATCATCGGCTTCTCCGACGTGCCGTTGCGCCTGGCCCTTTGGCTCGGAACGTTCGTGTCGATGGGCTCCCTGAGCTACGGCGTCTACGCCATCGCCATGGCGCTGCTCGGCGCGCCGCTCGTCTCCGGCTGGGCCTCGACGATCGTGCTGGTCTCGTTCCTGGCCGGCATCAATCTCCTGATGACCGGCATCGTCGGCATCTACGTCGGACGCATCCATACCGAAGTGAAGAACCGGCCCCTCTACGTGGTCGGCCGCGCCGTCGGCTTCGCGGAGGCGGCGGCCGGCGGCCTCGTGCAGAACAGCGTCCTGCGGCGCCTGGTGGCGTGATGAGCGATACGATCCTGCACCTCGCGCCGACGCCGTCGGTGCCGCTCCGCGCGCCCCGCGGCCTGCGCCTCGCGCCGCCGCTGTCCGGCGTGAGCTGGTTCGTGATGGCCGCGCTCGTCCTCTGCCTGGTCTCTCTGGGCTCGTCGCTGCTCGGCGATCCCGATTCGCAATGGCATATCGCGGTCGGCCGCGAGATCTGGGCGGCACGCGCGGTCCCGACGACCGATCTCTACTCTTATACCTTTGCCGGCGCGCCGTGGATCGCCAAGGAATGGCTGTCGCAGCTCTTGCTCTTCGGGGCCTACGCGGCCGGCGGATGGCGCGGCGTGGTGCTGATCGCCGCGCTGGCGATCGGTCTCGCCTTCGCCCTGCTGCACGAATGGCTGCAGCGCCGCCTGCATCCGACGCTGGCGCTGGCGATGACGCTCGCCGCGCTGCCGCTCGCCATGCCGCACTTTCTCGCTCGGCCGCACATTCTCGTCCTGCCGATCATCGTGGCCTGGATGACCGGCATCGCGTCGGCGGTCGAGCGCGACCGCGCCCCGCCGCTCGCGTTCGCTCTACTCATGTCGCTGTGGGCGAACATGCACGGCAGCTTTCCGTTGGGCCTCGCACTGGCCGGCCTGGCCGGGCTCGAAGGCGTCGTCGCGGCGCCGGCGGCGCAGCGCCTGGCGCGATGCCGGAGCTGGGCGCTCTTCCTGGC
>CAZZZM010000357.1:0-1083 GCA_964658465.1 uncultured Nakamurella sp.
TCGAACAGCGTGCCGGTGAGAACCTCGTGCAGCGTGGCTTTCGGCACGCCACCCTTCTCGGCCAGCGCCATCGCCTCGCCCATGGTCTCGACGGCGGCGAGAATGGCAAAGTTGCCGCAGAGCTTGACGAGGTTGGCGGCAGAGGCCGTCTCGCCGACGCGGAAGGTGCGCTGCCCGATCGCGGCGAGCGCCGGCTCGGCCTCGTCGATGTCCGCGGCCTTGCCCGCTGCGACGACGAACAGCTTGCCGGCGGCGGCCGCCTCGGGCCGCCCGAATACGGGCGCCGACATGAAGCGCTGGCCGTGCGCCTCGTGCTCGGCCGCCACCCGGTCGGCGGTGGCGACGGCGATCGTCGAGAGCGAGACGTGCAGCGAGCGCTCCGGCAGGCCCTTCATCAGGCCCTCCTCTCCGCGCAGCACGGAGAGCAGCGCCGCATCGTCGGACACCATGGTGAAGACGATGGAGGCGTCGGCTGCGGCCTCGGCCGGCGAGCCGGCTTCGCGCGCGCCGGCCGCCTTCAGCTCCTCGGCCTTGCCGGGGCTGCGGTTCCAGACGGTGACCTCGTGGCCGGCCTTGACGAGGTTTGCGGCGATCCCGGTCCCCATGGACCCGAGGCCGATGAACCCGATGCTCATGTGCGTCTCCCGCTTGTCGCGACCTGACCGAGGCGCCGAGCGCCGCCACGGCAATGAGCGAAGCGGGACGCGAGTTCAAGCCCGCGCGGGCGCGATCAGTAGAAGGGGTTGAGATAGGCCGGCGTCGAGCGCAGCGGCAGCGGGTACACGCCCGCGGAGAACGTGTAGCCCTCGATCGTGCCGAGGAACACGTTGGCCCGCGCCCGGACCATGTGCATGTAGCGGCCGCCGCGGTAGTCCTGACCGATGACGACGATCGAATTGTCCGACACCAGGCGGCAGCCGGGGAACGAGAACAGGCCGATCGGCGCCTGCGAGACCTGCGCGTCGAGCAGCGCCTGGAGTTCCGCCCGCGTCGTGCAGAACGGCTGGCCATGCGAGACGGCGAACTGGCTCGAGCCGGCGATCGGCTCGTCGGCCTTCGCGGCGCCGACATTGGCGACGCCGA
>CAZZZM010000357.1:1183-2403 GCA_964658465.1 uncultured Nakamurella sp.
AGAGCGGCCAGCAGGACCAAGGTGAGGCGCGTCATGGATGTCTCCCTCGGCGTCGCGCGGCGACGCATCTTCGCGGAGACTATAGCGGGACTGCGCAGGCCGCACGAGCGGCCCGACGTCGCCTGAGGCGAATTTCGTCGGGCCTGCCCTTCCGGTCACACTTTCGGAACACGTGGTGGATCAGCTCTGGCTGCCTTCGCCGACGTTGGTGACGGCGCGACGGTTCTGCGACCAGCAGGAGATGTCGTTGCAGACCGCGACCGGGCGCTCCTTGCCGTACGAGATCGTGCGGATTCGCGAGGCCGGGATGCCGCGGGCGACCATGTACTGCTTGACGGTGGTCGCGCGGCGCTCGCCGAGCGCGAAATTGTACTCGCGCGTGCCGCGCTCGTCGGCATGGCCCTCGACGACGAAGGGGCGGTCGTAGCGCTGCAGCCAGGCGACCTGGCGATCGAGCGTCGCCTGCGCCTTGGGCGTCAGGTCGGAGGAATCCGACTCGAAGAAGACGCGGTCGCCGGCGGTCTGCGCGAACTCCTGGGCGCTGCCCGGCAGGGCGTTGCCGGCGACGCGGCCGTTGCCGTAGCCTGCGCCGTTCCCGTTCCCGTTGCCGTAGCCGGCCCCGTAGCGGCTGCCGCCGCCGGCCATGCCGGCGAGCCCCTCTTCGCCCGGCGTCTTGGCGCAGCCGGCGATGGCGAGACCGACGCTGGCGACGATGGCGAGCTTGGCGGCAGAAATCTTTTTCAAATGGAGGCGCATGGCCTGTCTCCGAACGCGAACGACTGCGCTCTGGAGTAGCCCGCGCCGGTTAAGCGGAGGTGTTCGTCAACCTTAGCGAAGCGTTGCGACCAAGGCTTCGATTGAAACGATGCGTTTATGGTTAAGCATGCGTTTCCGACGGCGACGTCCGCGACATCGGTGATGCGCGCGGCACACGGCAGGACGAAACCGTCCAACCGCAGGCTGTGAAAAGCATGAATGCAACCACGGCGCGCTGTGAAGAGCGTGAGTTGTGTGAATTGCTGTCGAGATTGCTTGACCGTGTCGCGTGCCGTTCTCGTGCGTATCGCCTTCGGCCTCGTCATATTTCTTGCGGCCCTCGCCGTTGCGCGCGGATGCCGAGCGGGCGCCTTCATGCTCGATCCGGGCGCCGGACAGTTCATCGCCGGCGTCGGCTACACGGAGGCGACGAGGCGTTTCGATCCCTGGGGCCACGCCGTGCC
>CAZZZM010000358.1:0-2395 GCA_964658465.1 uncultured Nakamurella sp.
TGGCGCCTGCGCGAGACGGCCGCGCGCGTCGCCGAGACGGTCGGGCGCGGCTATTTCGCGGCGCTGTGCGCCGGCGCGATCCCGGGCGCGTGGCTCGCCGGCAGCCTCAATACGATGCGCGGCGCGGTGCCGACGCTCTCGCACAGCGTCGCCGGCGCGCTAATCGGCGCCATCGTCGGCGTCGAGATCTACAAGGCGATCTACGGGATCAGGGGCTCGACGGGCGGCCTGTTCGTCGGCTCGTTTGCGATCGGCGTCGCGGTCGGCCGCTGGGGCTGCCTGTTCACCGGCCTGCCCGACGAGACCTACGGCATCCCGACGCGCCTGCCGTGGGGCGTCGACCTCGGCGACGGCATCGCGCGCCACCCCGTGCAAGTCTACGAGTCGCTCGCGATGGCAGCGTTTCTCGTCGTCTACCTCGTGGCGCTGGGCCGGCGCAGCCGGTGGGCCTTCACCCACGCCTTCTACCTGATGTGCCTGTGGTACGGCCTGCAGCGATTTGCCTGGGAGTTCCTGAAACCCTACCCTCGGGTGGTCGGGCCGCTGAACATCTTCCAGCTGCTCTGCCTCGGGCTTGTCTGCTACGCCATCGTCTATTCACTGAGGGCGGTCCATGACGTCGAGCAAGGAGATCGCCAGCCGCGGCGTGGCGCCGTACCTCTTCCTCGGCCAGACGACCAGCCTCTGTGAGACCTGCCTCGCGCTGGTGCCGGCGAAGATCGTCGCCGAAGGCGAGACCGTCTACTACCTCAAGCGCTGCCGCCAGCACGGCGTGCAGAAGACTTTGGTGTCCGACGATCTCGCCTACTGGAAGTCGCAGAAGGACTGGCTGAAGCCCGGCGACCGGCCGCTGGCACCGCAGACGACGACCGAGCACGGCTGCCCCTACGATTGCGGGCTCTGCCCCGACCACGAGCAGCACTCGTGCCTGGCGATCCTCGAGATCAACGAGGCCTGCAACCTGTCCTGCCCCGTCTGCTTCGCCGACTCGTCGCCCAAGCGCACCGGCCAGCGCTCGCTGCCCGAGATCGAGGCCATGCTGGACACGCTGGTGGCGTCGGAAGGCGAGCCCGACCTCGTGCAGATCTCCGGCGGCGAACCGACGATCCACCCCGATTTCTTCGCGATCCTCGACGCCGTGAAGCGGCGCCCGGTGCGCCACATGATGATCAACACCAACGGCCTGCGCATCGCGCGCGAGCCCGACTTCGTGGCGCGGCTCGCGACCTACATGCCGCGCTTCGAAGTGTACCTGCAATTCGACTCGCTGAAGCGCGACGCCCTGCGCGAGCTGCGCGGCGCCGACCTTTCCCAGGTCCGCCGCGACGCGCTCGCCGCGCTCGAGGCGGCCGGCATCTCGACGACGCTGGTCGTCACCGTGAAGCGCGGCGTCAACGACGACGAGATCGCCGACATCATCAACTACGCGCTCGACTGGCGCTGCGTGCGCGGCGTGACCATCCAGCCGATCCAGGATGCCGGCCGCAACGAGAACTTCGATGCCAAGCGCGATCGCATCGTGCTGACCGAGATCCGGCGCCGCGTGGCCGAAGCCGGCGTGTTCGCGCTCGACGACATGATCCCGCTGCCGTGCAATCCCGACCAGATCTGCATCGGCTACGGCGTGCGCAGCGGCCGCGAGGTCGCGCCGGTGACCCGCATGCTGCCGCGCGACATGTTCGTCGCCGCAACGCCCAACACCGTGACCTTCGAGGCCTTCCCCGAGCTGCGCGCGACGATCTTCAACCTGCTCTCGCTGTCCACCGCGCAGGGCGACACCTCGGACAAGCTCGCGAGCTTCCTCTGCTGCCTGCCCGAGGCGAAGGTGCCGCCGGCGCTCGGCTATGCCGACACCTTCCGCGTCGTGATCTCGCAGTTCCTCGACCGCTACAATTTCGACCTCGGCACGGTGAAGCGCTCCTGCGTGCACTTCGTCGAGCCGGGCGGCCGGATCATCCCGTTCGATACGTTCAACACGTTCTATCGGCAGGGAGCAGCGGGACATGCGGCGCTAGACGCTGGTCGCCGAAGGCACGCGGGTCTCTGAATGGCAAGCCAATCCCCGGCGTTCCGCCGCTTCCTGGGATACGCGGTCATCGCGATCGGCGCCCTCCTCGCACTCCTCTCGGGCGCATGCACCGCGACATTCTTCGTCACCGGCCTGCTGTCGCAATCGCCCGGCGGTGACGTGGGGCAGCTGTTGACGAGCCTCATCTTCGGCCTGCCATTCGTGGCGATCGGCATCGGACTTGTCGTGGCAGGCCGCTCGATTGCGCGCGAGCGCGAGCCGCCGGCGTCGCCGCCTGGCGGCTCCTGGTGGGATCGCCCCGTCAAGTAAACCTGTTCGCCTTCGGGAATCCCTTCGGCGGCAGGCGGCCGGCTTCGGCGCGGTTGC
>CAZZZM010000359.1:0-2391 GCA_964658465.1 uncultured Nakamurella sp.
ATCGCGCCGCCGATCGCGCCGGAGCGGCGATTTCCGACTTCGGCAACGACATCCGCAACTGATGCGCACAGCCCTTCAGCGCGGCGCGTTTTTTTCGGCCGTGTTGCTGCTGCTTGCCGCCTGTTCGGGCGGAGCGTCCTCGACCGGTGCACCGCCGGGCGAGGACAAGGCGCTCGACGAGGCCGCCGCCTCGCTCGACGCCAATTCCGCCGACACCAACGCCGCCGAGCTCGTCGATGCCGACGCGCCCGGCAATGAGGACCAGCCGCAATGACCACGCCCGATAGCCCCACGACGCGCCGCCTCGGCGCCACCGACCTGCACGTCGCGCCTCTGGTGCTCGGCGGCAACGTATTCGGCTGGACCGCCGATGAAGCGACGAGCTTCGCCGTGCTCGACGCCTTTGTCGGCGGCGGCGGCACGATGATCGACACCGCCGACGTCTATTCAGCCTGGGTTCCCGGGCATAAGGGCGGCGAATCCGAGAGCGTGATCGGCGCCTGGCTCAAGCAATCGGGCAGGCGCGACCGGGTGCAGATCGCGACCAAGGTCGGCATGCTGCCCGGCGAGGGCGGCGAGAAGCTTGCGCCCGCGCGGATCGCCGCAGCGTGCGACGCGTCGCTCCAGCGGCTCGGCGTGGAAACGATCGACCTGTACTTCGCGCACCAGGACGACGACGCGGTCGCGCAGGAAGATGCACTCGCCGCGTTCGGCAAATTGTTCGACGCCGGTAAGATCCGCGCGCTCGGCGCCTCGAACTTCCACGCTGCGCGGCTCAAATCGGCGAACGACGCCGCCAAAGCGCACGGCCTGCCGCACTACCATGTGCTCCAGCCCGAATATAACCTTGTCAGCCGCCACAAATTCGAGGGCCAGCTCCAGGATTATTGCGTCGAGCACAATATCGGCGTCGTGCCCTATTACGGCCTCGCCTCGGGCTTCCTGACCGGCAAATATCGCAGCGCCGACGATTTCGGGAAGAGCGTGCGCGGCGAGCGGATGCAGGCGTTCCTCGACAACACGGGCCCTGCGGTGCTCGCCGCGATGGACCAGGTCGCCGCGGAAACGGGTGCCAGCCTTGCCCAGATCGCGCTAAAATGGCTCGCCGAACAGCCGGGCGTCACCGCGCCGATCGCCTCGGCGACGAGCGTCGCGCAGGTCGAGGAATTGCTCGGGTCGATCGACTTGGCACTGACCCAGGATCAGCTCGACCGGCTTTCTACCGCGGGCGCCTGACCGCGCGCTACGCCGCCACGCGCAGCGGCTCGGCGAGCGCTGCCCTGGCAAGCAGCCAGGCCTCGCCGAGCTCGGCGTCGAGCGCGACCGGATCGAACCGATCGAGCCCCGAGCCGGGATAGAAGGTCAGCTCGCCGAACATCGGCCGCCCGTCGATCTCGTACAGATCGACGCGGACGAAATCGCGCCCCGCCCCCAGCCGCTCGGCCGCAGCGATCATCCGCGGCAGCGTCATGGGGCGAACCGGGTCGGGATCGGGGGTCGGCGCGGAGACGCGACGCCACTGCCGGTCGAGCAGGATCCAGCGATGCCGCTCGCCGCGTCCCAGATGCACCTGCACATAGCCGACGCGTCCGCCGAACACGTAGAATTTGTAATCGATCGGCAGCGTCGGCGGTGCGCCGACGAACGGTTCGACGATGATGCCGCGCGGGATGCCGGCATAGAGATCTTCGTCGAGCCAATAGCCATAGGCCGATCGCATCCAGCGCGCGGCGCGCCGACGCACCGCCGCCCAGTCGGCGCTGTGATCGAAGACGAATGCGGTCTGGTTGCAGCCGTGGCGCGCCTTGACCACGAAGGGAGTCGGCCAGGCCGGAGCGTCGGGCAGCACGGCGCCATGCCACAGTGTCGGAATGACCCAGTCCGCGCCGAGCCGGTCCGAGACGAGCCGCTTGGCGACAAGCTTGTCGGCCATGCGCATCATTTCGCGGTCGGCCCCGGCGAGTTTGCGCGCCTGGACGAGCTCGGTGAAGGTCGCCGGCGTATCGAGCTCGGGCCAGCGGCCGTGCCGCCAGAAATAGGTCAAATAGATCCGCCACCGGGCGCGGATGCGCGAAAGGAGAGCCGCGAAGGCCGGAAACGCAGCATCCATCGCGACATAAGCCGCGACGGATGGCGTTGGTTCCGGATCGGCCCGAACGTTGGGAATGGCCAATGTCGCTTCTCGCTACACGGCAGCCCCCGCGGCGGGCGTCACGCCGCGAACTGGTTCATCGTATTGTGCGCGCCGCCAGCCTTGAGCGCCGCCTCGCCCGCGAAATACTCCTTGTGGTCGTCGCCAATGTCCGAGCCCGACATGTTCTGATGCTTGACGCAGGCGATCCCCTCGCGGATTTCCTTGCGCTGGACGCCCTTCACATAGCCGAGCATCCC
>CAZZZM010000360.1:0-2388 GCA_964658465.1 uncultured Nakamurella sp.
CGGCTCCGACACGTCCTCGAGCGACTTGCCTTCCGCCGCGACGCCCCAGATCGCCTCGAGCACCGCGGCGCCGATCATCAGAACGGCGGCGAAGACGTAGCCCCAGAACAGCATCCACTTGTTGCCGGTGCCGATCAGCCAGCCGAAGGCCAGCGGGCCGGCGACGCCGCCGATCGCCGTGCCGAAGGCGTAGAAGATCGCGATCGCCAGCGCGCGGATCTCGACCGGAAAAACCTCGGAGACGGTGAGATAGGCGGCGCCGGCCGCCGACGAGGCGAAGAAGAAGATCACCGACCAGGCGATCACCTGTTCCGTCGCCGTCAGCGCACCGGTGGCGAAGAGCCAACCGGAAACGACGAGCAGCACGCCGGAGATCGCGTAGGTGAAGGCGATCATCGGCTTGCGGCCGATCTTGTCGAACAGCGGCCCCAGCACGAGCGGGCCGAAGGCGTTGCCGATCGCGAACGGCAGCATGTACCAGCCGGTGTTCTTCACCGCGACGTGGTAATAGGTGTCGAGCACCTGCGCGAAGGTGAAGAAGATCGCGTTGTAGAAGAACGCCTGCGCCGCCATCAGCGCCAGGCCGACGATCGCCCGGTCGCGGTTCTTCACGAAGATCGTCTTGAACACGATGGCGAGCGGCGTGTGGTCGCGCGCATGGATGGTCATCGGCTTCAACTCGTCCGGCGACGCCACCTTGCCGCCGTGCTCCTTCATGTGCGCCTCGATGTCGCCCATCACCGCCTCGGCCTGCGTCTCGCGGCCGTGGATGACCAGCCAGCGCGGGCTCTCGGGGATGAAGGTGCGCAGGAAGATGATGCCGATCGACAGGACGGAGCCGACGAAGAACACCGATCGCCAGCCGTATTGCGCGGGGATGATCGCGGGATCGAGAAAGACCAGCGAGGCGCCGGCGCCGATCGCCCCGCCGATCCAGAACGAGCCGTTGATGGCGAGGTCGGTGCGGCCGCGGAACCGCGCGGGGATGAATTCCTGGATCGTCGAGTTGACCGCCGAATATTCGCCGCCGATGCCGCCGCCGGTGAGGAAGCGGAACAGGCAGAAGCTCCACAGATTCCAGGAGAAGGCGGTGGCCGCCGTGGCCACGAGGTAGAGGCCGAGCGTGAAGAAGAACAGCACGCGGCGGCCGAGCCGATCCGTCGCCCAGCCGAACCCGAGGGCGCCGATCACCGCGCCGGCCAGATAGAACGAGTTGGCGAGACCGATCTCGAAATCGCTGAAATGCAGCGAGTGGTCTGACTTGAGCGCGCCGGAGATCAGCCCGGCGAAGGTGACCTCCAGCCCGTCGAGGATCCAGGTGATCCCGAGCGCGGCGATGACGAGCGTGTGGAAGCGGCCCCATTCGAGCGCGTCGAGTCGCGCCGGCACTCGGGTCTTGATGGTCTGCTCCGCGACGTCCGTCATTCGTCCTCCCGCTATTCTGGCCGGAAGACCACACCGGAACGCCGAGCGCAATTCGCCGTGCCGAAAGACGATTGTGCGCGTTCGCAACCCTGGCGGTTCGGCTACGAACGACACCGAGCCTTGCCGCCGCGCGACGGCTTATTGCGGTCCGCCGAGGCGATGCCGCCCGCGCCTGGCCCGGCCGTCGTGCCGCTGGCGGCCCCGCGAGCGGGCGGCACGAAGCGGGTCACATCTCAGATCGGCCGGCTACAGCGGCCGCCATTCCGCGCGCCGCCAGTCGAAGGACGGCGGCAACTCGGACCGCGCCCGCAGGATCGTCTTGTCGTCGTGGTGACGCCTGATCTCGACGATCTCGTGCGGGGCGGGAACGGTCGCCTCGAACTTGCGCCAACGCATCCGCGAGGGAGCCGCGGTCGAGCCTACATTCACAGCATGCATCATGATCAGCCCTCCGTGAACGGATGTGGCGAATATGAGGCGGGCTGCGACTTTCGTCTATAGCTCCTCTTACGATCGGCCTGCATCGTGAACGCCTTTACAGGAGGCGGTCGGTCCGATCGCGCAGAGCGTCGGCGAGGCTGACCTGGCCGGAGCCGCGCCGCGCCGGCTTCTGCTGGCTCTCGTGCGGCGCCCATCCCGCCAGCGAGACGATCTCGAAGGTCGCGCGGATGCGCCCGTCCGCATCGGCGAAACGCGCCGCATAGAGCGCCGCCGCGCGGAGAAACAGCTGGCGTCGCGCCAGGCGCCGGTCGCGCGCGAGCAGCGTGCTGGTCGCGCCCATCGCGCGCAGGTCCGCCATCAGAGCGAAGATATTGTCGTAGCGCACGGTCAGCACGTCGGAGTCGGCGACCGGCAGCGCGAAGCCGGCGCGTTGCAGCAGGCCGCCCATGTCGCGGACGTCGGCGAAGGGGGAGACGCGCGGGCTGGCGCCGCCGCTGATCTCCATCTCGGCCTCGGTGAGCA
>CAZZZM010000361.1:0-2378 GCA_964658465.1 uncultured Nakamurella sp.
GACCCAAGCCTCGCCACGTCGGGACAGCGCGATGACCGAAAAGAAGATCCGCAAGGCCGTGTTCCCCGTCGCCGGGCTCGGCACGCGCTTCCTGCCCGCCACCAAGGCGGTGCCGAAGGAGATGCTCACCGTCGTCGACGCGCCGGTGCTGCAGCATTGCGTCGACGAGGCCAAGGAAGCCGGGATCGAGCACTTCGTGTTCGTCACCGGGCGCGGCAAGGCGGTCATCGAGGACTATTTCGACATCGCCTTCGAGCTCGAGGAGACGTTGAAGGCGCGCAGCAAGGTGCCGCAGCAGGAGCTGCTCAAGAAGCAGCTGCCCGGCGCCGGCACGACCAGCTTCACCCGCCAGCAGGCGCCGCTCGGTCTCGGCCATGCGGTGTGGTGCGCGCGCGAGATCATCGGCGACGAGCCGTTTGCCGTCATCCTGCCCGACATGATCACGCTGCCCGGGGCGAAGGGCTCGCGCTGCCTCGCGCAGTGCATCGCCGCCTACGAGGCGCACGGCGGCAACGTCATCGCCGCGGAAGAGGTGCCGGAGGAGGAGACGCACAAGTACGGCATCCTCTCGATCGGCGAAGATCGCGGCGACACGTTCGAGATCACCGGCATGGTCGAGAAGCCGCCGAAGGGCGAGGCGCCGTCGACCTCGATCATCTCGGGCCGCTACGTGCTCGGCCCGGAGATCTTCGCGATCCTCGAGACGATCGGCAAGGGCGCCGGCGGCGAGATCCAGCTCACCGACGGCATGAAAAAGCTATCCGAGACCCAGGCCTTCCACGGCGTGCGCTTCGACGGCAAGACGCACGATTGCGGTTCGAAGCTGGGCTTCCTGCTCGCCAACGTCGCCTTCGCGCTGAAGGACGGCGAGGTCGGCGCGGACTTCAAGCGCGAAGCGCTGGCGCTGCTCGGCAAATGATCCGGCTCGCGACGCTCCTGTCGGCCGCAGCGGCACTTGCCCTCATGGCGGGGCCGAGCCTTGCGCGGCCGCGCCCTCGCCACACGACCGTCGCGCCGGCACAGCAGCCGTCGGCGCCGCACACGTTCTATCCCGAACATGTCGAAGGTGGTGTGACCGGCAACTACACGTTCAACAACCAGATCCGCAAGCACACCGACCCGCTCAACGCCAACGGCGGCAAGTAGCGCGCGTCACCGCGGCTCGCGCAGGGCACGGACGTAGACCGTCTTCTCGACGGTCGCGACGAGCTTGCCGGTCGAATCGTGCACCTCGGCGGAGAAATCCTGCAGCGCCTTTGCGCCGGTGGCCGTGATGGTGCGCACGCTCTCGAGCGTCGCGTCGTCGAGGTGATAGCGGACGCCGACCGTGCCGCGACCGGGCGACACGAAGCGTATCGAGGCGGCCTGGTCCCAGATCGTGTAATTGCGCCCCAGGGCCTGCCGCAGCATCAGCGCATAGAAGGGGTCCGTCATCGCGAACAGGCTGCCGCCGAAATGCGCGCCGCTCGGCGTGCGGTTGAACCAGCGCTGCCGGAGCGAGACGTCGATGGTCCGAAAATCCGCGCTGACCGCCTCGACCGCGATGCCGGCGAAAAAAAACGGCGGCCAGAGGTTGAGCCGGCGGCGGAAGGTTTTGGGACTCACAATTCGATCCTCGCCAATTCACGACCCCAGGTCCAGACCGGGCCGATCGGGCAGCATCCACCTGCACGATCAGACGCCCGTCATGCCCACGCGACGGGCGATCGACCGCAGGTCCTCGATCTTGATTGGCTCGAGCACGCGCTTGGGAATGAAATGGATGAGTGCGTCGGAAAGGCACAGCCTGTCCGTGTCCGGGCCGAGCGGCATGGCTACCCCTTGAGCCTCGCCAGCCAATCGTCCTCCGACAGCACCTCCAGCCCCAGCTCGGCAGCCTTTTTCAACTTCGATCCGGCACCCGGCCCGGCGACGACGATGTCGGTCTTCGCCGACACCGAACCCGACACTTTGGCGCCCAACCGCTCGGCCTGCGCCTTGGCCTCGTCGCGGGTCATCTTCTCAAGCGTGCCGGTGAACACGACCGTCTTGCCGGCGATCGGGCTCGTGGTCGCGACGGGCGGCAGCTCGACGGGCTCGACCTGCGCGAGAAGCTCGGCGACGGCGTCGTCGTTGCCCTTCTCGGCGAAGAAATCGGCCAGCGCCTCGGCGGCGACCGCGCCGAGCCCGTCGATCGAGATCAGCTCGGCGCGCCACTCCGACTCCGGCGCGGCCGCCGCCTTCGCGGCCTCGCGGATCGCCTCGAAGGTGCCGTAGTGGCGCGCGAGCTTCGTCGCGTTGATGCGCCCGACGTGGCGGATGCCGAGCGCGGCGAGCAGCCGGTTGACCTCGGGCCTGCGCCGCGCGTCGATCGAGGCGAGGAGGTTCCTGACCGACGT
>CAZZZM010000362.1:0-2375 GCA_964658465.1 uncultured Nakamurella sp.
CTCACGATCGGGAAACGCAGATCCCGGCCGAAGAAAATGCCGCGGTCGAAGGGCGATGGGCGGCGGAGTGATCGGATGAAACGTCTCCGATCCCGCTATCGTAAGCTTGGCCTCGCGCCGTACGCCGATAGCGCCAATCCGCGGCGGTGTGGCAGAGCGACCCTTGCGACCGGGCGCGGGACATGCAACTTCTTCGACATCTGAAGGGATGTGCTCCGTGCGGATAGTCCGCCACCTGCTCATGGTTCTGGCACTTCTGTCCGTGGCCGCTCTGCCCGGGCCGTCGCATGCCATGCCGAACCACGACGACGGGGATGCGCACATCGCGCAGCCTCTCCACGTCGAGAGCGCGGACCGGTTTGAGTCGCAGCAAACGACCGCTTCCCATGACAGCGAAGAGCACGGCTGCCCCGGTCACGACCACGGCAAGTGCTGCGTGACGGCATGCTGCGCCTCGACCTGTCTGCCTCTGGCGGAGCTGACGGCTCTGCCGGCGCCGCGCTGGACATTCGTCACCGTTGGGCTTCAGGGCGACGATGTCGCTCGCGCCGGCGCCGTCCTCGGCCTTCCCAAGCGACCCCCCAAAACCGTCTGACCTGACGGCGGACGTTCGTCCGCCGACGGCCTTGGTGCGCATCGCGTGCTGCGGCCGGTTCGCGCGCGTCGTCCGTGCTGTCCGCTTTAATCGGGCTCACGCCGGCGCAGGAATCTCGTCGCGATCGACGTCCTTCGTCTCGCGCCTTTCCAGAGTCAGACCATGTGCCCTGTCACCTTTGCCGCCCTGATCGGGGTGATGTCCGGCTGTGCCGTCGACGGACCCTCACGCCTGCCCGACCCGGCCAACCCTTCACTGTCGACGCATTGGCGGCCGCCGCCGTCGCCCACCGCCGGCCTCGAAACCTACAGGCCCGTCGCCGCCAGGGACTGGCTTCAGCAGAACAGTGCGCCCGGCGCCGTCGGCGCCATGGGCGGGATGAAGGACATGAAGAGCATGCCCGGGATGAAGAGCATGAACGGCGGCATGAAGGGCATGGGCGGCATGCCCGGAATGGGAGGCGGCAAGTGACGGCGCTCGTCATCCGTCGCACGGCCCGCGGCCTGCGAAAGCCGCTTGCGTTCGGCTCATTGCTGATACTCGGCGGCTGCGTCGGGTTCTCGCCCGACGGCGGCATGACACCTGTCGCAAGCATCGCGCTTGCGCGCCTCGACAAGGACGTCGGTAGGATCGGTACGGACGCCGACGCCGCGGACGCACAGGCCCGCGCCGCCGCCATACTGCGCCGGCCACTGCGCGTCGATACCGCCGTCCAGGTCGCCTTCCTGCGCAACAAGGACCTGCAGGCCGAATTCCACGAGCTCGGCGTCTCCGAGGCCGACTATGTCAAGGCGAGCCTGCCGCCGGATCCGACGCTCTCCGTCGATTTCCTGACCGGCCAAGGCGACGTCGAGGTGGTCAGCCAGGTCGTCGCCGCGGTCTACGCGCTGGCGACGCTGCCGAAGCGGCAGGCGATTGCCGGCGAGCGCTTCGCGGGCGCCCAAACGCGTACCGCGGGCCGGGTGATGGCGCTCGCGGCCGAGGTCAGCCGGCAATATTACGTGACGCTGGCGGCGCAGGAGCAGGTCGGCTTCCTGGAAACCGAGCTTGCGACCGCAAAGGCGTCCGCCGACGTCGCCAAGCAGCTCGGCGAAGCTGGCAACCTCAACAAGCTCGAACAGGCGCGCGAGGACATCTTCTACACCGAGCTTGGGGCGCAACGTGCGGACGCGCGCCTGCAGGCGCAGGCCGAACACGAAAAGCTCACACGCTTGCTCGGGCTGTGGGGCCGCGACATCGCCTTCGCCCTTCCGAAGACAATGCCGGCGTTGCCCAAGCGCATCGCTTCGGCCCGCGACATCGAGGCGAAAGCTGTGCGCGAGCGGCTCGACATCCTCGCCGCCCGGCACGATCTCGACGCGCTAGCGCGTCAGCTCGGGCTGACGCGGGCGACGCGTTACGTCAGCGACTTCAATCTGACGCTTCAAAACGACCACGAGGACGCCGGCAATACCGGCGGCTCGACGGTGGCGACGCAGACCCAGAGCCAGCTGACGCGGTACGGCTTCGTCGCCGACCTGACGATCCCGATCTACGACTTCGGGGAAAGCAAGGTGCGCGGCGCGCAGGAAACCTACCTAGCGGCGGCAAACCGATTGGCGCAACGCGCCATCGACGCGCGGTCGCAGGCCCGCGAGGCCTTCATCCGCTACCGCGGCAAATACGACCTTGCCCGCTACTACGCCGACCGCGTGCTGCCGCTGCGCAAGACGGTCCTCGAGCAGGCGCAGCTTCAATACAACGGCATGCTCGTCGACGTGACGCAGCTCCTTCTCGATGC
>CAZZZM010000363.1:0-2346 GCA_964658465.1 uncultured Nakamurella sp.
AGCCGGAATAGTCGGTCTCGCACATGCCGCCGACGATGTGCTTGAGCCCGCGCCGATAGGCGAGAGCGGCGGCGAAGGTGAGGAACAGCAGGTTGCGGCCGGGCACGAAGGTGTTGGGCAGGCCTTTGGCATCGCTCTCGATGGCGATGTCGCGCGTCATCGCCGTCGCCGAGATGGTGCCAAGCGCGGCGAGATCGATCGTGTGGTCCGGCCCGAGCCGGCCGCGCCAGGCGTAGGGCGGCCCGCTCAAGGCGTCGCGCAGGGCGGGGCGCTGGTCGAGCTCGACGCGATGGCGTTGGCCGTAGTCGAAGCCGACGGTCTCGACCGTCTCGTAGCGCGAGAGCGCCCAGGCGAGGCAGGTCGTCGAATCCTGGCCGCCCGAGAACAGGACCAGCGCGCCCGCGCTCATCCCGCCGCGCCGACCCATTCGCGCATCAGCGCGTTGGCGATCGCGAGCTTGGGCGGGCACATCAGGCCGTCGGGATGGGTCTTCTCGATCATCGAGCGCACCTCCTCACGCGAGAACCAGCGCGCGTCCTCGAGTTCGAGATGGTCGACGACGATCTCCTGCGTCAGCGCTTCGGCGAGACAGCCGATCATCAGCGACGAAGGAAACGGCCAGGGCTGCGAGGCGTGGTACTCGACGCGGCCGATCCTGATGCCCGCCTCCTCCATCACCTCGCGGCGCACCGCATCCTCCAGCGTCTCGCCGACCTCCGCGAAGCCGGCAAGGCAGGAGTACATCTTCGCCGGAAAGTGCTCTTGGCGGCCGAGCAGGCAATGCGTGCCGTTCGAGACCAGCATGATGACCACGGGCTCGAGGCGCGGGAAATGATGGCGGCCGCAGGCGTCGCACTCGCGGCGGGAACCGCCGACCGAGGCGCGGGTCGGCTCGCCGCAATTGGCGCAGAACGAATTGTGCTTGTGCCAATAGAGCAGGCTCTTCGCCTGGGAGAGAGCGCCGACGATGTCGGGCGTCACCAGCCCTTGCGTCGCGATCGTGCGCAGATCGATGAAGGAGAGATCGCCGCGGTCCTGCGAATTGTCGTGCGCCGAGGCCTCGATCAGCACGCCGAACAAGGCGCGGTCGCCGTGGCAGCCGAGGAAGACCTTGTGCGTCGGCTTGCCGACCGTCTTCGCCTCGTCGACGGTGAACAGCGCGTCGTGCGTGCCGTCGTTGAGCTTCAGCGCCGGAATCTCGCCCGAGAGCACGATGTAGCGGGTCTTCTCGTCGGCCCGCAGCCCCGCGATGAAGGCCGCGTCCTCGCGCTGGTTGGCCTTGCGGTCGAGCGTGTTGGCGGCGAAGCCGGTCTGATGCGATCGATCGAGCAAGACGGGTCTCCGGCGATAAGCGTCCGGCGCGGCCGCCGGTGTCTCCGCAGGTAAGCGCTCCGCCCCTGCATCGCAAATGCCAGAGCTCGAGCTTCCGGGATCACGCCGTCGCGAGGCTCTCCGCGAGGCTCTGGAACAGCGGCAGGCCGTCGGTGCCGCCGGCGAGCGGGTCGATGAGGTTTTCCGGGTGCGGCATCATCCCGAGCACGCGCAGGTTCTGCGAGTAGATGCCGGCGATCTCGTTCAGCGAGCCGTTGGGGCTGCCCTTGTCCTTCACGTGGCCGGCGGCGTCGCAATAGCGGAAGGCGACCAGGCCCTCGTCCTCGAGACGGCGCGCGGTCTCGGCGTCGGCGGTGTAATTGCCCTCGCCGTGCGCGATCGCGACCTCGATCGCCTGGCCGGCGCGGTAGCGCGCGGTGAACGCCGTGTCGGCGCGCTCGACCCTGAGATGCTGCATGCGGCAGACGAAGCGCAAATTGGCGTTGCGCATCAGCACGCCGGGCAGCAGGCCGCTCTCGACGAGGATCTGGAAGCCATTGCAGATGCCGAGCACCAGGCCGCCGCGGGCGGCGTGCGCGCGCACCGCGTCCATGATCGGCGAGCGCCCGGCGATGGCGCCGCAGCGCAGGTAGTCGCCGTAGGAGAAGCCGCCGGGCAGAACGGCGAGGTCGGTGCCGGCGGGCAGGTCGTGGTCGCCGTGCCAGACGATGCTGGCGCCGATGCCCGCCGCGGCAAGCGCCCGCGCCGCGTCGCCCTCTCTGTTGGAGCCAGGGAAGAGGATGACGGCGGCCTTCATGGCGCGGGCAGCAGCTCGACGCGGTAGTTCTCGACCACCGTGTTGGCGAGCAGCTTCTCGCAAGCGTCCTTCAGCGCCGCCTCGGCATTGGTGCCGTCGGCGACCTCGATGTCGAACACCTTGCCCTGGCGCACGGACTCGATGCCCGGCACCGCGAGGGCCTTCAGCGCCCCCTCGATCGCCTTGCCCTGCGGATCGAGGATGCCGGTCTTCAAGGT
>CAZZZM010000364.1:0-2297 GCA_964658465.1 uncultured Nakamurella sp.
GGGGCCACCTTCTCCCGCAAGCGGGAGAAGGAGGGGCGCTCGCCCTCGCGGCCGCGCTTCTTTGCGCCCCCGCCCATGCCGCGCAGGCCCCGCCCGCCGTCGCCCTCTGCGCGACGATCGAAGCGGCGGCCCACGCCCATAACCTCCCCGCGCCGTTCTTCACGCGGCTGATCTGGCGCGAGAGCCGCTTTCACGCTCGCGCGCTAAGCCCGGCGGGGGCGCAGGGGGTGGCGCAATTCATGCCGGCGACGGCGGCCGAGCGCGGGCTCACCGATCCCTTCGCCGCGCCCGCGGCGCTGCAGCACTCCGCGAGCTTCCTTCAGGATCTGCGGACGACCTTCGGCAATCTCGGCCTCGCCGCGGCGGCCTACAATGCCGGGCCCGGGCGGGTGACGCGCTGGCTCGCCGGGCAGACCGACCTGCCGCAGGAGACGCTCGACTACGTGCTGGCGATCACCGGGCACGCGGCGGCGGACTGGCGCGCCAAGCCGCCGCCGGCGCTGCGGCCCGACGAGCATTTCGACTGCACGCGCTACGCCGCGCTCGCTGCGCGCGAGCCCGACGTGCACGCGGACGCGGGAAGCGGCGGCGTCCCGACCTCGCCGCCAAAGCCGTGGGCGGTGATCCTGCTCGGCAACCCGCAACGGGCCAAGGCGGTGACCGAATACGCGCAGGTGCGCGGCCGCTTCTCCGGCATCCTCGGCGGGATCGAGCCGCGCGTCGTCAGAAAGCGCATCTCCGGCCTCGAGATCCCGCGCTTCATCGTGCAGATCGAGCGCGGCACGCGCGGCGAGGCGGATACGCTGTGCTCGCGTCTGCAGCGCGCCGGCGGCACCTGCTTCGTGCTGGCCAACCGCGGCTGAGGGGGACCTACGACCACTCGGCCTTGTCCGATTGGGGAACGGCAGCGCTCGCGCGCCGTTGGGGTGCCTTGTAGTCTAGGAGAATACGTATGGCTCTCAAGCACGCTCTCATCGCCGTCTCGCTTCTCGCCATGGCGTCGGCCACCGCAATGGCGCAGGGCACCGTGCGCGGCGCCGAGGAAGGCGCCAATGCCGGCGACCGCGCGGCCGGCCCGGTCGGCGGCGTCGTCGGCGGCGCGGTGGGTGCGGCGACCGGCACCGTCGGCGGCGTGCTCGGCGCCGATCGCGACCACGGCTGCGAGTCGAAGACCGTGACGCACCAGGATGCGGCCGGCTCCGACACGGTGAAGCGCACCAACTGCAATTGAGACTTCGGCGTAATTAACTTGGGCCGTCGGCGTCGCGCCGGCGGCCTTTTTATTTGCCCGCCAGCTTCCGATCCCGCTTGGCCAGCGTGCGCAGCCGCAGCGCGTTGAGCTTGATGAAGCCCGCCGCGTCGCGGTGGTCGTAGGCGACGGCGCCTTCCTCGAAGGTGACAAGGTCCTGATCGTAGAGCGACATCGGCGACGAGCGGCCGACCAGGATCACGTTGCCCTTGTAGAGCTTGAGCCGCACCTGGCCCGACACCGGCTCCTGGCTCTTGTCGATCAGCGCCTGCAGCATCTCGCGCTCGGGCGAGAACCAGAAGCCGTTGTAGATCAGCTCGGCATAGCGCGGCATGATCTCGTCCTTGAGGTGCGCGGCCCCGCGGTCGAGCGTGATCTGCTCGATGCCGCGGTGCGCGACGGCCAAAATCGTGCCGCCGGGCGTCTCGTACATGCCGCGCGATTTCATGCCGACGAAGCGGTTTTCCACGAGGTCGAGCCGGCCGATGCCGTTGGCGTGCGCCAGCTCGTTGAGCTTGGCCAGCAGCGTCGCCGGCGACAGCGTCTCGCCATCGATGGCCACCGGGTCACCGCGCTCGAAATCCACCGTGATGTAGGTCGCCTTGTCCGGCGCGTCCTCCGGCGAGATGGTGCGCGAGTAGACGTAGTCCGGCACCTCGTCCGCCGGGTCCTCCAGCACCTTGCCCTCGGAGGAGGCGTGCAGCAGGTTGGCGTCGACCGAGAACGGCGCCTCGCCGCGCTTGTCCTTGGCGATCGGGATCTGGTTTTTTTCCGCGAAGTCGAGCAGCGCGGTGCGGGAGGTGAGGTCCCACTCGCGCCAGGGGGCGATGACCTTGATGTCCGGCTCGAGTGCGTAATAGCCGAGCTCGAATCGCACCTGGTCGTTGCCCTTGCCGGTGGCGCCGTGGCAGACGGCGTCGGCGCCGACCTGCCGCGCGATCTCGATCTGCTTCTTGGCGATCAGCGGCCGGGCGATCGAGGTGCCGAGCAGGTAGCAGCCCTCGTATTGCGCGTTGGCGCGGAACATCGGGAACACGTAGTCGCGCAC
>CAZZZM010000365.1:0-2277 GCA_964658465.1 uncultured Nakamurella sp.
ACCGGCTCGCAGGCCTCGCACGACGCGATCGTCTGGGGACCCGGCGAGCAGGGCCGCGCCGCCAAGAGCAGGGGCACGCCGCGCAACGCCAGGCGGATCACCTCCGAGCTCGGTGCGGTGTGCCCGACCATCGTCGTGCCGGGCCCGTGGTCGGGCGCCGACATCGCCTTCCAGGCCGAGCATATCGCCAGCCAGAAGCTGCACAATTCCGGCTTCAACTGCATCGCCTGCCAGATGCTGGTCGTCTCCGGCGGATGGGACAAGACGGACGCGCTGCTGGCCAAGATCGACGAGACGATCGCGGCGGCCCCGTCGCGCGGCCTGTACTATCCCGGCGCGACGCAGCGCATGGCGGACTTCGCCAGGCGCGGCCGGCCTAGGATGGTCGCGCGCAAGGGTTCGTCGGACTGCGTCGTGATCCCGTTCGCCAAGGCCAACGACCCGTCGATCGCGACGCAGGAGGTCTTCGCGCCGGCGCTCAGCGTGCATCGGCTCGACGCGAGCGACCCCGAGGCGTTCCTGCGCGCGGCGATCGCCTATGCCAACGACGAGCTCTACGGCACGCTCGGCGCCAACATCCTGATCCACCCCGCGACGATCCGCGCGATCGGCAGGCAGAAGTTCGAGACGATCGTCGCGGAGCTGCGCTACGGCTGCATCGCGATCAACGCCTGGACGGGGCTCGGCTTCCTCCTCGCACAAGCCCCGTGGGGCGCGTTCCCGGGCCATACGATCGACGACGTGCGCAGCGGTATCGGTTTCGTGCACAACAGCTTCATGTTCGACGCGCCCGAGCGGACGATCGTGACGGCACCGTTCCGGCCGTTCCCGCGTTCCGCGCTCAGCGGCGGCCTGACCATGCTGCCCAAGCCGCCGTGGTTCGTCACCAACACGCAGCAGCACGTGGTCGGGCGGCTGCTGACCGCGTTCCAGTACAAGCCGAGCTGGGCGAAGCTGCCACGCATCTTCGCCCACGCGCTGCTCGGCTAGCATCCAGAACCGCGGGCGGCGCGCCCGCCCGCAAAGATCGGAGTCCACCAAACCATGCGCGAAGCCGTCATCGTCTCCACCGCCCGCACGCCGATCGGCAAGGCCTATCGCGGCGCCTTCAACAACACGCAGGCGCAGGCGCTCGCCGCGCACGCGCTGACGGCCGCCGCCGAACGCGCCAAGATCGACGCGAAGGAGGTCGACGACGTCGTGATGGGCTGCGCGATGCAGCAGGGCTCGACCGGCACCAACACGGCGCGCCAGTCGCTGCTGCGCGCCGGCTTTCCGACCTCGGTGGCCGGGCAGACGATCGACCGCCAGTGCGCCTCGGGCCTGATGGCGGTGGCGATCGCCGCCAAGCAGATCATCTCCGACAACATGCAGGTGACGATCGGCGCCGGCGTCGAGTCGATCTCGCTGGTGCAGAACGAGCACGCGAACAAGTTCCGCACCCGCGACCCCTGGCTCGTCGAGCACCTGCCGACGACGTACGCGACGATGCTGGAGACCGCCGAGGTCGTGTCGCGCCGCTACAACGTGAGCCGCGAGGCGCAGGACGCCTACGCGCTGCAGTCGCAGCAGCGCACGGCCAAGGGGCAGGCGGAAGGCCTGTTCGACCACGAGATCGTGCCGATGACGACGACGATGCTCGTCACCGACAAGGCGACCGGCGCCACCTCGGAGAAGGAGATCACGCTCGCCAGGGACGAGGGCAATCGCGCCTCGACGACGATCGAGGATCTCGCCAAGCTGAAGCCGGTGTTCAAGGACGGCATCGAGATCGAGCAGGGCGAATTCATCACCGCCGGCAACGCCTCGCAGCTCTCCGACGGCGCCGCGGCGCTGGTGCTGATGGAGGCGAAGGAGGCCTCGAAGCGCGGCCTCGAGCCGCTCGGCGCCTATCGCGGCATCGCGGTCGCCGGCTGCGACCCCGACGAGATGGGCATCGGCCCCGTCTTCGCGGTGCCGAAGCTCCTCAAAGCGCATGGCTTGAGCGTCGACGACATCGACATCTGGGAGCTGAACGAGGCCTTCGCGGTGCAGGTGCTCTATTGCCGCGACAAGCTCGGCATCCCCGACGAGAAGCTGAACACGCTCGGCGGCTCGATCTCGATCGGCCACCCCTACGGCATGACCGGCGCCCGCTGCACCGGCCACATCCTGCTGGAGGGCCGCCGCACCAAGGCCAAATGGGCCGTCGTGACCATGTGCGTCGGCGGCGGCATGGGCGCCGCCGGCTTGTTCGAGGTGTTCTAGGCCGGCGTTTGAGAAAAGGCTCGGTGCCTC
>CAZZZM010000366.1:0-2270 GCA_964658465.1 uncultured Nakamurella sp.
GCCTCGCCGTTCTTCACCTCCTGGCCTTCCTTCACCAGGATCTGCTTCACGAGGCCGGGCATCGGGCAGAGCACCTGCTTGCCGGAGCCCGCATCCGCCTTCACCGGCATCAGCGCGGCGAGTTCCGCCTCGCGGCGGGTGTAGACGCGCGCCTCGGCCGCGGCACCCGCGTGCTGGAGCGCGACGCCGTTGAGCAGGCCGCGCACCTGGATCGCGGCGCGTTGCGCGCCGATCGTGCCCGTCCAGACCGGCTCGCCGGGGCGCCAGTCGCTCTCGACCACGTGTGCGGTGCCGTCGGCCTCGGTGACGACGAGGCAGTTCTGCGCCAGCGCGTCCTCGTGCGGATCGACGGTGACGGGGAAGGCCTCGCCCGCCAGCATTACCACGCGGTCGCGCTCGAAATGCAGCAAGGCCGGGTCGCGCATCTGGCCGGAGATGCCGCGCTTGCGCGCGTTGAGCTTGTGGTCGATCGCGGCGGCGGCGGCCATCATCCGCTGCGCCACCGCGCCCTTCGGCTCGGGCGCCGAGAACCCTTCCGGGAACTCCTCGGCGATGAAGCCGGTCGACAGCGCGCCCTCGCGCCAGCGCGGATGCGCCATCAGAGCCGCCAGGAACGGGATGTTGTGGCGGATGCCGTCGATGGCGAAGGCGTCGAGGGCCTCGGCCTGAAGCTCGATCGCCTCCGCGCGCGTCGGCGCCCAGGTGACCAGCTTGGCGATCATCGGATCGTAGTGGATCGCGATCTCGCCGCCCTCCTCCACGCCGGTATCGTTGCGGACCTTGCCGGTGCCGAAATCGCCTTCCTCCGGCGGCCGGTAGGTGGTGAGGCGGCCGATCGAGGGCAGGAAGTTGCGGGTCGGGTCCTCGGCGTAGACGCGGCTCTCCACCGCCCAGCCGTCGAGCCTCACCTCGTCCTGGCGCAGCGGCAGCCTTTCGCCGGCCGCGACCCGGATCATCAACTCGACGAGGTCGACACCGGTGATCATCTCCGTGACGGGATGCTCGACCTGGAGACGGGTGTTCATCTCGAGGAAGTAGAACGACTTGTCCTGGCCGGCGACGAACTCGACGGTGCCGGCGGAATCGTAGTTCACCGCCTTCGCGAGGGCGACGGCCTGCTCGCCCATCGTCCGGCGGGTGGCCTCGTCGAGGAGCGGCGACGGTGCCTCCTCGATCACCTTCTGATTGCGGCGCTGGATCGAGCACTCGCGCTCGCCGAGATAGACGACGTTGCCGTGCTTGTCGCCGATCACCTGGATCTCGATGTGGCGCGGATCGGTGATGAACTTCTCGATGAACACCCTGTCGTCGCCGAAGGACGACGCCGCCTCGGATTTCGCACGCGCGAAGCCCTCCGCGACCTCGCCGGACGAGTGCGCGATGCGCATGCCCTTGCCGCCGCCGCCGGCCGACGCCTTGATCATCACCGGATAGCCGATGCCGTCGGCGATCTCGACGGCGTGTTCCGGGCTCTCGATCACGCCGAGGAAGCCCGGCACCGTCGACACGTTGGCCGCCGCCGCCGCTTTCTTGGATTCGATCTTGTCGCCCATCGCGGCGATGGCGCCGGGATTGGGTCCGATGAAGACGATGCCGGCCTCGGCGAGCGCGTTGGCGAAGGCCTCGCGCTCGGACAGGAAGCCGTAGCCCGGATGCACCGCCTGAGCGCCCGTCCGCCGGCAGGCGTCGATGATCTTCTCGATGACGAGATACGACTGCGCCGCCGCCGCCGGGCCGATATGGACGGCCTCGTCGGCCATGGCGACGTGGAGCGCGTCGCGGTCGGCGTCCGAGTAGACCGCCACGGTCTTGATGCCCATGCGCCGCGCCGTCTTGATGACGCGGCAGGCGATCTCGCCCCGGTTAGCGATCAGGATCTTGTCGAACATCGTTTGGCGCGCTCGGATCATGTCTTCTTCAGGAACCGGCTTGGCGTGAGCCGGGCAGAGCGTTCCCGATAAAGCAGATGTGCGGGCGACGGAAGCTGTGCCTAAGGCCGAGGTCGGCGTGAGCGTGGTGAAAAGTTTTTGGCCTCGCCTCAAGCCGCCAGAGCGAAGCGCGGTCGACCGGCCTTCGCCGGCTCGCGGGTCCAGCGGTTGGCTTCCAGGGCGAACGTCATCAGCGCCTCGGCGCTGCTTTCCGCCTCGCGGACGATCTCCACCGCGATCCGCGCGCCGACCGGGGTCGGGCCGGCGGCGCCGGCGAGCGAGGCGGCGAGCCACGCGGCGACCGAGCGGTCGACGTAGCCCGAGGGGCGCTCGCCCCAGACC
>CAZZZM010000367.1:0-2225 GCA_964658465.1 uncultured Nakamurella sp.
CGCGCACGCCCTGGTACGAGGGCAAGGCGCTGCTCGAGCATCTCGAGGATGTCGAAGTGGTCGACGTCCGCGCCGAGAAGCCGTTCCGCATGCCGGTCCAGGCGATTGCCCGGCCGAACCTCGATTTCCGCGGCTTCATGGGCACGGTCGCTGCCGGCCGCATCGCGCCCGGCGACGAGGTGGTCGTCGCCAGCTCGGGGCGCATCTCCAAGGTCGCGCGGATCGTCACCTACGACGGCGACCTGCCCGTCGCCGAGGCCGGCGACGCGGTGACTCTGACGCTGGCCGACGAGATCGACATCGCGCGCGGCGACGTGCTGTCGCGGCCGAACGCCAGGCCGCAGGTCGGCGAGCAGTTCGCCGCGAACCTCATTTGGATGAGCGACGAGCCGATGCGCTTCGGCCGCTCCTATCTCTTGAAGCTCGCGACCCAGACCGTGCCGGCGACGATCAGCGCGCTGGCCTACCGGCTCGACATCAACACCTTCTCGCAGGACCAGGCGGCGACGCTGCGCCTCAACGAGGTCGGCCTCGCGACGATCACCGCGACCAAGCCGGTCGCCTTCGACCCCTACGAGGAGAATACCGCGCTCGGCGCGTTCATCCTGATCGACCGCGAGACCAACCAGACGGTCGCCGCCGGCATGATCGCCGAAGGGCTTCGTCGCGCCACCAACGTCTTCAAGCAGAAATACGCGGTCTCGCGCACCGACCGCGCGCGGCTGAAGCATCAGCGGCCGGGCGTCCTCTGGTTCACCGGCCTCTCCGGCTCCGGCAAGTCGACGATCGCCGACATGGTGGAGGCGCGCCTCAACGAGAGCGGCTACCACACGGTGATCCTCGACGGCGACAACGTCCGCCACGGGCTGAACAAGGATCTCGGCTTCTCGCAGCACGACCGGCTCGAGAACATCCGCCGCATCGCCGAGGTGGCGCGCCTCATGGCGGATGCCGGCCTCATCGTACTGTGCTCGTTCATCTCGCCGTTCCGCACCGAGCGCGAGATGGCGCGCGCGACCCTGCCCGTCGACGAGTTCGTCGAGATCCACGTCGACGTGCCGCTGGAAGTCTGCATCACCCGCGACGTGAAGGGCCTGTATCGCCGCGCGCTCGCCGGCGAGATCAAGGACTTCACCGGCATCGACCAGCCCTACGAGGCGCCTGAGGCGCCGGAGCTCGTCGTCGGTCGCGACAACGAGACCGTCGAGCAATCGGCGCATGCGGTGCTGCTCAAGCTGCGCGAGCTCGGCTGGATCGACCGCGTCGACGACCTCGCCGACTGGACGATCTGAGGCGCCGCTCCGTCTGTCGCCGGCCGGGGAACGGGAACGCCTCCCTCGCGGAGGCGCCGCGCGGCTATTGACGCTCGGTCTCCCCTTCCCACCTTGCTCCGCAGAGGCAGCGCTGTATCGGCGTCGCGCCATCGCGGAGCCCAAATGCCCAAAGGATCGGACCTTCTCGTCGCCGCGCTCGAGAACGAGGGCGTGCGGCGGATCTTCGGCGTGCCGGGCGAGGAGAACCTCGACGTCGTCGAGTCGCTGCGCACCTCGTCGATCGAGCTGATCGTCACGCGGCACGAGCAGGCCGCGGCCTTCATGGCGGCGACGCAGGGGCGGCTCACAGGTCACCCCGGCGTCTGCCTCTCGACGCTCGGGCCCGGCGCGCTCAACCTGACGACGGGCGCCGCCTTCGCCCATCTCGGCGCCATGCCGATGCTGATGATCACCGGCCAGAAGCCGATCCGCAGCGCCAAGCAGGGTCGCTTCCAGATCGTCGACATCGTGCAGACGATGCGGCCGCTGACCAAGTCGTCGCGCCAGATCGTGTCGGCGGCGTCGATCCCGACGCTGGTGCGCGAGGCGTTCCGGCTCGCCGTCGAGGAGAACCCCGGCCCGGTGCATCTCGAGCTGCCGGAGGACATCGCCGCCGAGACGGCGGACGTGGCCATCGTCCCCGCGCACCCGATCGAGCACCCGATCCCGGCGCCCCGCGCGCTGCAGCGCGCCGCCGAGATGGCCGGCTGGGGCTGGCGGGCCGTCCACCACCCCGATCATCTCGATCGCGTCGAGCGCCGCTTCCGCCAGGCGGTGGACGCCGGGGAGGCGTGGGAGGACACGTTTCCTCTGAGGTCGCACGACGGGCAGTACAACTGGTTTCTGTCTCGCGCCATGCCGATCCGCGACGAGCCCGACGTGGACAACCCGCTAGGCCGCATCATCGGCTGG
>CAZZZM010000368.1:0-2203 GCA_964658465.1 uncultured Nakamurella sp.
CTCACCCCTTCGAAAAGATCAGCACCCTCAGCCCCGGCGCGTCGGCGCTGCCGGGGAGCTTGCCCAGCACCACCGGCTGGCCGGCGGTCGCGGGCGTCATGCCGCAGAACGACACCACCGAGTCCGGCTTCGGCTTCGTCACGCGCACCGTGCCGGGCGGGTTGTCGAGCCAGCGGGCGGGGCCGTCGTTGGCGAGCGTGAGGTCGTCGACCTCGAGCTGGTCGTCCTTGGCCTTCAGCAGCGCCTTGGCGGCGGCGAGGATCTGCGGCGTCAGGCAGACCTGGTCCTTCAGCGCCTCGAACCCGGGCAGGCCGTCGCCGCGCACGCCGTAGACGGCCTTCACCGGCTGGAACGTGACCTTCACCTCCGTCGTCGCGCCGGGCGGCAGCGGCTGCATCCACGAATGCACGGTATGCAGCGTCCAGTCGGCGAGCAGCGGCGTGTCGGGCTCGGCCTGGTCGCGCGGGGTGACGAGGCCGAGCGCCACGAGGCCGGCGAGCGCCTGGGGCGACAGGCCGGCGAGCGCTTTGTCGATCTCGGCGCCGAACGGGAGCAGCGGCAGCTTCGCCGCCCGCAGATCGGCGAGGCGGTCGACGCCGAGCGCCAGCGCCTGCATCGAAGCGGTCGTGGCGACGGGCGCCCCGTTGGCCGTCACCGCGAGGCCGACCGGGTTCTCGGCGACGTTCGACGGGAGATTGTAGATGGTCGTCCCCTCGGTGTTCACCTCGAGGTCCGGCATGGAGACGCTCGTGGCGAGCTTCAGCTCGCCCTTGCCCTGGTTCTTGAAGCCGTAGGTGTAGGTGACGTGGTCGACGGCGACGTCGAGCGCCATGCGTTCGATCGCGAGGTTCGCGTCGGAGGCGATCGCCAGGGCGCCGACCATCAGCGGTGCCGGCGTCGGCCCCTCCTCGTCCTGCTCGTTGGCGGCCGTCCCGGTGGTCTCGGCCCAGGCCGGAGCGGCGAATGCGCCCCACAGCGCGAGCGCAGCGATCAGACGGACCGTGACGGCCATGCGAATCCTCCCTCTGTGACCGCGGACATAGCACAGCCCTCGCACGGGATGCGACGCCCAACGACGCGTCTTCGCGGTCGTCGCCGCCGCTCCAAGGCGCCGCGCGATGGCGACCCGACTTCGCTCGTCGGGTTGCCCGTTCCGCCGCCCGTGCCTAGGGTGACCGCTTCATTCACACGTCGGAGATGCCTCCCTTGAAAGACCTCATGGGCCTGATGAAACAGGCGCAGGCGATGCAGGCGAAGATGGCCGAGGCGCAGGCGGCGCTGGAGACGCTCGAGGTGCAGGGCCAGTCGGGCGGCGGCCTCGTGACCGTGACGCTCACCGCCAAGGGCGGCATGAAGGGCATCGCGATCGACGACAGCCTCGTGAAGGCCGACGAGAAGGAAATCCTCGAGGACCTGATCGTCACCGCGCACGAGGACGCGCGCCGGAAGGCCGAGCGCCTTGCGGAGGAGAAGATGCGCGACGTCACCGCCGGCCTGCCGCTGCCGCCGGGCATGAAGCTGCCGTTCTAGGACCCGTTCATGGCCGAGCGCGTCGCCGGGCCGGAGATCGAGCGGCTGATCCAGCTGCTTGCCAAGCTGCCGGGGCTCGGGCCCCGGTCGGCGCGGCGCGCGGCGCTGCACCTCATCCGCAAGCGCGAGGAGCTTCTGGGCCCGCTCGCCGAGGCGATGGCGCGGGCGCACGAGAGCATCCGCACCTGCACGACCTGCGGCAACGTCGACACGCTCGACCCCTGCTCGATCTGCCGCGACCCGCGTCGCGATCCCGAGGTGCTGGTCGTCGTCGAGACGGTGGCCGACCTGTGGGCGCTGGAGCGCGCGGCGGCGATGCGGGCGCGCTACCACGTGCTCGGCGGCACGCTGTCGCCGCTCGACGGGATCGGCCCCGCCGAGCTCAACCTGGCCACGCTGCCCGACCGCGTCGCCGAGGGGGTGAGAGAGGTGATTCTCGCCGTCAATGCCACGGTCGACGGCCAGACGACCGCGCATTACGTGACCGACATGCTGGCGAACCTGGAGATCCGCACGACGCGCCTGGCGCATGGCGTGCCGGTCGGCGGCGAGCTCGACTATCTCGACGAGGGCACGCTGGCCGCCGCGATGCGCAGCCGCACGGCGTTCTGATTCAGACGCGAGAGGGCGGGTTGCGGATCTCCGCTTCGTTGCGTCGCCACTCTTCGGGTGC
>CAZZZM010000369.1:0-2197 GCA_964658465.1 uncultured Nakamurella sp.
ATGGCTCAAGGTCCCCTTGCGGCGCGCGAGTTGCACGACGCCGAGGATCAGCGCGACGCCCGCCGCGACCGCGTGCACGGCGACGACGGGTCCGGCGTCGAGCAGCGGCTGCAGGTCCGGCATCGCGAGACCCTCAGGTCGCCGCGCCGATGCGGCGCGACAGGCGCTTGGCCGCATTGGCCCGTTCGCCCTTCGCGGGGAATAACGCGGCGGCCGACCCGAGCCCGAACCGCGGCATGTTGACGTAGACCGATTCCGAATTGCCGGCGGGGATCGCGTAGGTCTCGTGCCAGATGCCGACGTCGCCGCTGGTGCCGACGCGGGCGTTGAAGCGCCGCCACGCCGGCTGGTGCTGGAGGGCGTGCGAATGAGCGTAGGCCTGCAGCTTCTCGACGCTCTCCCAATATTGGGTGACGCCGAAGACCCGTCCGCCGAAGTACGGGAACGCGGCGATCATGCCCAGATCGGGCGAGGCGCCGAGCTCGCGCAGCATCCGCGGCATCTCGCGCATCACCGGCAGCCATTTCCAGATTTTCCACAGCCTGTTGATACGCATGCCGATGAGAAAGACGACGATCTCCCGTTCCGGCTCCGCGCAGACCCGCTCTTCGACGATCTCGGTCATGAGGATATCTCGCTTCGTTGCGGCGTTGCCTCGGTCGAAGCGCCCGCGTACGATGTAAACATACGCTTGATGATTACGGTGTCAACATTGGTCGCGTCGAAATCTGCCTATCACCATGGGGACCTCCGCAGCGCGCTCGTCGAGGCCGGGCTGGCCATCCTTGCTGAAGGCGGCGACCCCGCCTCGCTCACGCTCCGCGAAACGGCGCGGCGGGCCGGCGTCTCGGCGATGGCGCCCTATCGCCATTTCGCCGACAAAGACGCCCTGCTCGCCGCCATCGCGGCCATCGGGTTCGAGCGGCTCGCCGAGGCGCAGCGTGCCGCAGACGACGCGCCCTCGCCTGCGGCCGCCCTGCGGGCACAGGGCGTCGCCTACGTCGCCTTCGCTTTGCGCAACCCTGCCCTGTTCCGGCTGATGTTCGGCGCCGCGCAGCCGTCGATGGGGCACGATGCTCTGGCGACGGCGGCAAAAAGCTCGTTCGATCTCCTGGTTGCGGGCGTCGCATCGCTGGCCCCGGACGCCGGGCCACCGGGGGATATGGATCGCGTCCTGGCGCACTGGTCGCTCGTGCACGGGCTGGCGATGCTGGCCGTCGATGGGCAGCTCGGCAATTTCGGCGCCCCGCCGCTCGCGCTGGCCGAGCGCGTCGTGTCCTTCGCGCTCTGTCCCCCGGACGACCGGACACCGTGACGGATACGTAACGTCGCGGCGCGATTGAATGCGGCGGAAAGGTGCCCATCTTGCGTTGACCGCCGGATGAGAGCAGGACTCCACGGCTGGATACTCCGGGACAACTCAAATGACGTCTGATGCCGCGGCGTTGAATGGTGCCGCGATGAAGACCTTGGCCGAGATCGACTGCGACGAGGTCGCCGAGATCTTCGCGGACCTGACGATCGAGGCGGCGGTGGCCGTCATGCACGTCTATGCCGGCGATGCGAACGCCCGCCTGAAGGCCGACAAGAGCGTCGTCTGCGACGCGGACGAGCGCGGCGAGGCGATCATCCTCGCCGGCCTGCGCAAGCGCCTGCCGCATATCCCCGTCGTGGCCGAGGAGGCCGCCTCGCGCGGCGAGAAGCCGTGCTGCGGTCGCGCCTTCATCCTCGTCGATCCCGTCGACGGGACGCGCGAATTCCTGAGCCACAACGGCGAGTTCACGATCAATATCGGGCTCATCCTCGACGGCGTGCCGCGAGCCGGCGCCGTCTATGCCCCGGCGATCGGCCGGCTGTGGATGGCCGGCAAGCATGCGTGGACCTGCACCGTCCTGCCCGGCGAGGCGCTGCCGCCGGCGTCGGCCCGCACGCCGATCAAGGTCCGCGCCAATCCGGTCGGCGGGCTGACCGCCCTGGCCAGCCGCTCGCACGCCGACGAGAAGACCGAAGCTTTCCTCTCGCAATTGCCGATCGCCGAGCGCCGCTGCGCCGGCTCCTCCTTGAAATTCTGCGTGGTCGCGGAGGGCGACGCCGACGTCTACCCGCGCTTCGGGCCGACGATGGAATGGGACACGGCGGCCGGCGACGCGGTGCTCCGCGCGGCCGGCGGTGCCGTCCTCGACGAGACGGGCGCCGC
>CAZZZM010000370.1:0-2175 GCA_964658465.1 uncultured Nakamurella sp.
CCGCCGCGCATTTCGCGCGGTCCGGCGACGACCTCGCCTGCCTGCAGGCCCGGCTGGCGATCGTCGACGACGACGCCGGGTGGCTGTCGCGGCTCTTCGTGGTCGAGTATGCGGCGCTGTTCGACGTCTTCAATCTCGGCCTCGCTCGCCTCGGCCTTCCGATCGCGCTCGGTGGGACGTCGAACCACTTTCGCGCCTCGGCGCTCCGGCGCGTCGGTGGTTGGGACGCCTGGAACGTCACCGAGGATGCCGATCTCGGGCTCCGCCTCGCCCGCTTCGGCTACGCGATCGAGATGCTCGATTCGACGACCTGGGAAGAGGCGCCGGCGCGGCTGCAAGACTGGCTCAAGCAGCGGCGCCGCTGGACGAAAGGCTGGATGCAGACCCTTGTCGTGCTCGCGCGCGACGCCCCCGCCGTCGTTCGCGCGTTGGGACCGAAGCGAGCGCTTGCCGTGACGTTGATGCTGACGAACCTCGTCACGGGACCGCTGCTGACGCCGTGGTTCCTGCTGCTCGTCACCTCGACCTTCGTCCAGCGCGGGCTGCCGGCGCCGCGCGATCTCGCGGGCGTGGTCGAGGCGACGCTCGAGGTCAGCGTCGTCGCCCTCGGGGCGGCCGGCATCCTGTGGAGCGGCGTCGTCGGCGCGCGCCGTCGCGATCTTCCCGCGCTGCGCACGGCGCTGCTCTTCGTGCCCTATCAGCTGCTGATCGCCGCCGCCGCATGGGCGGCCCTGCGCGACCTGTTCACGAACCCCTATCATTGGCACAAGACGCCGCACGGCCGGGCGAGGCGGTCGTCGCCGTCGCGCCGGCCCGCCACGCGGCCCGTCAGACGACCAGCGTCAGCCGTTTCGCCGCCCGCGTGATGCCGGTGTAGAGCCAGCGGTGCCGATGATCGCGGAAGGCGCCGCTCTCGTCGAACAGCACGAGATCGTCCCATTGCGAGCCCTGCGCCTTGTGCACGGTGAGGACGTAGCCGAAGTCGAAGGCATCCGAATTGCGCTTGAACGCCGGCGGCACGCCCTCCTCGCCGACGGTGAAATATTCGGGCCGCACCGCGATGCGCAGCGGGCGGCGCTTCGGCTCGTCCTCCGGCACGATGCCGTAGCGCAGCTTCCCGGCGCGCTCCGCCGCCACCGTCTTCACCGTCCACAGGCCGCCGTTGAGCAGGCCCTTCTTCTTGTCGTTGCGCAGGCAGACGAGCTTCTCGTCCGCCTCCGGATACGGCCCGGCGCGCCCGGCGAGCTGGCGGAGCTGGGCCGTGTAGCCGCGCCGCGTGCGGTTCATGCCGACGAGCACCTGGTCGGCCGCCTGCACCAGCCCGGCGTCGATCTCGCCGCGGCGGATGACCTTGCTCTCGCCGAAGGCGCCGAGCGGCACCCGCCCGCCCTCGCGCGCCAGCATGGAGAGGCGGATGATCGGGTTGTCGGCGGCCTGGCGGTGCACCTCGGTGAGCATGAGGTCCGGCTCCGCCTCGGTGAAGAAGCCGCCGCCCTTGACCGGCGGCAGCTGCGCCGGGTCGCCCAGCACCAGGACCGGCTTGCCGAACGACAGCAGGTCGCGGCCGAGCTCCTCGTCGACCATCGAGCATTCGTCGACGATGATCAGCGCCGCGTTGGCGGCGGGGCTGTCGTGGTTGAGGACGAACGTCGGCTCCTCGGCCTCGCTCTCGCGCAGCCGGTAGATGGTCGAGTGGATCGTGCGCGCCTCCGGGCAGCCCTTGCCGCGCAGGACCAGGGCGGCCTTGCCGGTGAAGGCCGCGAAGCAGACCTCGCCGTCGATATCGGCGGCGAGCTGGCGCGCAAGCGTCGTCTTGCCGGTGCCGGCATAGCCGAAGAGGCGAAACACCTGCGGCTCGCCGCGTCGGATCCAGTCCGAGACCGCGGCGAGCGCCGCTTCCTGTTGCGGCGACCAGGCCATGGACTTCAGAGCTTCGCGCGAGCGGTCATGCCGCAGGGTAGATGATTTTCGAGCGCCGCGCGAAGGTGCCTGCCGCGGTGTTCCGCCTGTTGCGGCCCCGCCACCCGGCGCCTATGGTCCGCCGCCGCGGCCGGTGCGACCACCGGCGCCGGCATTGGGGCGTCGCCAAGCGGTAAGGCAGCGGATTTTGATTCCGCCATACGGAGGTTCGAATCCTCCCGCCCCAGCCATACTCCAGCCAGCAACAGCATCGCC
>CAZZZM010000371.1:0-2154 GCA_964658465.1 uncultured Nakamurella sp.
TCGTCGCGCGAGGACATCCTGCGCGAAACCGTTCATGCGAGAATCGCCATGTCCCTGCAGGCGCCCGTCTCGGCCCGGCCAGACTCGAGCATGGAAGACGCGAATGACGAACGCGTCGCCGCCCTGGCGCCCGTCATGCCGGCGATCGACGCGATCGTCCCGCGCGACGCGGTGCCGATCGTCATGGTCGCGACCAACGAGCCCGGCGCGCGCACGATGGACGCGGCGCTGGCCCTCGGCGAGGCCGCGGCCGCGACCGGCCGGCGCGTGCTCGTGGTCGAGGGCGAGAAGGCGCGGCCGGCGCTGGCCGCCGCGGTCGACGACAGCGCCGCGCCGGCGTTGATCGAGGTGTTCGGCGATTGGCGCGTCGTCCTGCGCGCCGAAGCCGGCGAAGGCCTGCTCTATCTCGCCCCGTCCTTCCGGGACGGCGCCCGTCTCGCCGAGCGGCTCGCCGGCTCCCCCGACACGCTCGTCGCCGACGCGCTCGCGGACGAGTTCGATCTCGTCGTCATCGACGGCGATCGCGCGAGCGAGGCCTATGAGCTGGCCCGCGAGGCCGATTGCTTCCTGCGCGTCGGCCGCTTCGCCTCGCCGCGCGACGACGAGCGGTTCCTGGCCTGTCTCGGCGCATCGCGCCGCGCGCTGCTCGGCACCCTGGCGGCCGACAATTCCGTCTTCGTGCCGGCCGGGGATGACCGCTCGATTTCCGCCGACACTTCGGCGAACCCGCTCGCGGCGGCGCTGCGGGCCGACCCGGCCGCGAGGCCCGCGCCTCGGGGGCCCCTCGCCACCAACAGACGCCAGGCCGGGGCCGAGCCGCGGCGCCGTGCGGGACAGCGCTGACGCGCTTTAACCACACAAGAGCGGGGCGCATGCGCGGCGCCGGTCTTTTGCGTTAGCAGGATGGCGGCCCGATCTGCGGCCGCCACGAGACGCATCGACGATGCCGCGCCGGCTCGCGCTCTTTCACACCATGGATCCGCGCGGCGACAAGCTCGGCGGGATCGAGACGCATGTCCGGCTCATGCTCGCCCGCCACCCGCTCGACGTCGAGCTGCTCTTCGTCGGCATCGACGAGCGCGGCGACTGCAAGCTCGGTCGGGTCACCTCGATCGAGCAGGACGGGCGCCGTATCGCGTTTCTGCCCGTCGCGCACGTGCCGTCGGAGCGCATCAATCTCGCCGCCAAGCGCATCTTTCACTCGACCACGCTGCGCTATGCGCTCGGCCTGGTCCGCCATCTGCCGGGCCTGCGGCGCGCCCTGCGCGGCCAGGCAGCTTCCGGCGAGATCGAGCGCTACGAGTTCGCGGCCATTCCCAAGCTTCTGCGGCTCCCGTTCGTGCTCCTCGTCCACAACGAGGGTTCGAAAGCCGACAAGATGGATTCGATCCTGAAGCATTACTGGTTCCTGCACCGCTGGAACGAGCGATGCGCGTTGGCCCTCGCCGACAGCGTCTTCGCCGTGAACGAGGCCATCGCCAGGCATGTCGAGCGCATAGCCCCCGCGCATGCACGGAAGACGGCGGTGATGTCGGTATCGGTGGATACCGAACGGTTCGTGCCGACACCGTTTTCAGCCGTCGACGATGCGTTCCATGTCTGCTTCGCGGGCCGGCTCGACGACTTCAAGGATCCGCCCCTGATGTTTGCGACGCTGGCGGGTCTTCAGGCCCGGCTCGCCGGAGCGCCGGTGGGGCGATTCCGGCGCGTGGTCTTCGACTACGTCGGCGCGTCCGATCCGACGCGCTTCCCGGAGTTCGCCGCGATCGAGGGCCTGACGATCCGCCACGGGCCGCGCAAGGCGGCCGAGGTCGCGGCCCTCATGGCCCGCGCCCATGCCGGCATCATCACCTCGTTCTTCGAGGGCATGCCCTGCTATCTGCTCGAGATGCTGGCGTCGGGCCGCCCCGTCGGCGCGATCGCGCTGCCGCAGTTTTCGCGGCTCGTGCTGTCGGGCTACAGCGGCGCGCTCGTCGAGCGCGGCACCACGCCCGAGGCGTCCGCCGACGCGCTTGCCGACGCCTTCGTCGGCATCGCGCACGCGCTCGACCAAGGCCGCCTCGATCCGACCGCCATCGCGTCTCTTGCCGCGCCGTATTCGGTGGAGGCCCAGATGGGGCGGCTTTTCGAATGTCACGCCGCGCTGGCGACGCA
>CAZZZM010000372.1:0-2125 GCA_964658465.1 uncultured Nakamurella sp.
AAGCTGCAGCGCGGCGACGAGCTGCCGCCCGGCGTGATGAAGATGGTCAAGGTCTTCGTCGCGGTGAAGCGCAAGATCCAGCCCGGCGACAAGATGGCCGGCCGCCACGGCAACAAGGGCGTCGTGTCGAAGATCGTGCCGGCGGAGGACATGCCGTTCCTCGCCGACGGCCAGGCCGTCGACATCGTCCTCAACCCGCTCGGCGTGCCGTCGCGCATGAACGTCGGCCAGATCCTCGAGACGCATCTCGGCTGGGCCTGCGCCGGCCTCGGCAAGCAGGTGTCGGAGGCGGTCAACGCCTACATGCGCTCGAACGACACCAAGCCGATCCGCGCCAAGCTCAAGGAGCTCTACGGCTCCGACGAGGGGTTCAAGGATCTCGACGACACGTCGATCGTCGAGGTCGGGAACAACCTGAAGCGCGGCGTGCCGATCGCGACGCCGGTGTTCGACGGCGCCCGCGAGAAGGACATCGTCGAGATGCTCGAGAAGGCGGGGCTCGACGGGTCCGGCCAGTCGCGCCTCTACGACGGCCGCACCGGCGAGGAGTTCGATCGTAAGGTCACGGTCGGCTACATCTACATGCTGAAGCTCCACCATCTCGTGGACGACAAGATCCACGCGCGGTCGATCGGGCCCTACTCGCTCGTCACCCAGCAGCCGTTGGGCGGCAAGGCGCAGTTCGGCGGCCAGCGCTTCGGCGAGATGGAGGTCTGGGCGCTCGAGGCCTACGGCGCGGCCTACACGCTGCAGGAGATGCTGACCGTGAAGTCCGACGACGTCGCCGGCCGCACCAAGGTCTACGAGTCGATCGTGCGCGGCGACGACGCCTTCGAGTCCGGCATCCCCGAGAGCTTCAACGTGCTCGTCAAGGAGATGCGCTCGCTGGGCCTCAACGTCGAGCTGAACAACACGCCGAAGCCGCTCGAGGAGCTGCCGCCGACGGCGGAAGCGGCCGAGTAGCCTCGAGAAGCTGCGATCCCGCGGGGCGTCGAGTCCCGCGGTGAAGATTTGCCTTCAAACGTTCCTAGTGGTCCGCCGCGTGTCGTATCGACCGGCGGATCGCGCACCGGGAGAATAGAATGAACCAAGAGGTCATGAATCTCTTCAATCCGGTCGTCCAGCCGCAGGCGTTCGACCAGATCCAGATCTCGATCGCCAGCCCGGAGAAGATCCGCTCCTGGTCGTTCGGCGAGATCAAGAAGCCCGAGACGATCAACTACCGCACGTTCAAGCCGGAGCGCGACGGCCTGTTCTGCGCGCGCATCTTCGGGCCGATCAAGGACTACGAGTGCCTGTGCGGCAAGTACAAGCGCATGAAGTACAAGGGCGTCATCTGCGAGAAGTGCGGCGTCGAGGTCACGCTGTCGCGCGTGCGCCGCGAGCGCATGGGCCACATCGAGCTCGCCGCGCCGGTCGCGCACATCTGGTTCCTGAAGTCGCTGCCCTCGCGCATCGGCCTCCTGCTCGACATGACGCTGAAGGACCTCGAGCGCATCCTGTACTTCGAGTCCTACATCGTGCTCGATCCCGGCCTGACGCCGATGAAGATGCGCCAGCTTCTGAACGAGGAGGACTACCTCCGCGCGCAGGACGAGTACGGCCAGGATTCCTTCACCGCGATGATCGGCGCCGAGGCGATCCGCGAGATCCTGAAGGGCATGGACCTGCCGACGATCGCCGAGCAGCTCAAGGTCGAGATCTCGGAGGCGACGACCGAGCTGAAGCCGAAGAAGCTCGCCAAGCGCCTGAAGATCATCGAGGCCTTCATGCACTCGGGCAACAAGCCGGAGTGGATGATCCTCACCGAGGTGCCGGTGATCCCGCCGGACCTGCGTCCGCTCGTGCCGCTCGACGGCGGCCGCTTCGCCACGTCTGACCTCAACGATCTCTATCGCCGCGTCATCAACCGCAACAACCGCCTCAAGCGGCTGATCGATCTGCGCGCGCCGGACATCATCATCCGCAACGAGAAGCGCATGCTGCAGGAGGCCGTCGACGCGCTGTTCGACAACGGCCGCCGCGGTCGCGTCATCACGGGCGCCAACAAGCGCCCGCTGAAGTCGCTCGCCGACATGCTGAAGGGCAAGCAGGGCCGCTTCCGCCAGAACCTGCTCGGCAAGCG
>CAZZZM010000373.1:0-2117 GCA_964658465.1 uncultured Nakamurella sp.
CGCAACCTCCTCGACAGCGACAAGGGCCGCATCGCGGTCGGCTGGCTGATCGTCGAGGATCTCGCGATGGTCCTGGCGCTGGTGCTGCTGCCGGCGCTGGCGCCCTCGCTCGGCGGGGACGCCGGCAACGGCGACCACGCGGCGGGCGGCGGCCTCGCGCAGTGGCTCTCCGGGCATCTCGGCGACAGCATCTGGCTGACGCTTTCGCTGACGCTCGCGAAGGTCGGCCTGTTCACCACCCTGATGCTGGTCGCCGGGCGGCGCATCGTGCCGTGGCTGCTCGATCAGGCCGCGCGCACCGGCTCGCGCGAATTGTTCACCCTCGCCGTCCTCGCGCTGGCGCTCGGCATCGCGTTCGGCTCGGCGGAGCTGTTCGGCGTGTCCTTCGCGCTCGGCGCGTTCTTCGCCGGCATGGTTCTCGCCGAATCGGACCTCAGCCATCAGGCGGCAGCCGATTCCCTGCCGCTGCAGGACGCCTTCGCGGTCCTGTTCTTCGTCTCGGTGGGCATGCTGTTCGATCCCGGCATCCTGCTGCGCGAGCCGCTCTCGGTGCTTGCGGTGCTCGGCGTGATCCTGCTCGGCAAGTCGGTCGCCGCGGTGGCGATCGTGCTCGTCTTCAAGCACCCGGTCGGCACGGCGCTCACCATCGCCGCGAGCCTGGCGCAGATCGGCGAATTCTCCTTCATCCTCGTCGGCCTCGGCCTGTCGCTGAAGCTGCTGCCGGACGAGGGGCGCGACCTCATCCTCGGCGGGGCGCTGCTGTCGATCACGCTGAATCCGCTGTTCTTCGTACTGGCCGCGCGGGTCGAGCGATACCTCGCCGACCGACCGGACCTCGCGCGCCGCTTCGAGCGGCGCGGCGCCGAGGCGATCGCCGTCGCCGAGCCTGCGAAAGCCCATCGCGGCCACGCGATCATCGTCGGCTACGGCCGGGTGGGCAGCGGGATCGGCAAGGCGCTGGACGCCTGGGACCTGCCCTTCGTGGTGGTCGACCGCGACCGCCGCCGCGTGCTCGACCTGCGCGCATCCGGCCTCGAAGTGGTGTTCGGCGATGCCCTGGCGCCAGGCATCCTGGCCGCCGCCGACATCGCTCAGGCGCGCCTTCTGGTGATCGCGACGCCGGATTCGCACAACGCCCGGCGCCTCGTCGAGATCGCTCGCGCGGCCAATCCGCGCATCGACACCCTGATCCGGACGCACAGCGACGCCGAGCGCCGCCGCATGGAGGCGGAGAAGGTCGGGCTCGTGCTGATGGCCGAGCGCGAGCTCGCCTTCGGCATGACCTTCTACGCCCTGCGCAGCCTCGGCCTGAAGGAGGGCGAGGCCCGATTCTACGTCGATGCCAGCCGCGCCGACAGCCGCGCCGAGGCGCCGACCGAGACCGAGATCGAACAGGCGCCGGAGCTGCGTCCGCACAAGGAGGAACCGGCGGAGGAGTAAGGCAATGCGCGGGCTCGCGCGTCCTAACCCGCCAATTCGCGCCCCAATTCTGCGACACGCCGCAGGTCGCTGACGAAGGCCGCGTAGGCCTCCTCTTTCGCCTCGTCCGGCAGGCGCAGCAGGTAGGACGGGTGGACGGTGATGAAGCCCTGGAACCGGTTGTCGAGTCGCTCGAAGCGGAACGGCCCGCGGGCCCGCGTGATCGCGATCGGCTTGCCGGTCAGCGCCAGAACCGCGGTCGCGCCCAACGCCACCACGAGCTTCGGGGCGACGCATTCGAGCTCGCGGTCGAGCCACCAGCGGTAATGGCTGACCTCGCCGGCCGTCGGTTTCTGGTGGATGCGGCGCTTGCCGCGCTCCTCGAACTTGAAGTGCTTCACGGCGTTCGTGAGGTAGCTCGCCGCGCGGTCGATCCCGGCCTCGGCCATCGCCCGTGACAGCAGCTGCCCGGCCGGCCCGACGAACGGGCGCCCCTGCCGGTCTTCCTGGTCGCCCGGCTGCTCGCCGACGAACGCGATGGTCGAGCCGATCCGGCCCTCGCCGAGCACCGCCTGGGTCGCACCCGGCACCAGCGGCTCGGAGCGCTTGATGATCGCGTTCAGCGCCTCAAGGGTCTTCGGCACCTGGTCGGACATCGCCGCGACGGCCTTCGCCGGATCGCGCTTGATCGTCATCTG
>CAZZZM010000374.1:0-2105 GCA_964658465.1 uncultured Nakamurella sp.
AGGAACAGCGGCAGCAGCCGCATCGCCTCGGGGCTCGGCCCGCTTTCCAGCATTGCGAATGCGTGCGCGCTCGTGGCCAGCACCGCATCGACCAGGCCCTCCGGCCAGCCGGCGCCGGTTGCGACGATCTCGATCACCGGGGCGAACAGTGGCTCGTGGCCCGCGGCGGCCAATGCGTCCGCCGTGCGGCCCGCGTCCTCCATCGCCCGCGTAACGAGGACGCGCATGCGGCTCACGCCTCGAAGAAGCCGGGCGGCAGACGTCCCTTGATCGCACCGCCGGCCGCTTCGCCGATCGCGGCCGCATCAGCGGTGTCGCCGAACATCTCCTCGTCGAAGGCCTGCGAGCCGTCGGGCCGCAGCACGGTGCCGCGCAGCGTCACGCGGCCGTTGTCGACCGTCGCGTGGGCGCCGATCGGCGTGCGGCAGGAGCCGTCGAGCACCGTCAGGAAGGCGCGCTCGGCTTCCAGCGCCACGCCCGTGGCGCCGCAGAGGATCGGGGCCAGCATCCGCGCCACCCGCTCGTCGTCGGCGCGTGCGGTGATGCCGATCGCGCCCTGGCCGGCGGCCGGCAGGAAATCCTCGACCGGAATGAGGTAGGTCGCCCGGTCCTCGAGCCCGAGGCGCTTGAGGCCGGCGAGCGCCAGCAGCGTGCCGTCGAACTGGCCTTCCTCGATCTTGCGCAGACGGGTCTGCACGTTGCCGCGGATCAGCGCGATCTCGACGTCGGGCCGCATGCGCCGCAGCATCGCGCCGCGCCGGAGCGACGCCGTGCCGACGATTGCGCCTTCGGGCAGTTCGCGCGGGGACGGGGCGACCGGCGAAATCCATACGTCGCGCACGTCCTCGCGCGGGAGGTAGCCGGCGATGACGATCGCGTCGGGGAGGAAGGTCGGCAGGTCCTTGGCCGAGTGCACGGCGAGATCGATGCCGCCCATCATGAGCGACGTGTCGAGTTCCTTGGTGAAGAGACCCTTGCCGCCGGCTTCGGACAGCGGGCGATCGACGATCGCGTCGCCCGAGACCTTGATGACGTGGATCTCGACCTCGGTTTCGGGCAGTCCGTGCGCCGCGAGCAGGGCGTCGCGCGTCATGTGCGCCTGCGCCATCGCGAGCGGGCTGCCGCGCGTGCCGATGCGGATGGGCTTGGTGTCGGGCATTGAGGGGTCCGGTGGGCCGATCAGCCGTTGTATCGGGCGTCGCCACGCGGCGAAAGTGGGGCTCGGCCAGCCATCCGGCCGGTCGGATCAGAGGTCCGGCACCTTGATCGCCGGATCGTACAGCGCATGCAGCCGGTGCGCCGCGAGCTGAGCGAAGCGCAGGGTCACCATGCGCCGCGTCGCCGGCGGCAGCCGATGCTCCGGCGCCTCGCGGAGAAGGGCGGCGCCGTAGGCATCGGCGACGATGAGGCCGGCATCCTCCGGGAAGATCGCTGCCGGCACCTCGGCCACCGTCGCGAAATAGAGGCGATCGCAATGCAGGCGGTAGTCGCGCCATTTCTGGTCGGCGCGGAAGTCGGCCACGGACGACTTGATCTCGACGATGACGAGGGTGCCGTCGGCGCCCAGCGCGACGAGGTCGGCGCGCCGACCCGAGCGCAGGCTCATCTCCGGCACGGTGGCGTAGCCCAGCGCGCGAAGATGGCGGCGCACGCCCCGGGCGACGAGGAGCGCGGTCTCGGACTGGCGCCCGTCGACGGGGGCGACGGGCTCGATGAGGCGTGGCGGCATGGGGCGGCTCTCGACGCGCTCAGCCTAGCACGTCCGACGTCGGTGCCTGTCAAGCCGCGTCGCGGACCTTGCGCCGTCAGCGTCTGAAGCTGATCGGCACGACGAAGGAGAGGTGCGCCGCGTCGGCATCGCGCGGCGGGGCCGGGTAGGGCGCGGCGAGCCGCACGAGGGTGAGCGCAGTCGCGTCGGCCGCGGCCGAGCCGGAGCCTTTCGCGACGCGCTCCGACACGAGATGCCCGTCACGGTCGATGACGAAGGCGATCTCGACGAGGCCGGCGAGGCTCGCATGATGCGGCAGTCCGCGGCGCGTGGCCTGGAGGCGCGCCATCAACGCCTTCTGCCACAGCGTGATCCGGTGCGCGGAGGCCCGTCGTGT
>CAZZZM010000375.1:0-2097 GCA_964658465.1 uncultured Nakamurella sp.
TCGAGCTCGACGGCGAGATCGTCGAGCGCGTCGACCCGCATATCGGCCTGCTCCACCGCGGCACCGAGAAGCTGATGGAGGCGCGCACCTACCTCCAGAACATCCCGTATTTCGACCGCCTCGACTATTGCGCGCCGATGAACCAGGAGCACGCCTTCTGCCTGGCCATCGAGAAGCTGCTCGGCGTCGAGGCGCCGCGCCGCGGCCAGCTGCTGCGCGTGCTGTTCTGCGAGATCGGCCGCATCCTTTCGCATCTCCTCAACCTCACGACGCAGGCGCTCGACGTCGGCGCGCTCACCCCGCCGCTGTGGGGCTTCGAGGAGCGCGAGAAGCTGATGGTGTTCTACGAGCGCGCCTCGGGCGCCCGTCTGCACGCCAACTATTTCCGCGTCGGCGGCGTCCACATCGACTGCCCGGTCCAGCTGATCGAGGACATCGGCGCCTGGTGCGACCCCTTCCTCAAGGTCTGCGACGATCTGCAGAGCCTGTTTCTCGACAACCGCATCTTCAAGCAGCGCAACGTCGACATCGGCATCGTCTCGCTGGCCGATTGCTGGAACTGGGGCTTCTCGGGCCCCGTGCTGCGCGCCTCGGGCGCGGCGTGGGACCTGCGCAAGGCGCAGCCCTACGATTGCTACGAGGAGATGGAGTTCGACATCCCCGTCGGTACGCACGGCGATTCCTACGGGCGCCAGATCGTCCGCATGGAGGAGATGCGCCAGTCCGTCCGCATCATGAAGCAATGCGTCGAGAAGCTGCTGGCCCCGAGCGGGCAGGGGCCGGTGCAGGCGCCCAACAACAAGCATACGCCGCCCAAGCGCGCGCAGATGAAGCGCTCGATGGAAGCGCTCATCCATCACTTCAAGCTCTACACCGAAGGCTTCCACGTGCCGGCCGGCGAGGTCTATGCCGCCGTCGAGGCGCCGAAGGGCGAGTTCGGCGTCTATCTCGTCTCCGACGGCACCGACAAGCCTTACCGCTGCAAGATCCGGGCGCCCGGCTTCGCGCATCTCTCGGCGATGGATTTCCTGTGCCGCAAGTCGATGCTCGCCGACGTCTCGGCGATCCTGGGCTCGATCGACATCGTCTTCGGCGAGGTGGATCGGTGACGAGCCTCGACCCACTCGCAAGGGCCCTGCTGCCCGAAGCCCCCTCATCCGACCCGGCGTCGCCGGGCCACCTTGTCCCGCAAGCGGGAGAAGGGGACGCCGAGGACAAGACCTGATGTCCGTCCGCCGCCTCGCCGAGGTCCAGCCAGAGAGCTTCGCGTTCACGCAGGAGAACGCGGCGTGGGCCGACAAGCAGATCGCCAAATATCCGGAGGGGCGCCAGGCCTCGGCCGTGCTGTCGCTGCTGTGGCGCGCGCAGAAGCAGAACGACTACTGGCTGCCGAAGCCGGCGATCGAGGAAGTCGCGCGGATGCTGGGCATGCCCTACATCCGCGTCCTCGAAGTCGCGACCTTCTACACGATGTTCAACCTCGAGCCGGTCGGCCGCTTCTTCATCCAGATGTGCGGCACGACGCCGTGTCAGCTGCGCGGCTCGGACGGCATCAAGGACGTGCTGCACAAGCGCATCGGCGCGCAGCGCAAGGTCACCGCCGACGGGATGTTCTCCTGGCTCGAGGTCGAGTGCCTCGGCGCCTGCTGCAACGCCCCGATGGTGCAGATCAACGACGACTATTACGAGGACCTGACGCCGGAGAACTTCGAGACGCTGCTCGACGATCTGGCGGCCGGGCGCCCCGTGCACATCGGCCCGCAGAACGGCCGCATGACCTCCGAGCCGGAGGGCGGCCTGACGTCGCTCGCGACGTGGTACGGCAAGGACGGCCGGAGCGGCCCCGGCTTCGCCGAGCCGGCGAACGACCACGGTCCCTCGACGCCGCGCTCGGGGGCGCCCGACGAGCGCACGACCAAGGACAAGCTGGACCATCCGATCGAGGACCGCCGCACCGAGCGGCACGAGAACTCGCTTGCGACCCCGGCGACGGAGGAACGCACCGGCACCCGCCGCACCGAGCCGCCGGCCGGGGCGACCGGGCAGGCCGCGGAACAGCAGGCGCAGTCCGACGCGAAGGGCGGGGCGGCGCCGGAC
>CAZZZM010000376.1:0-2091 GCA_964658465.1 uncultured Nakamurella sp.
CGTCGGGCAAATCGACCATATGAGCCACCGGATCGCGCGGGGCTGGGCGTGGAACTCGAGACAGCCGAGACGACGGGTCAGGCTCGAGGTCTTCCATCGCGACATCTATCTCGGCTCGGTGTCGGCCGGCATGTTCCGCCCGGATCTCGAAGCCCAGGGCATCGGCGACGGACGCCACGGCTTCACGTTCCATCTCCCCGACGACGTGTCGGGGGTGGGCTTCCAACCGGCCGACCTGGTCATCGCCAGCGCCGGGCCCGAGCGCTGGACGCTGCCGTTCGCGGTTGAGCTCGTGCCCTCAGGCTCGCCTGCTCGCCTGCTGCCGGCCGATTACCGGCAGGCGCTCGGCCCGTTTCTCGCGACGATCCGCGCGACGGAAGCACCGTCCAACGGGCTCGAGACCTCGCCGGGTCGACGCCCGAGGATCGAGCAGCTGTGCGCCGACATCCCGGACCTCGGCGTCAGCGCCTTCGCCGAGCACATCGCCTGCAAATACGGCCAGGCGGATCTCGTCACCCGCGACCCTGATGCCTTCTGGCATTGGTATCTGGAGAGATACGTCAGCGAGCGCGGACGGCGTCTCGCGCCCCTGTCCGGCGACGAGATCGCACGCCTCACGCGCTCACGCTCGGACGGCCGCAGCTACGCGGCGGGCCTGTTCCTGGCGCCGGACGCCGCCGAACCCGCTTACGAATGGGCCTGCGAGGCCGACCGTCTCCACGTGGCCGACTGCGCCGTGCCCGACCGGGACATCGCGGCGCTTCGTGCGACGCGCGCGTTCAGTCCTCCCTTTCCCCTGTCGGCTTTCATGCGGCTCGCCAAGGCCGAGAGGGCGAGCCTGCGGGCGCTGCCGGCCCTGACCGCGCGCCAGCGCAAGCGCCTCTACGCGCTGTTCATGATCCTCGGGCTGCGCAATCCCGCCATCCTGTCCTACCTGCCCGGCGAATGGATGCGCCGGCTTCTGGACGGGGAGTTCGAGGCGGTTCTGGCCGACCTCTTCGGCGACGATCTCGCCATCGACGGCGCGCGGTATGCGCGGCTGATCGAGGCTGCCGGCTTCGACATCGCCTCCCAGACGTTTCGCGGCCATCGCTATCACGAGCATCGCGTGCGCGGCGGCCCGATGGTCGTCACGGCGCCGGCGACGGTCGACGTCCAGCTGTTCGGCCCCTTCGCGCGCAAGATGGGGCTGGGCGAGAGCTGTCGCCGCGTCGCCGCGGCGCTGCAGGCGACGCCGTTCACGATCAATCTCGTCGATTACGACATCGGCACCGGCACCGTGCTCGAGCGGGATCAGCGCCTGAGAGACGCCTGTCCGGCGCGGCTCAACATCCTGCACCTTAACGCCGAGGAGATCCCCGAGGCGCTGGCCTACCTGCCGGACGTCTTCTCGCGGACCCCGACGGTCGCGATGCCCTATTGGGAGCTGAACCACCCCTCGCGCGTCCACCGGCTGGGCGTGCAGGCCGTGGACGAAGTCTGGGCGGCGTCGCGGTTCCTCGCCGACGTCTTCGCCGACAGCGGCAAGCCGGTGCGCTGGGTCGGGATGTGCCGCTCGGAGGCGCCGGTGCCGACCGCGGCGGCCCGCGCCGCCCTCCGCGCGCGCCTGCAACTCACGCCAGGGACCTTCGTCTTCCTCACGACCTCTGACGCCCTGTCCTGGGCGCAGCGGAAGAACCCGCTGGCGGTGATCGAGGCGTTCCGGGCCGCCTTCGCCACCGAGGACGTCGCGCTGATCGTCAAGACGCACAACCTCGACGGACCGCTCTCCGGGTCGCAGATCGAGCGCTGGCGCCGGATCCGCGACCTGTGCGAGCTCGACCGCCGCATCGTGCTCGTCGACCAATCCTTCGATCCGACCACGCAGCGCACTCTGCTGGCCGCCTGCGACTGCCTGGTTTCCCTGCACCGCGCCGAAGGGCTCGGGCTCGACGTGATCGATGCCCTCGACCTCGGCACGCCGGTCATCGCGACGGACTATTCCGGCACGCGCGATCTGGCGACGCCCGAGACGGCGTGGCTCGTCGACTACGAGATGTGCGCGGTGGATCCCGCGGACTACAGCTTCGTCGAGCCCGGGCACCGCTGGGC
>CAZZZM010000377.1:0-2085 GCA_964658465.1 uncultured Nakamurella sp.
GAGGCGCGGCTGTTCCGCATCTCGTTCTCCGGCGAGCTGGCCTACGAGATCGCCGTGCCGGCGCGCTACGGCGACGCGGCGTGGCGGGCGATCCTGCATGCCGGCGAGCCCTACGGCATCACGCCCTACGGCACCGAGGCGCTCGGCGTCATGCGCATCGAGAAAGGCCACCCCGCGACGGCCGAGCTCAACGGCATGACCACCGCGCGCGACCTCGGCCTCGACAAGATGCTGGCCAAAAAGAAGGACTTCATCGGCCGCCTCATGCGCGGCCGGCCGGCGCTCGAAGAGCCCGATCGTCCGGTCTTCGTCGGCGTGAAGCCGGTGACGGCGGGCGAGCGCATCCGCGCCGGCAGCCATTTCATCGGCCCGCATGTCAGCCCGACCATCGCGACGGACGAAGGCTACCTGTCCTCGGTCGCCTACTCGCCGACGCTCGGCTCGTGGATCGGGCTCGGTTTCTTGAAGAACGGGACGTCGCGGTTCGGCGAGCATATCCGCGCCTTCGATCCCGTCCGCAACGGCGACGTGCTCTGCGAGGTCTGCCCGCCGTGCTTCGTCGACCCCAAGGAGGAGAAGCTCCGTGTCTGACGTCGCGTCGGATTGGCGCCCGCTGAGCGCCTGGGCTGGGATCGCATCAGAGCCCGCGCGCCACGGCCGCAGCGATGTCGCGCCGGGCGTCACGATCACGCCGCTCGACCATGTCGACATGGCGACGCTGATCGCCGGCACCGATACGGCGCGCTTCGCGGCGGTGGTGAAACATCTGTGGGACCTGCCGGTGCCGGCGCCCGGCCGCGTGAGCGTCAACGAGTCCTGCACGCTCGTCTGGTCTGGCCACAACCAATGGCTCGCGATCCCCGCCCGCTACGACTTCGCGTCGCTCGTCGCCGCCTTCGAGGGCGTGGCCGCGGCGTCCGAGCAAGGCGACGGCCGGGCGCTCGTCGAGATCGCCGGACCCGCGGCGCGGGATGCCCTCGCCAAGGGGCTCGCGATCGATCTGCATCCGTCGGCGTTCTCGCCGGGATGCGTGGCGATGACCGCGCTCTCGCATCTCAGCGTCCAGATCTGGCAGACCGACGACACGCCGACTTACTGGCTGTCGGTCCCGCGCACGGTGGCCGGCCACGTCTGGGAGTGGCTCCTCGAGTCCGCGGCCGAGTTCGGCTGCGACGTCAAGGCGCTGCGCTGATCGCGCCGGGCGACGGCTCCGACCCCCGCGACGCCTCCTATTCCAGTTGATCCGTCCGGGACGCGCGGGGCAAGGTAGCCGCCGCCGCCCTGATGACAGGCCGAATCAGAACAGCGCGCTCGTCTTGTCCGCGGCCGAACAAGCTCTCGAGGTTGGGTCTCCGGCCTCGTCACGGAACGAGACATGGCGAACGCGAAGCAGAAGCTGGCGAAGGTCGTCCCGGCGGGCTCGACGGCGGAGCCGGCGACCGGGTCTCTGGCCACCTTGTCGAACGCGCCGCCCGAAGCCAGCCGCAGCCTCGAAAAGGCGCTCGGCCTGCAGGTGCGGCTGTTGCGGCGCGAGCAGGAACTGTCGCTCAACGATCTGGCGGCCGCCGCCGGCATCTCCGTCGGCATGATGTCGAAGATCGAGAACGGCCAGATCTCGCCGTCGCTGTCGACGATCCGCGCCCTCGCCGAGGCGCTCAACACACCGTTCACCTCGCTCTTCGCCTCGTTCGAGGAGAAGCGCGACTGCTCGTACGTGCCGAAGAGCAAGGGCGTGGTGATCGAGCGGCGCGGCAGCAAGGCGGGCCACGTCTACGAGCTGCTCGGCGCGGTGCTCGGCGGCGACATCGTCGTCGAGCCCTACCTCATCACGCTGAAGAACGATGCCGAGGCCTATACCGGGTTCCGACATGCCGGCACCGAGCTGATCTACATGCTCACCGGCGAGGTCATCTACCGCCATTCCGAGCAGACGTTTCGACTCAAGCCCGGCGATACGCTGCTCTTCGACTCCGGCGCGCTGCACGGGCCGGAGACGCTCGTGAAGCTGCCGATGACCTATCTGTCGATCATCATCTACCCCCGCGGACGCTGACCGCCGTCGCGAGGCTGCTGCCCGCTGCCGCG
>CAZZZM010000378.1:0-2052 GCA_964658465.1 uncultured Nakamurella sp.
GCAATGACGGCCCTAGGAGCTCGCCAAGTCCAGCACGCGGGCGGAGTGCAGCGCCTCGCGGCCGGCGAGGTCGGCGATCTGGTGGCGGCAGGAGGTGCCGTCGGCGACGATGAGCGCGTCGGGGGCGGCGGCGCGCACGGCGGGGAGCAGGGACAGCTCGGCCATCGCCTTGGAGGCGTCGAGCGTCTCGGCGCCGTAGCCGAAGGCGCCGGCCATGCCGCAGCAGGAGGACTCGATCGGCGTCACCTCCAGCCCGTCGACGAGCCGCAGCGCCGTCAGGCCGGCCGGGAAGGCGCCGAAGGCCTTCTGGTGGCAATGGCCGTGCACATGCGCCGTGCCGGCGTGGGCGAAACGGCCCCGGGCCGCGTCGGCATGCTCCGCCACCAGCTCGCCGAACAGCCGCGCGCGCTTGGCCAGTGCCGCCGCCTCGGGGCCCGGCAGCAGGGCGGGGATCTCGTCGCGCAGCGTCATCAGGCAGGAGGGCTCGAGCCCGACGATCGGCGCCGTGCCGTCGGCGAGCGCGGCGAGCAGGCGCCGCGCCTCGGCCCGCGCGCGCTCGACCATCCCCGCGGAGAGGTAGGTACGGCCGCAGCACAGTGGGCGACCGCGCGGCGCCACCGGGCGCAGGCCGAGGCGGCGCAGCACGCGCGCGCAGGCGCGCAGGTTCTCGGGCTCGAACCAACGATTGAACGTGTCGGCGAAGAGGATCACCTCGTCCGCCGCGCCGGTCGGGGCGTCGATCTCGGCGTCGCGGAAGGCGTCGCGGCGGAACGCCGGCAGCGGACGCGAGGCCGCGAAGCCGAGCGTGTGCTCGCCAAGCCGGCGCAGCAGCGGGCTGGCGTTGCGGAGGTTCGAGAGCGGCGCAAGCGCCGACGCCCACGGCGCGGTGCGCGGCAGCCCGGCGACCAGGCGCTCGCGCCACGCGATGCCGTGCATCGCGGCGCGGGCGGCGTTGGCCTCGATCTTCATGCGCGCCATGTCGACGCCCGTCGGGCACTCGCGCTTGCACGCCTTGCAGGAGACGCAGAGCTTGAGCGCCTCGGCGACGTCGTCGCTGGCCAAGCCGTCGCGCCCGAGCTGCCCTGTGAGCGCGAGGCGCAGCGTGTTGGCACGGCCGCGCGTGAGATGCCGTTCGTCGCGGGTGATGCGGTAGGACGGGCACATCGCGCCGGCGTCGAATTTCCGGCAGGTGCCGTTGTTGTTGCACATCTCGACCGCGCCGAGCAGGCCGCCCTGCGGGCCGGGCCACGCCGACCAGTCGAGCGCCGGCGTGACGTCGAGCGCGGCATAGTCCGGTGGGTAGCGAAACAGCGAGCGGTCGTCGAACTTCGGCGCGCGCACGACGCGGCCGGGGTTGAGCAGGCCGGCGGGGTCGAACGCGTCCTTCACCTCTTCGAAGGCGCGCGCGAGGCGGCCGCCGAACATCGGTTCGTTGAACTCGCTGCGGGCGATGCCGTCGCCGTGCTCGCCGCTGTGGCTGCCCTTGTAGGCGCGCACGAGGTCGAAGCATTCTTCCGCGATGGCGCGCATGGCTTTGACGTCGCCCTCGCGCTTCATGTCGAGCACCGGCCGCACGTGCAGGCAGCCGACGGAGGCGTGCGCGTAATAGGTCGGACGCGTGCCGTGCCGTGCGAAGACGGCGTTGAGGCGCTCGGTGTAGGCTGCGAGGTCGTCGAGGTCGACGGCGCAATCCTCGATGAAGGAGATCGGCTTTCCGGCGCTCTTCTCCGACATCATGATGTTGAGCCCGGCCTCGCGCACCTCGGCGATGTCCGCCTGGAAGCGCGGGTCGATCGCCCGCACGATCGCCTTCGGGTGGCCGATGTCGCCCATCAGCTCGTCGAGGCGATCGAGGTGCCGGGTCAGCGCGTCGACGTCGTCGCCGTGAAACTCGACCAGCAGCAGGGCCTGAGGCTCGCCGATCAGCATGCGCTCGATCGTCGGCTGGTAGATCGCGATCCCGCGGCCAAGGTCGATCATGGTGCGGTCGACAAGCTCGACGGCCTCTGGATCGAGCGTCACGAGGTGGCGCGTCGCCTCCATCGCGGCGCG
>CAZZZM010000379.1:0-2032 GCA_964658465.1 uncultured Nakamurella sp.
CGAGGGCGCGAAGGCGTAGCGACCGCCGACGACGCTCCAACGCAAAATCTCGCCGGTCGACTCGAAACGATCCGAGCCGTCCTTGAGCTGGCGCCAGAAATCGATGGACGGGTCGGCGCGGTAGAGCGCCATGTTCTTCGCGCTCATGTGGAAGGGATAGGCTTGCAGCTGGAAGGCGGGCTGGCCGCCGGCGAGCGCGTCGCGGGCGATGGCGTAGAGCTCGCCGACCACCTTGTCGGTCATCGCGAAGCAGCCCATCGACGAGCAGGTGCCATGCACCATCACCGCCGAGCCTTCGTAGCCGTGCGCCCTGTCGTAGGCGTTGGGGAAGCCGGTGTCGAAGGACAGGTAGTAGTGCGAGTTCGGGTTCATCTGGGTTTTGGGGATGTCGTAGACCCCCTCCGGCGTCTGCCGGTCGCCCGGGTACATCTTCGGCCCCAGCTGCCCGGACCAGCGGCAGATCGGAAACGTCTTGATGTAGACGAAGCGGCCCTGCGCGTTGCGCTTCCAGACCTCGATCTCGGCTTCCTTTTTGTAGGAGCGCAGCACGAGGGGCGCGGCGGCGTTGGTGCCTTTCGCCGCCATCAGCGCCAGCGTGGCGGCCGGGATCGGCGCCAGCGCCTTGTCCGGCGCGGCGACGGCGGGCACGCAAACGAAGGCGGCGGCCAAGCCGGCCGCCGCGAGTGCCAAGATCGTACGACTTGGTCGCGCCCGCCTCATGCGCGACCCTCTAGCACGCGAAGCTGGTCCGGAGCGTGGCGCGCCGACAGCCGCCACGCGCCCGCCCGCGTCAGGCGCCGGGCGGCACGATGCCGTTGTTGGCCTTCGGGATCGCCGCCAGCACGTCCTTGTCGAGCCCGAGATGCTGCGCGACGAGCTCCGGCGGGATCGCGGCGAGCCAGTTGTTGAGCGAGATGTCGGCGTAGTGCGGCGCCTTGAACATCTCGAGGAAGACGAGGTCCTCGCTACCGGTATTCTCGATGTAGTGCGGCAGCGTGACTGGGATGTAGCCGACGTCGCCCGCGGCGAAATCCATCGTGCGCGCGTCAGAATGGTTGGCGAAGAGCGTCATGCGGCCCTTGCCCTTGATGTAGTACTGCCACTCGGCGGCATTGGGATGCCAGTGCAGCTCGCGCATGGCGCCGGGCTTCACCGTGACGTGCGCCATCGCCATCGTCTTCGAGATCGGGAAGGTCGAGGAGTCGACGATGCGGATCGTGCCCGAAGCGTCCTGCTTCGTCGGCTTCTGGTCCATCATAGCGAAGGCGAACTCGATGTTGGACGTCGAACCATGCACGGCGGCGACGTCCTGCGCGAGCGGCGGCGGCACCGGCGCCGGGAAGATGTAGCGTCCGTCCGGCGGGATCTGCTCAAAGGCGTGCAGCTTGTCGGGCGTGGTGCCGAAATTCTTCGCCACGACCTCGCGCGGCGTGTGGATCAGCCAGTCGGTGAGGAGCGTGGTGCCCTCCTCCGAGAACTTTCCGTCGTCGAAGACAAGCAGGAACTCGGTGCCGTCGGACTCCAAACCCTGGATCGAGTGCGGCAGGCCAGGGGGAAAGTACCAGAGGTCGCCAGCCTTGACGTCCTTCACGTAGGGGCGGCCCATGTAGTCGATCGCGGTGATGCGCGCGCTGCCGGTCAGCACCAGCGCCCATTCCGCCGCATCGTGCCAGTGCAGCTCGCGCACGCCGCCGGCATCGAGCCGCATGTTGACGCTCGCGATCGCCTTGGAGAGCGGGAAGTCCGTCACGTTGACCTGCCGCGCCCAGCCGCCCTGCTGCACGCGCCGGTGCGAGAGCGAGAACGAGTGCCAGAATTCCGGCACGCTGCCATGATCGGTGGGCGGTGGCGTGACGCTGTCCTTGTTCAGGGCGTCGAGGGCCGTGTTCTTCGGGCCGGGATCGGTGAGCGTGCTCTCGCCGCGCTTGATGTCCTGGTAGGACTGGGCGTGCGCCGCGGTCGCCGCCACGCCGAACGCGGCGGCGCCGGCGCCGATCAGGCCGCGCCGCGACATCGGCGAGATCATTGCCGT
>CAZZZM010000380.1:0-1992 GCA_964658465.1 uncultured Nakamurella sp.
TTGACCTCCAAAGGAACGCAAAGAGTCGTTTGCTGCATGATTGTGCAACCCGACGGTAACAACGGTATCTATAGGCAAGTGCCACCGTCTTGTCAGTGTTGCGCGAGCATCGGACAAGACATCCCTTAGTATAAGACGCGATGTCGCCGAGCCCGCCGGGCCGCCGCCTGCCGGGGCCGGGAGGCAGACGCCCGGTGCGCTTTGTGCTTCAAGCCGGGCAGGCCACGCCAGCTGCCGGAGCCCAGATGTCCACCAGCCTCCCCCGTGCCGCCTATGCGGACATGTTCGGCCCCACGGTCGGCGATCGCGTGCGGCTCGCCGACACCACCCTGTTCATCGAGGTCGAGCGCGACGTCACGATCTACGGCGAGGAGGTGAAGTTCGGCGGCGGCAAGGTGATCCGCGACGGCATGGGCCAGGGGCAGACGACGCGGGCGCAGGGCGCGCCGGACACGGTGATCACCAACGCCCTGATCCTCGATCACTGGGGGATCGTGAAGGCCGACATCGCGCTGAAGGACGGGCGCATCGCGGCGATCGGCAAGGCCGGCAACCCGGCGATCCAGCCGGGCGTGACGATCCCGATCGGCCCCGGCACCGAGATCATCGCCGGCGAGGGCAAGATCGTCACCGCGGGCGGCATGGACTCGCACATCCACTTCATCTGCCCGCAGCAGATCGAGGAGGCGCTGGCGTCCGGCATCACCACCATGCTCGGCGGCGGCACCGGGCCGGCGACCGGCACCTACGCCACGACCTGCACGCCCGGCCCCTGGCACATCGCGCGGATGATCGAGTCGGCCGATGCCTTCCCGATGAACCTCGGCTTCGCCGGCAAGGGCAACGCCGCGACGCCGGCGGGGCTGGTCGAGCAGGTCGAAGGCGGCGCCTGCGCGCTGAAGCTGCACGAGGACTGGGGCACGACGCCGGCGGCGATCGACTGCTGCCTGTCGGTGGCCGACGACCACGACATCCAGGTGATGATCCACTCCGACACGCTGAACGAGTCGGGCTACGTGCAGGACACGATCGCCGCCTTCAAGGGCCGCACGATCCACGCCTTCCACACCGAGGGCGCCGGCGGCGGCCATGCGCCCGACATCATCACCGTCGCCGGCCTGCCCAACGTGCTGCCGTCCTCGACCAACCCGACGCGGCCGTTCACGGTCAACACGCTCGACGAGCACCTCGACATGCTGATGGTCTGCCATCACCTCGATCCGTCGATCCCCGAGGATCTCGCCTTCGCCGAGAGCCGCATCCGCGGCGAGACCATCGCGGCCGAAGACCTGCTGCACGACATCGGCGCGCTCTCGATGATGAGCTCGGACAGCCAGGCGATGGGCCGCGTCGGCGAGGTGATCATCCGCACCTGGCAGACGGCGGACAAGATGAAGCGCCAGTTCGGCGCGCTGGCCGGCGACGGGGCCGCCGACAATGCGCGCGCCAAGCGCTATGTCGCGAAATACACGATCAACCCGGCGATCGCGCACGGCGTCGCACAGCACGTCGGCTCGGTCGAGGTCGGCAAGCTCGCCGACCTGGTGGTTTGGACCCCCGCCTTCTTCGGCGTGAAGCCGGACCTCGTCCTGAAGGGCGGCGTCATCGCCATGGCCGCGATGGGCGACCCCAACGCCTCGATCCCGACGCCGCAGCCCGTGCACTACCGCCCGATGTTCGGCTCCTACGGCGCGACGCTGGCGTCGACGTCGCTCACCTTCGTCTCCAAGGCCTCGCTCGACAAGGGGCTGGCCGCGCGGCTGCGCACGTCGCGCGCGCTGGTGGCCGTGGAGAACACCCGCGGCGGCATCTCGAAGGCCAGCATGATCCACAACGACGCCACGCCGGCGCTGACGGTCGACCCCGAGACCTACCGCGTCGAGGCCGACGGGCGGCATCTCACCTGCGAGCCGGCGCGTGAGTTGCCGATGGCGCAGCGCTACTTCTTGTTTTGAGGACCCGTCATTGCGAGCCGAAGGCGAAGCAACCCAG
>CAZZZM010000381.1:0-1985 GCA_964658465.1 uncultured Nakamurella sp.
TCCGGGCAGCCCCCGGTCTTGATCGACAGGAGCGAGGCCCGCTGGATGTCGGCCGGATCGTTATGGGCGCGATGCACGGTGCTCGCGCGGAACACGAGGTCGAGCAGCGGCAGGTCGTGGATCGCGCGGATCTCGTCGACCGTCCAATCGTGGCGGATGGCAGGGGCGGCGGGGGCTGAGGTCGGCTGCATCATGCGCCCATGAGGCGAATCCGGTGATGAAAATCAAGCCGTCCGGCTCAGGCCGCCGCACCGCGCAGGCGCGACAGGCCGTGCCAAGCGGGCGCGATCACGAGGCTCGTCAGCGGAATCAGCAGGCCGCCGACGACGAGGCCGACGACGCCGGACCCGGCCGCGGTGACGAGCCATTCGGCAAAGCCCGACAAGGACGAGGGCAGCAGGCCGGCGACGGTCGCGGACGCCGCGTGCAGGGCGTGGGCGATCTGCGGCAGCCCGTATGTCTCCAGGCCGTGGACCAGGATGCCGCCACCGACCCAGATCATCGCCGCGGTCCCGACGACGGCGAGCAGCGCCAGGAAGGGCGGCATCCCCTTCACGATGGCCCGGCCGAGCGCGCGGATGACGGCGCCGAATGCCGAGTTGGAGGTGCTCGCAGCCATCGCCAGGCCGGCATCGTCCGCCTTCACGATCAACGCCACCGCCCCGTAGACGAAGGCGGTGATGCCGACCGCGACCAGGGCCAGCACGGCGGCCTTCGTGGCGAGGCCGCCATCGGGAAGCGCCGCCAGGGTGATCGCCATGATCTCGGCCGAGAGGATGAAGTCGGTCTTGATCGCGCTCGAGACCTTGCGGTCCTCCAGCGCCCGGTCGTCGCCGCCGGCATCGCGCGCGGCCTCGTGCGCGTGGCCGGCCTGCGGGACAAGCGCCTCGTAGACCTTCTCGGCACCTTCGTAGCAGAGATAGGCGCCGCCGAGCATGAGCAGCGGCGTGATCGCCCAAGGTGCGAAGGCGCCGAGGGCGAGGGCGGCGGGCGTCAGGAACAGCAGCTTGTTGCGCAGCGACCCCACCGCGATCTTGCCGACGATCGGCAGTTCGCGCGCGGCCGCGAAGCCGACGACGTAGCGCGGCGTCACCGCCGCATCGTCGATCACGACGCCCGCGGCCTTCACCCCGGCCTTAGCCGCCTGTCCCGCGAAGTCGTCGAGCGACGCCGCGGCCACCTTTGCGATTCCGGCGATGTCGTCGAGGAGGGCGATCAGACCGATGCTCACGAAGGAACGTCCTCCACAGTGAAGCGCTCTTTGTGCAGAGGACGTTCACGGAGTCGAGAGCGGATCGTGGCATACGGAGAGGCGGCGCGGCGGCTGTAGCGCCGCGCGCAAACCGTCAGTTCGTCGGCTCGCCCGCCGACACCTTCGCGGTCCAGTCGTCGAACGCGATCACCGGCTGGCGCTGCTCGCCGAGCCCGTCGATGCGCAGGACCATCTCGTCGCCGGCCTTGAGATAGCGCGGCGGCTTCATTCCCAGCCCGACACCGGGTGGGGTGCCGGTGGTGATGACGTCGCCCGGTTCCAGCATCATGAAATGCGAGACGTAGGCGACGAGCTGCGCCACGTCGAAGATCATCGTCGCCGTCGAGCCGGTCTGCATCCGCTCTCCGTTCACGTCGAGGCTCATCGCGAGGTTGCCGATGTCCGGAATCTCGTCGAGCGTCACGAGCCAGGGCCCGAGCGGCCCGAAGGTCGGGCAGCCCTTGCCCTTCGTCCAGGTCGGTCCGCGCTCCATCTGCCATTCGCGCTCGGAGACGTCGTTGCAGATGCACAGGCCCGCCACGTAATCGAGCGCCTCGTTGGCATGGACGTAGGAGGCGCGCGAGCCGATCACCACGGCGAGCTCGACCTCCCAGTCGGTCTTCGCCGAACCCTTGGGGATGATCACCGTGTCGTTGGCGCCGGCGATGCAGGACGGCGCCTTGTTGAACACGATCGGCTCGGAGGGGATCGGCGAGCCGGTCTCGGCGGCGTG
>CAZZZM010000382.1:0-1963 GCA_964658465.1 uncultured Nakamurella sp.
GAGCGCCGCTGCCATCGCCTTCTGCGGCATCTTCCTGCGGAACGCGCGCCACAGGTCTGTGGTGTCGGCCGGCCGCAGCGCCTCGCCGACGAGGCGGACGCGATCGGCGAGACCGGGCTCCGGCGTGCCGAGCGCGCGCACCTCGGCGCGGGCGATGCCGAGCACCGGCAGCAGCCGCGCCATCGCCGCCTGCGGGTGGCCGTGGCTGGGCTCGCGGCCCAGCGCATCGCCCTCGCGCGCCAACGCGAAGGAGGCATCGTCGAGGTCCTGGTCGAGCCCCGGCAGGACGACGGCCCCCAGCGGCGCACGGGCGATCGCGGCGAGCAGGCGCGCGGTGGCGCGATTGGTGCCGGTCGAGCCGATCGCCACCACGGGGGCGCGGCCTTCGGCCAGCTGGCGGGCCTGCGCGTCGACGAGCGCGATCTGCCGGCGGGCGGGATCGACGAGCCCGGCCTGCGCGAGGATCTCGGGCCATCGCTCGACGGCGATGCCCAGGAAGGTCGTGGTGATGCGCCAGTAGTCGTCGAACGACGCCATGTCGAGGTCGGTCAGGTCGCGCCAAGCGACGTCCTCGATGAGCATCTCGTCGATCAGGCCGGCGAGATCGCCGGCGAGCGCGAAGGCGTCGACGGCGGAGGTGGCGACCTGGAACGGCTCGGTCGCATCGACGATCTCGCGGCCGCTCTCGTCGACATAGCGCAGAGCGCCGCCGATCGCCTTCGCCCAGCCCTGGATGAGCTGCGCGAGGCGCAGCCGGCGCCACACCGGGCTCGCCGCCGGCGGCAGCGGCAGGCCGGCCGCGGCGGGGTCCGGCTCGGCGAGGATCAGCTCGGTCTCGGTCGCCTCGAGGGCGCCGAGCGGCAGGATGCGCGGCGGCAGCAGCGAGGGGCCCCGCGCGGTGCGCAGGAAGGTCTCGCGCAGGGCCCGGGCGGCGCGGCGCGTCGGCACGTAGATCGTCGCGTCGGCCAGGCCGAACGGATCGTCGCCGGGTGCGAAGCCCGGCACGATCTCGCCAGCGCGGAAGGCGGCGACGAAGGTCTCGAGGAAGGGCAGGGCGGGCGAGATGGTGAGGACATTCGGCGCGCGCATGCCGTGTGGTCGCGTACGCGGGCGAGTCGGTCAAGCGCGGCCGCGGCGGCGGTCATGCAACGTAGCTGCGCCGCCGGCGTTCGTGGCGGGCAACAGGGAGAGACGCCCAATGACCAAGCTCGTCGTGCTCTACAAGGAGCCGAAGGACCCCGCGCATTTCGACAAATACTTCGTCGACACACACGCCCCGCTGGCCGCCAAGCTGCCGGGACTCAAGGATTATTTCTGCGGTCCCGCGAAGTCCCCCGAAGGCGGTGCCGGCGCCTACCACTGGATGTTCACGGCGACCTTCGACAGCGCCCAGGCGATCGCCGAATCGCTCGGCTCCGACCACGGCAAGAAGGTCCTGGACGACATCCCGAACTATTATCAGGACACGCCGCTGGTGCTGATCGTCGAGGACGTCTAGCGCCGCGAGACGGGCTCAGACCACGCCCTCCGGCGCCAGCGCGCAGGCGGTGTCGAGGCTGGTCTCGATCTGCAGGGTGGCGTGGCCGATGCCATGCCGCTCGCGCAGCACGTGGCAGGCGTCCATCAGGAACACGTCGCCGGGGTGGCCCGTCGGCATCACGAGGTGCGCGGTCAGCGCCGTCTCGCTCGTCGAGACCGGCCAGACGTGCAGGTCGTGTAGCCCGCCGACGCCCGGCAGCGCCGTCAGATAGGCACGCACCTCGTCGACGCGGACCGAGCGGGGCACGCCGGCCAGCGACATGGCGACGGATTCGCGCAGCAGCTTCCAAGTGCCGAGAATGATCGCCGCGTTGATGGCGAGGCTGAGCAGCGGGTCGATCCAGGTCTGCCCGGTGAGCCGGATCGCCAGCGCGCCGGCCACCACGCCCGCCGCGACCCCGGCGTCGGCGGCGAGATGCGCCAC
>CAZZZM010000383.1:0-1958 GCA_964658465.1 uncultured Nakamurella sp.
AGGTCGGACGGACGCTTGCCAGGAGGGGAGGCTTCGCGGCATCAAGGCGCATGACCGCGCTCGACACGAGCCTCGCGCGCCCGCGCGCCCGCAGCGGCCGTCCCACCAAGGCGGCGGCCGCCGAGCGCGACGAGCGCCTGCTCGACATCGCGACGAAGATGTTCCTCGAGCAGGGGTTCGAGGCCACCTCGATCGACGCGCTCGCCGAGGCCGCGGCGATCGGCAAGGCGACGCTCTACGCGCGCTACGCCGACAAGACGGCGCTGTTCGCCGACGTGCTGCGGCGGCGCATCCTCGAGGTCTACGGTCCGATGGAGGCCGAGTTCGCCGTGGCGACCGCCGGCGACGACCTCGCGACCACGCTGCGCAAGGTCGCGGAGCGGCTGATCGACCAGGCGATCGCCAACAGCTCCGTCACGCTCGGGCGCATCCTGGCGGCGCAGGGGCCTCGCTTTCCGGAGCTGGCGCGCCTCGCGATGACCGAGGGCTACGGCCGCCAGCTCCAGGTCGTCGAGAGCGTGCTGGCGCGCTTCGCCGGCGATCCGCGCTACCTGCTCGACGACGTGCCCGTCGCCGCCGACCTGTTCGTCGCGCTGGTGATGGGGCGGGCGGCGCGGGTCAAGATCTACGGGCTCCCCGTCGACGTCGCGGAGATGCGCCGGCGCACGGGAGCGGCCGTCGCGCTGTTCGTGCGCGGCGTCAGCGCCTGAGCGGCGGCTAGAATTCTGCGCCCTCGCGGCCCCAGGCGCGCTGCAGCTGCTCCTCCCAGGCCGCCCGCAGGGTCTCGGCGAGCAGGTTGAACTCGTCGGCGCGCGGCGAGGTGGCGCGCCAGGCCAGCGCGATCTCGCGGCTGGCGTTGCGGCCGTCGAGCGGGCGCGCCTGGACCGGCGTGCCGGTGAGGATGCCCGACACCACGGCCATCTCCGGCAGCAGGGTGAGGCCGAGGCGGTTGGCGACCATCTGCACCAGCGTGTGCAGCGAGGTGCCGACATGCGCGGAATCGGCGCGCAGCTCCGGCCGCCCGCAGGCTTCCAGCGCATGGCCGCGCAGGCAATGGCCGTCCTCGAGCACGAGGAGCCGCGAATCGTCGACCTGCGCCGGCAGCACGTAGGGCAGCGAGCCGTCGAAATCGGCGGGATGGAAGGCGAGATGGAACGGGTCGCGGAACAGCGGCTGCACCGTGAGCTCGCCGCAGGCATAGGGCAGGGCGAGGAGCAGGCAGTCGAGCTGGCCGCGCATCAGGCTCTCGCAGGCCGTCGTCGTGAGGTCCTCGCGCAGATAGAGCTTCAGGTCGGGGAACTTCGCGCGCAGCTCCGGCAGCAGCAGGGGCAGCAGGAACGGGGCGATGGTCGGGATGACGCCGAGCCGCAATTCGCCGCTCAGCGGCTTGCCGACGGTCAGCGCCATCTTCGCCAGCTCCTCGGCGTCGCGGAGGATCGCATAGGCCTTGGCGACGATCTTCTCGCCGATCGGGGTGAAGCAGGTGACCCGCTGCGTGCGCTCGACCAGCATCACGTCGAGCACCGTCTCCAGCTCGCGCAGGCCGGCCGAGAGCGTCGACTGCGTGACGTTGATCGCCTCGGCCGCCCGCCCGAAATGCCGGTGCTGGTGCAGTGCGGTGAGGTATTGGAGCTGCTTGATGGTCGGGAGGTAGGCCACGGCCTCTTCAACCTCCTCCGTTCGACAGGTGCAATTCGTCGGAAGTCGGAATTTGATCGATTCATCCGATCGCGATGACAAAATCAATTTGTTGGCTTTCCGCCGGCGGCCAGCCCATATCAGCGCCACCGACGAACCAGTCGGAACAGTTTGCCTCTCCTAAACGCGAGAGGCGCAGCGAGGAGAACGTCATGAACTGGGTTGCCCCGATCGTCGAAGAGATCTGCGTCGGCATGGAAGTCACGAGCTACGAGTCGGCTGACCTCGACGTCCTGTTCTAAGGATTTCGACGAGATCGT
>CAZZZM010000384.1:0-1955 GCA_964658465.1 uncultured Nakamurella sp.
CGCGAGAGGGCGGGTTGCGGATCTCCGCTTCGTTGCGTCGCCACTCTTCGGGTGCGAGGTCGATGGTCGCCGGGGCCTGGCGCGGGCCGGCACCGGTCGGCGACAGGCCCTGGAAAAAGCCCTTCGTCTTGATCCAGCGCGCGGCGCGCTCGCGTACCACCGGGATCGCCAGGGCCAGACCGACGAGATCGGAGAGAAAGCCCGGCAGAAGCAGCGCCAGGGCGCCGACCGTCGCCAGGATCTCGTCGAGGAAGTGCCCCTTGTCGCCCTCGTTGAGAAGGCGATCGCCGACCTGCGCGCGCAGCTTCATCAGCGCCGACGTCCCGGCGCGACGCAGCAGGATCAGGCCGAGCAGGCTCGACATGACGCCGAGCAGGATCGCCCGCGGCACGCCCACGGCCTCGGCGACGAGGCTGAACGCGACGACCTCCAGCACGAGCCAGAGGCAGAGCGCGAGCTTGATCGGCGACGTGATGCGCACGAACCCCTCCGAGCGCTGGACCTTCCGCCCCGCGCCACCACATGCATAGATGTTTCGCCGGGCGGGATTTGCAATCCGGCCGACCCCACGCACCCCTCGGAGCCCCATGCCGCTCGATCCGCTGACGCTCGTTTTCGCCCTCGTCGCGATCGTCGTGATCTGGAAGCTCAGGTCGGTGCTCGGCGAGCGGACCGGCAACGAGCGCCGGCCGCCGAGCGACATTTTCCAGAAGAAGCCGCTGCCGAGGCCGGCGCGTCCCGGGACACCGGCGCCGGAGGGCTTCGGCGACCGTAACGTGATCCGCCTGCCGGGTGCCACGCCGCCCGCCGCCGCGAGCGATCCGAACCGCTGGCGCGACGTCGCCGCGCCGGGGTCGCCGGTGGCGGCTGGGCTCGACGCGATCGCCGCGGCCGATCCGACCTTCTCCGCCGGGCCGTTCCTCGACGGCGCCAAGACAGCCTACGAGGCGATTGTCACCGCCTTCGCCTCCGGCGAGCGCAAGATGCTGCAGAGCCTGCTCGCCCGCGACGTCTACGACGGCTTTGCCGCCGCCATCGCCGACCGCGAGCGGCAGGGCCGCAAGCTGAGCACCACCTTCGTCTCGATGGACGAGGCGACGATCGAGGCGGCGGCGCTCGAGGCGCGCACGGCGCGGGTCTCGGTGCGGTTCCGCTCGAAGCAGATCAGCGCGACCCACGATTCCGGCGGCGCGCTCGTCGAGGGCAGCCCGGACCGCGTCGCCGACATGGACGACGTTTGGACCTTCGCCCGCGAGGTGACCTCGCGCGACCCGAACTGGAAGCTCGTCGCGACGCAAGCCGGACATTAGGCTCGATGGCGTCGCCGCTCGCCGCCCTGGCGGTCATGACCGTCGCGACGCTGCCCGGCTGGGGCTCCGCCGATCTTCGGCCGGCGTTGCGCGCCTTTCGCGCCTCGTGTCCGGCGGTCGAGGGCGCGACGTCGCCGTCGCGCGCCGCTCTCCAGCCGCCGGCCGAGCTCAAGTCCGCCTGTGCCGCCGCACGTCGCGTCGGGGCCGCCCCGGACGCCGCACGTCGCTTCTTCGAAACGCGGTTCGAGGCGCGGCAGGTGCCGGGCGATGCGTTCTTCACCGGATATTACGAGCCGGTCGTCGAGGCCTCGCTGACGCGCACGGCTGACTTCGCCACGCCGCTCTACGCCCCGCCTCGCGGCCTCTCGCCGATGCCCGACCGGGCGGCCATCATGGCCGGCGCGCTGAAGCAGACGCCGCTCGCCTACGTTCGCGAGCCGGTCGAGGCGTTCTTCATCCAGGTGCAGGGTTCCGCTCGGTTGCGCCTGCCCGGCGGCCGGCTGCGGCGGCTGGTCTTCGCCGGACGCAATGGCTATCCCTATACGTCGATCGGCAAGCTCCTCGTCGATCGGCTGCACGTGCCACCGGCGGACATGGGCATGACCCAGCTGAAAGCCTGGATCCGCGCCAACGGCCAGGGCCTCG
>CAZZZM010000385.1:0-1953 GCA_964658465.1 uncultured Nakamurella sp.
CGATCAGCGCGGTGGCGATGATGGTCAGCGAGCCGCCCTCCTCGATGTTGCGCGCGGCGCCGAAGAAGCGCTTCGGCCGCTGCAGGGCGTTGGCGTCGACGCCGCCGGTCAGCACCTTGCCGGAGGACGGAACGGTCGTGTTGTAGGCGCGCCCGAGGCGGGTGATCGAGTCGAGCAGGATGATCACGTCGCGACCGTGCTCGACGAGGCGCTTGGCCTTCTCGATCACCATCTCGGCCACGGCCACGTGGCGCGTCGCCGGCTCGTCGAAGGTCGAGGCGACGACCTCGCCCTTCACCGAGCGCTGCATGTCGGTCACCTCCTCCGGCCGCTCGTCGATGAGCAGCACGATGAGGAAGCAGTCGGGATGGTTGGCCGAGATCGACTGGGCGATGTTCTGCAGCAGCACGGTCTTGCCGGTGCGCGGCGGCGCGACGATCAGCGCGCGCTGGCCCATGCCGATCGGCGCGACGATGTCGATGACGCGCGGCGACAGGTCCTTGCGCGTCGGGTCCTCGATCTCGAGCTTCAGCCGGCGATCGGGATAGAGCGGCGTCAGATTGTCGAAATGGACCTTGTGGCGGACCTGCTCTGGATCCTGGAAGTTGATCGTGTTGACCTTGAGCAGGGCGAAGTAGCGCTCGCCCTCCTTGGGGCTGCGGATCAGGCCCTCGACCGTGTCGCCGGTGCGCAGGCCGAAGCGGCGGATCTGCGAGGGCGACACGTAGATGTCGTCGGGTCCGGCGAGGTAGTTGGCATCGGCCGAGCGCAGGAAGCCGAAGCCGTCCTGCAGGACCTCGATGACGCCCTCGCCGACGATCTCGATGTCGCGCGAGGCCAGCTGCTTGAGGATCGCGAACATCAGCTCCTGCTTGCGCAGGGTGGAGGCGTTCTCGACCTCGTATTCTTCGGCGAAGGCAAGCAGCGCGGGAGGCGACTTGTCCTTCAGGTCGGCGAGCTTGATCTCCTTCGGCTGCGGCGCGGCGGGGGCGCCCGCGGTCTCTTCGTGAGCGTCCGTGTCTTCGGAGACGATGTCTGTCATGGCAATGTTTCTTGGGTCGGGGGTGGGCCGGGGCGGCCGAGGTTCGGGATGTGAGCCGGGGCGCTGGCTGGAATGCCGAGCGTGCGGGCCTGACCGAGTAGGCGGGAGGCTGTTTGATAGGCGCGCCCCCGCGATTTGGCAAGATGCGCGCGGCGCGCCAATGTCATCGTCGCAGGCGGACGAGGGATCGCGGATGCGTGTCATCGTGCTCGGCAGCGGCGTCGTCGGCGTCGCCACGGCCTATTACCTGACGCGCGACGGGCACGAGGTCACGGTCGTCGACCGCCAGGCGGCGGCGGGCATGGAAACCAGCTTCGCCAACGCCGGACAGGTCTCGCCGGGCATGTCGACGCCCTGGGCGGGGCCCGGCATCCCGGTCAAGGCGATCAAGTGGCTCGCGATGCGCTACCGGCCGCTGGTGCTGTGGCCGCTCGTCGACCAGCGGCTCTACGGCTGGCTCGCGCGCATGCTCGCCAATTGCACGGAGGAGGCGTTCCAGCGTAACAAGGGCCGCATGGTCGCGCTCGCAGAGTACAGCCGCGACCGGCTACGCGAGCTGCGCGACGCCACGGGCATCCATTACGACGAGCGCTCCGGCGGCACGCTGCAGCTCTTCCGCAAGCAATCCCAGCTCGACGCCGCGGGCCACGACACGGCGGTGCTCGACCGCTACGGCGTTCCCTACGAGCTGCTCGACGTCGCCGGCTGCGTCGCGCGAGAGCTGGGCCTCGCGGCATCCGCCCACCTGCTGGTCGGCGGCCTGCGCCTGCCGGGCGACGAGACCGGCGATGCCCATCTCTTCACCCGGCGGCTGGCCGAGATGTGCCGCAACGCCGGCGCGCGCTTTCGGTTCGGCGTCGCGGTCAGGCGGCTGCGCAAGGAGGGCGACCGCATCGACGGCGTCGAGCTCG
>CAZZZM010000386.1:0-1943 GCA_964658465.1 uncultured Nakamurella sp.
GGGCCGAGCGAGCTCGTCTTTCCCTCCTACGACGGCAACGGCATGTTCCTGTCGCTCGGCAATCTCGCCGCGCACCCCAAGGTCGGCCTGCTGTTCATCGATTTCACCGCCCCGCGCCGGCTGCGCGTGCAGGGCGAAGCGCGGATCGCCGCGGACGACGATCCGCTGCTGGCCGAATACCCGGGCGCCGATCGCCTGGTGCGGGTGAGGGTGGAGACGATCTTCGTCAATTGCGGCCGCTACATCCATTCCGCGGACTCGGTCAGCCTGTCGCGCCACGTCCCCGATGCCGAAGGGCGGCAGCCGTTTCCCGCCTGGAAGCGCATCGCGCCGCTTGCCGAGACGCTGGGCCCCGAGGACCGCGCCGAGGTCGCGGCGGCGGGCGGCCCGATCGAGATCGAAGCCTATCGCGGCGAGGAGCTACCGCCCGAGACCTGAAGCGCTCCCCTGCCCGACGCGGCCTGTCGTTGCGCGGCGCGAGATTCTGACTTGCGGGCGGCAGCCGTGTGCACCGCGGCGCTGGCCTCTCATGTGACCTCCACGACCAAGAGGAGGCACCATGCCCGAGATCAGCTACCGCACCGTCGCCGTCGGCGACACCGAGGTCTTCTACCGCGAGGCCGGCGCGCCCGATGCGCCGGTCCTGCTTCTGCTGCACGGCTTCCCGACCTCGTCGCACATGTTCCGCGACCTGATCCCCAAGCTCGCCCACCGCTATCGTTTGATCGCCCCCGATCTTCCCGGCTTCGGCCTGACGAAGACGGCGCCGGGGTTCACGCCCTCTTTCGACGGCATCGCCCGCGTGATCGACGGCTTCACGCAGGCGCTGAAGCTCACGCGCTACGCGCTCTACGTCTTCGACTACGGCGCGCCGACCGGCTTTCGCCTCGCGATGTGGCACCCGGAGCGCGTCACCGCGATCATCAGCCAGAACGGCAACGCCTACGAGGACGGCCTCAGCAGGGAATGGGAGCCCTGGCAGCGCTACTGGCGCGAGCCGAACGCGGAGAACCGCGAGGCCTGCCGGATCGCGCTGCGGCCGGACATCATCCGCGACGTCCAGTATCTCAACGGCGCCGATGCGACGCGCGTCTCGCCGGACGGCTACACGCTCGACAGCCATTATCTCGAGCGCCCCGGCGCCGACGAGACCCAGCTCGACCTGATCCTCGACTACCGCTCGAACGTCGCGCTCTATCCCGACTTCCAGCGCTACTTCCGCGACAGCAAGCCGCCGCTGCTCGCGACCTGGGGCCGCAACGACGCCTTCTTCCTGCCGGCGGGCGCCGAGGCCTTCCGCCGCGACCTCCCGGAGGCCGAGGTGCATCTCCTCGACACCGGCCATTTCGCGCTGGAGACGCACGCTGCGGAGATCGCGGCGCTGATCGACGATTTCCTGACCCGCAAGCTGACCTGACGGGTCAGGCGACGCCGAACGCGCGGATCAGCGCGTAGCTCATGAGGCCGAGCACGACGAGCGACAGGGTCACCGCGGCGGTCACGCGGAGACCGGCGCGCGCGACGACGCGGATGTCGACGCCGAGACCGAGCGCCGCCATCGAGACGGTGGTGAGGAGGTTGGCGACCAAGGCCGTCGGCCCGAGCATCGGCGCCGGGATGGCGCCGACCGTGCGCAGCGCGGCGACGACGAGGAAGCCGACGATGAACCACGGCACGAGGCGGTGCAGCGGCGGCCGGCTCGGCACGGTGGTCGCCTCGCCGATCTCCTCGCGCAGCCGCGGCGCGAGCAGCGACATCATGAGCACCACCGGCCCCAGCATCAGCACGCGCACGAGCTTGACAACGGTGCCGATCTGGTTCGACAGCGCACCGATCGGCAGCGTCGCGGCGAGCACCTGCGGCACCGCGTAGACGGTGAGGCCGGCGAGCACGCCGTACTGCGTCAGGCTCATCGCCAGCAGCGGCACCAGCAGCGGCAGCAG
>CAZZZM010000387.1:0-1934 GCA_964658465.1 uncultured Nakamurella sp.
CCGCGCAATGACGGGCCCCCAATGGCGCCCCAGATGGCGGCGCGGGCCCTTCGCCCGGCTTGCCGCTTCGCTTGCGGCTTGCTACATGCGCGGGCTCACCCGAGCTTCGCCCGCCGTCCATGCGCCGGCCCGCGTCCATTTCGATGCGGTGGTCCGTCGGAAGACGGGCGCCGGCGGATCGAAGCTCATCCGAAACCAACGAACCGCCGGCGCCGGGCCTTGCAGGCCCCTCCAGGAGAATGAATGTCAGACGTATCTTCGTACACGCCCTCGCGTGACGACTTCGCCGCGCTGCTCGACGAGAGCTACGGCGACAACGAGGCCCTCGAGGGCTCGGTCATCAAGGGCACCGTCGTCGCGATCGAGAAGGACGTGGCGGTCATCGACATCGGTCTGAAGACCGAGGGGCGCGTCGCGCTCAAGGAATTCCAGGGTCCCGGCCGCGAGGGCGACATCGGCGTCGGCTCGATCGTCGAGGTCTATCTCGAGCGCATCGAGAACGCGCTCGGCGAAGCCGTCATCTCGCGCGACAAGGCGCGCCGCGAGGAGAGCTGGGTCAAGCTCGAGAAGGCCTTCGAGGCCAACGAGCGCGTCTCCGGCACGATCTTCAACCAGGTCAAGGGCGGCTACACCGTCGACCTCGACGGCGCCGTGGCGTTCCTGCCGCGCTCGCAGGTCGACATCCGGCCGGTGCGCGACGTCACCCCGCTGCTCGGCACCCCGCAGCCGTTCCAGATCCTCAAGATGGATCGCCGCCGCGGCAACATCGTCGTGTCGCGCCGCACCGTGCTCGAGGAGAGCCGCGCCGAGCAGCGCCACGAGATCGTCGCCAACCTCGAAGAGGGCCAGGTGATCGACGGCACGGTGAAGAACATCACCGACTACGGCGCCTTCGTCGACCTCGGCGGCATCGACGGCCTGCTGCACGTGACCGACATCGCCTGGCGGCGCGTCAACCACCCGACCGAGGTGCTGAACATCGGCCAGCAGGTGCGCGTCAAGATCATCAAGATCAACCACGAGACGCACCGCATCTCGCTCGGCATGAAGCAGCTGCTCGACGATCCGTGGCAGGGCATCGAGGCCAAGTACCCGATCGAGGCGAAGTTCACCGGCCGCGTGACCAACATCACCGACTACGGCGCCTTCGTCGAGCTCGAGGCCGGCATCGAGGGCCTGATCCACGTCTCGGAGATGAGCTGGACCAAGAAGAACGTGCACCCCGGCAAGATCGTCGCCACCTCGCAGGAGGTGGAAGTGCAGGTGCTCGAGGTGGATTCGGTCAAGCGCCGCATCTCGCTCGGCCTCAAGCAGACGCTGTCGAACCCATGGGAGAGCTTCGCCGAGCGTCATCCCGTCGGCACCGAGGTCGAGGGCGAGGTCAAGAACAAGACCGAGTTCGGCCTGTTCGTCGGCCTCGACGGCGACGTCGACGGCATGGTGCACCTGTCCGACCTCGACTGGTCGCGGCCGGGCGAGATCGCCATCGAGGATTACAAGAAGGGCGACATCGTCAAGGCCAAGGTGCTCGACGTCGACACCGAGAAGGAGCGCATCTCGCTCGGCATCAAGCAGGTCTCGACCGACGCCGCCGCGGCGCCGGCCGCGGGCGGCGAAGAGGCCGGTGCCGATGCGGCGCTGCGCAAGGGCGCCGTCGTCACCTGCGAGATCATGGACGTGAAGGACGGCGGCATCGACGTCCGCATCGCGGGCACCGATTTCTCGGCCTTCATCAAGCGCAACGAGCTGGCGCGCGACCGCAACGACCAGCGCCCCGACCGCTTCGCGGTGGGCGAGAAGGTCGATGCCCGCATCACCCAGATCGACAAGCGCGCGCGCAAGATCACGGTGTCGATCAAGGCGCTCGAGCTCGCCGACGAGAAGGAGGCGATCGCCCAGTACGGGTCGGCCGATTCCGGCGCCTCGCTCGGCGA
>CAZZZM010000388.1:0-1929 GCA_964658465.1 uncultured Nakamurella sp.
CGAAGTCGCCGTTGGCCTTCTCCGCCGCGAGGTCGACCGGCGGCGGCGCGCCGGTCTCGCGGCCGCAGATCTCGCGCAGGTAGAGCGACTGGCCGAGCCAGCCCGCCGTCGCGCCGACGAGGAGGATCGCCTCGCCGTCGGCGACGAAGCCGAGCGTGGCGGAGGCCGCGACGTCGGCGATTACGCCGACGGCGCCGATCGACGGGGTCGGCAGGATGCCGCGCCCGGCGCTCTCGTTGTAGAGCGAGACGTTGCCGGAGACGACCGGCATGTCGAGCGCGCGGCAGGCCTCGCCGATGCCCTGCACGCAGCCGACGAACTGGCCCATCACCTCGGGCTTTTCCGGATTGCCGAAATTGAGGTTGTCGGTCACCGCGCGCGGCAGGGCGCCGGTGGCGGTGATGTTGCGCCACGCCTCGGCCACCGCCTGCTTGCCGCCCTCGACGGGATCGGCCTCGCAATAGCGCTGCGTCACGTCCGTCGTCAGCGCGAGACCCTTCGGACCGTCGCCGATCCGCACGATCGCCGCGTCGCCGCCCGGCCGGCGGATGCTGTTGCCGAGGATGAGGTGGTCGTATTGCTCCCACACCCAGCGCTTCGAGGCGATGTCGGGCACCGCCATCAGCTTGACGAGCGCCGCCGCGGCGTCCATCGGCGCCGCGACGGACGCCGGGTCGATCGCTTCGCGCTTCGGCGTCGGCACGTGCGGGCGGTCGTAGAGCGGCGCCTGGTCGCCCAGCTCCTTGATCGGCAGGTCGGCCTTCACCTCGCCGCCGTGCTTGACGACGAAGCGCAGCGTGTCGGTGGTCTTGCCGATGACCGCGAAATCCAATCCCCATTTCACGAACACCGCCTCGGCGACTTCGCGTTTCTCGGGGTGCAGCACCATGAGCATGCGCTCCTGGCTCTCCGAGAGCATCATCTCGTAGGCGGTCATGCCGGTCTCGCGGCAGGGCACGGAATCGAGATCGAGCTCGATGCCGAGGTCGCCCTTGGCGCCCATCTCGACGGCCGAAGAGGTCAGCCCGGCGGCGCCCATGTCCTGGATCGCCACGACGGCGCCGGTCTTCATCAGCTCGAGGCAGGCCTCCAGCAGCAGCTTCTCGGCGAAGGGGTCGCCGACCTGGACGGTCGGGCGTTTCTCCTCGGCATCGGCCTCGAAGCTCGCCGAGGCCATGGTGGCGCCGTGGATGCCGTCGCGGCCGGTCTTCGAGCCGAGATAGACGATCGGGTTCCCGACGCCGGTCGCCTTGGCGTAGAAGATCTCGTCGGCGCGGGCGAGGCCGACGGCCATCGCGTTGACGAGGATGTTGCCGTCGTAGCGGGTGTGGAACTCGGTCGAGCCGCCGACCGTCGGCACGCCGAAGGAATTGCCGTAGCCGCCGATGCCGGCGACGACGCCGGCGACGAGATGCTTGGTCTTCGGGTGCGACGGATCGCCGAAGCGCAGCAGGTTGAGGCAGGCGATGGGACGCGCGCCCATGGTGAAGACGTCGCGCAGGATGCCGCCGACCCCCGTCGCCGCGCCCTGATAGGGCTCGATGTAGGAGGGGTGGTTGTGGCTCTCCATCTTGAAGACGCAGGCGTCGCCGTCGCCGATGTCGATGATCCCGGCGTTCTCCCCAGGCCCCTGGATGACCCACGGCGCCTTGGTCGGCAGCGTGCGCAGGTGCAGGCGCGAGGACTTGTAGGAGCAGTGCTCGTTCCACATCGCCGAGAAGATGCCGAGCTCGGTGAAGGTCGGCTCGCGGCCGATGAGCGTCCGCAGGCGCGCGTGCTCGTCGGGCTTCAGCCCGTGCGCGGCGACGAGGTCCGGGGTGACGGTGGGTTCGGCGGAAGGCAAGGCAGTCTCTGGCTCGGGGTGGCGCGGCCCTCTTAGCCCAGGTCCGCCGCGCTTGTCGCCTGCCGCCGCCGCGTCAGGCGAGATCG
>CAZZZM010000389.1:0-1925 GCA_964658465.1 uncultured Nakamurella sp.
CCTGGGTTGCTTCGCTGCGCTCGCAAGGACGGTCGCCTAATCCTCGTGCTTGGCGCGCTTGCGCTCCGCCTTCAGCGCCGCCCGCCCCACATCGGCATCGGCCAGCATGGTGCGCAGGATGAAGCGGTGGCGCACGCGCTGGCGCGGCGACTGGGTGAGCAGGATGCCGAACGTCTCCTCGCGAGGGTCGATCCAGAAGTAGGTGCCGCCGATCCCGGACCAGCCGAACTCGCCCTTGGTGCCCGGCGCCGCCACCGCGCCGCGTCCCAGCCGCACGGAGACGCCGAGGCCGAAGCCGAAGCCGGGATCGAGCAGCCCGCCGGGCGCGCGCGCGATGCCGGTCTCCGGCCCGACGTGGTCGCTCGCAAGGAACCGCAGCATCTCGCGCGAGAGGTAGGTGCGGCCGTCGAGCGTGCCCTCGCCGAGCAGCATCCGGCAGAAGCGTGCGTAATCGTCGAGCGTCGAGACCAGCCCCATGCCGCCGGCCTCAAAGGCGCGGGCCTTCCGCGGGTTGAACATCGGCGGCCCGTTTGCGGTGAAACGATCGTCCGGAAACGGCTCGGCGATCCGCGCGTGGTCGGCCTCGCGCGGCACGTGGAAGCCGGTGTCGGTCATCCCGAGCGGCTCGATCAGCCGCTGGCGCAGCACGCCGGCGAGCGAGCGGCCCGCCACCACCTCGACGACGCGCCCGAGCACATCGGTCGCATGGCTGTACTCCCAGACCGTGCCGGGCTGGTGCGCGAGCGGCAGGCGGGCGATGCGGTCGGCGAAGCTTTCGTTGGTCGGGTCGCCGTCCATGAGGCCGGCGTAGAGGCCGGCGACGGGGCCGCCGTTGCGCTCGTAGACGAGCCCGGCCGTGTGGCGCAGCAGGTCGTGGATGGTCGGCGGCCGTCGCGGCGCCACGCGCTCGCCATTGACGAGCACGCGCACGTCGGCGAAGGCGGGGACGAAGTCGGCCACCGGCTGGTCGAGGTGAAGACGCCCCTCCCCCGCCAGCATCAGGGTGACGAACGACACCATCGGCTTGGTCATCGAATAGATGCGGAAGATCGTGTCGAGCGTCATCGGCGTGCCGGCGGCGCGGTTGCGGTAGCCCCACACCCGCCGCATCACGGTGTCGCCGCCGCGCTCGACGTGCAGCACGGCGCCCGGCACCGCGCCGCGGGCCACCTCGACGTTGAAGAAATTGTCGATCCGCGCCAGGCGCGCGCCGGAGAAGCCGGCGACGTCCGCCACCTCGGTGTCGATGCTCATCGGGGGTCTGGGCTCTTTGCTCGAGGTCACGACAGGGTCTTCAGGAAGCCGGCGAAACGCATCAGCCCCTCGGGCCAGGGGCCGTGGCCGCTCTCGTCGTTGAGATGGCCGGAGCTGCCGGCATCGACCAGCGTGGCGCCCCAGAGCTCGGCCATCGCCTCGCTCTCGTCGTAGCGCGCATAGGGATCGTCGCGGCTGGCGACGATGATTGCGGGGAACGGCAGCGAATCCTCGCGCGGCGCGGCGAAGGCCGGATCGATCTCGGCGATCTCCGCGAGGGCGCGCGCGGAGGGCGGCGCGACGAGGAAGGCGCCGACGACCCGCTCGGCGATCCTGTCGGCCGCCGCGGCGATCGTCCTGACGCCCAGCGAATGGCCGACGAGAACGACCGGCTTGGCCGCCGCCTCGACCGCCGCGACGAGGCGCCCGGTCCAGTCGGCGAGCGTCGGACGGTCCCAGTCCGCCTGCACGACGCGGCGTGCCGTCGGCAGCTTGGCCTCCCAGCGCGCATACCAATGGTGATCGGTGCCCCCGCCGAGGCCCGGCACGATGACGATGTCGACGTCGGCTGTTCGCATGGGCTCGGGGATAGCAGGCGGGACGGGCCGCGGGGAAGGGCCCGATGGTCGGGGCGCAGCGCGGGCGGCGGGGGCGGGACACCTGCGGGGCGG
>CAZZZM010000390.1:0-1891 GCA_964658465.1 uncultured Nakamurella sp.
CCGCTTCGGCCGCAGACGCCGGTGCGGCGAACGTCGATGCGGCGAGGATCGAGATGGCCAGCGCCGCAGCGAGGCCGATCGTTTTGGATCGCCTCATTCCGCCGCTCCCTGGAATCGCTTGAAGCCGTAGCGCTCGAAGATCGCGAGCGCGGTGGGCGAGCGGATGAAGTCGAGCCAGGCCTTGGCCGCCTCGGGATGGGCGGCGCCCTTCACGAGCGCGCCGGCGTAGATGCCGGTGGCGTTCTGCGCGGCGGGAATGTCGACATGCGCGATCGCATGGCCGACCTGCTCCTGGAAGACGGCCTCGGACTGCCAGGTGACGCCGGCATCGGCGCAACCCTGCATCAGGAACAGCGGCGACTGGCGGTGATGGATATGCGTGAGGATCGTCGAGCCGTCGGCGACCTTGGTCGCGTAGACCGCCTTGGCGAGCGCCGGGCCGCCGGACTTTTCCAGCGCCGCCTCGATCTGGCTTACGATGCCTTCGAAGGCCGGGTTCGGCATCACCAGCCGCACGTCGGGCCTGCCGAGATCGACGAGCCCCGCCACATGCGCGGGATTGTCCTTCGGCACCATGATCGCCAGCGTGTTGGTGACGTAGGGCACGACCGGCGCTTCCAGAAGGCCCTTGCCGACGAGCTCGCGCACCTTCTTCAGACCGGCGAGATAGACGTCGCCCTTGGCGGTGAAGGTCAGATTGCCGGAGGTCACGGTGCCCCCGGCCTTCAGCTGATCGACGAGCAGGCCGGGCGGGATCGTCTCCCAGAACAGCCGGCCCTTGTACGAGGGGCGCGCGGCCTCGAAGGCCTTCACCAGCGGCGCCATCGCGAAGAAGTAATTGCCGCCGACGTAGAGAACGAGCTTCGGGTCGGTGAGGTCGCCGTGGAAGTCGGCCATGACGTCGGCCTGCGGCACGGTGAACTCTAGGCCGCGCCGTTCGACATCGCTGTTGGCGCCGTTCTGCCACGGCGGGTAGACGCTCTCGTCGTAGACCGTCGGCCGGCAGGGCGCTGGGCCGGCGAGCGCTTGCGGCGCGAGAAGCGCCAGCAGGACGAGGATCGGCGCTCTCATTTCGCGTAGTGGAAGCCGACCGCCTGCAGCTCCGGGATCGTCGCGACGGCGCCTGGCGTGAGGATGACGCCGGGGATGAGGTGGTTCGTGAGATCCGCCGCCAGCGCGTCGATCGCCAGCCTGTCCGGATTGAGCCCGAGATCGCCGAGCTTGGCGGCCTGCTCCCAGATCGCGTTGTGGCAGGAAAGGAAGACGACGCCGCGACGCATCAGCTCCGGGATCGAGGTGGCGGCCGGCGAGAAGGCGCCCTTCGGGTCCTCGTAGTTCGCCGGGTCCGCGGCGCTGGCGGGCTTCTCGACGATCAGCGTGTTGGTCTTGAACTTGTCGCCGGCGAGCTTCGTCAGCTGGTACTTGTCCCAGGTCGCCTCGTCGTAGAGCGCGAGATTGGCCGAGCCGTGCGTCGCCGAGACGACCAGGAACTCCGGATGCTTGAACGACCAGATCTGCGCGTTCAGCGAATTGCGCATGACGCCGAGCCAGGCGCCGTCGATCTGCGAATTGTCCCACACCTGCTTCGGCCCGTGCCGGTAGGCCATCAGCTCGCGCAGCGCCGCGTCGTCCCATTGCGCGGGATCGTCGAGGATCATCGGCACGGTCTTGAAATCGCGCCGGCGCGGGGCCGCGGCGAGACGCTCGGTGAGCGACTTCAGGCTCGCCGCACCCGGCGCCAAGAGCGACGGCGACGCGGGGGCCGCCTCGGCGGCCGGCACGGACAGCGCGAGGCTCGCCGCGGCCAGGCCGCCGCCGAGCGCCTGCAAGGCCTCGCGGCGTCCCTTTGCTGTGTCGGGCACGGCGTCCTCCTCGATGTGTCGCGCGCCGG
>CAZZZM010000391.1:0-1872 GCA_964658465.1 uncultured Nakamurella sp.
CCGTCGGCCAGCGCCTCGGCCAGCCCGTCGAGGACGGCCGGGCGCGCCCCGGTGCAGATGCGATGGTGCCGCTTGGCGCTTTCCTCGACCGCGCAGCCGAAGCGCGCCAGCTCGCCCGCGAGCCGCGCCCCGCCCATGTCCTTCGGCGCCAGCACGGTGAAGGGCGCGCCGGGCGCCAGCGCCCGCAGCATCGCCGCGAGGTCGTGCCGCCGCTCGAGCGTGCCGGGCGGCGCCAGCATCGCCATGCCCGCCAGACTGCTATCGAACGCGGCGAGGTCGGCGCTGCCGGGGACCAGCGGCGAGACTTGAATGGCGCCGTCCGGCACCTCGGCGAGAGCTGGCGGCGGATGACCGTAGAGGCCGAAGGTCTGCATGGCGCGGGTCTCTAGCACGGCCGCAATGCGCCGCGGTACGGCACGAATCTCGCCACCGCGCATTCGTCCCCCATGCCGCGAGAGAATCGCCGATGACCGCCGAACCGCTCGGCTCCGCCACTCTGCCGCGCCGCGATCCGGCGCTTGCGCCACCGCCGTTCGGGGTGATGGACCTGTTCAAGATCGGCATCGGGCCGTCGTCGTCCCATACCGTCGGGCCGATGCGCGCCGCGGCGACGTTCCGGCGCACGCTCGCTGGCGTGCCGGCGGCGGTGCGCATCAGGACGACGATGCACGGGTCGCTGGCCTGGACCGGCAAGGGGCATGCGACCGACCGCGCGATCCTGCTCGGCCTCGCCGGCGAATGGCCGGACACGATCGAACCCGATCGGGCCGACGACCTGGTGGCGGCGATCGCCGCCGCGAAATCGGTCGACCTGAACGGCCGCACGCTCGCCTTCGACCCCGCCGTCGATCTGGTCTTCGACTACGGGCCGCCGCTCGGCCGCCATCCCAACGCGATGACCTTCGCCGCCTTCGATGCGGCCGGCATCCTGGTCGCCGAGGAGACGTGGTACTCGGTCGGCGGCGGCTTCATCGAGCGGGAGGGGGCCGCGCCCGGCGGCGACGGCGCCGTGCTCGCGCTGCCGCATCGCTACGCCAGCGGGGCGCAGCTGCTCGCCGTCGCGCGCGACACCGGCCTGCCGCTGTCGCGGATCGCGCTCGACAACGAGGCGCCGCGCCGGGCGGAGCCGGAGACGCTCGCCTTCCTCGACCGCATCATGGCGATCATGATGGCCTGCATGGACCGCGGCCTCACCCGCGAGGGCGTGCTGCCGGGCGGCCTGCGCGTGCGCCGTCGCGCCGCGACCATCCACGCCCGGCTGGCCGCGGCCGATCACCGCAACCATAGGCTCCCGCACGAGATCATGGATCACGTCTCGACCTTCGCGATGGCGGTGAACGAGGAGAACGCGGCGGGCGGCCGCATGGTCACCGCGCCGACCAACGGCGCCGCCGGCGTGATCCCCGCCGTGCTGCGGTATTATCGCGACTTCTGCGACGGCAGCGCCGCCGACATGCGCAGGATGCTGCTGACCGCCTCGCTGGTCGGCGACCTCGTCAAGCGCAACGCGTCGATCTCCGGCGCCGAGGTCGGCTGCCAGGGCGAGGTCGGCTCCGCCGCGGCGATGGCGGCGGCCGGTCTTTGCGAGGTGCTGGGCGGCTCGCCAGAACAGGTGATCAACGCCGCCGAGATCGGCCTCGAGCATCATCTCGGCATGACCTGCGACCCGATCGGCGGCCTGGTCCAGGTGCCGTGCATCGAGCGCAACGGCTTCGGCGCCGTGAAGGCGATCAGTGCCGCCTCGCTCGCGCTGCACGGCGACGGCAGCCATTTCGTCAGCCTCGACCAGTGCATCGAGACGATGCGCCAGACCGGCCTCGACATGAAGTCCGAGTACCGCGAGACCTCGCGCGGCGGCCTGGCGGTGAACGT
>CAZZZM010000392.1:0-1845 GCA_964658465.1 uncultured Nakamurella sp.
GGGCGCCGTCTCGGCCGATGCGGCCGCGGCCGGTGCCGCCTTGGCGATGGTCTCCAACGTCGACATCAGCTCGGCCCGGCGCTTGTCGTCGCGCAGCAGCGCCAGCGTGTTGGCGGCCTCTGCCGGCGACAGATTCGAGCGCGATGCCGCGGGTGCGGCCGTCTCGTGCGCCGCCGTCTGGGCGCGGCCGGCGCCGAGGCTCACGAGGAGCATTGCGATCGCAAGCACGAAAACGCGACCGCATCGGGCAGCGTTCGATCCGCATGCCAAAGCAGCTTGCGTCATGCTGGGCTTGGCCCACATTTCGACCATGGTTACTTTCCTTGCCGTTCTGACCGGGCTTGCCATGCTGGGCACGCTCGGCGTTCTCGTCGCTGGGATGGTTGGGCTCGTGCGCGGCGGCGGCGACCCTGCCCGCTCCAACGCACTCATGCGATGGCGGGTTATCCTCCAGGGCGTCGCCCTGCTGCTATTTATCGTGCTGCTGAGCCTGATACGGCATTGACCGGATCGGCCCACAAGCCCGTGCCGATGTTTGACAGCACGTTTCCGTCGCTGCACACAACGCCAAAGTTTGACCGAATTTAAACGAAGCTTGGAAAGAGACCGGGTCCCATGAAGCTGCTCGTGCCCGTCAAGCGGGTTGTCGATTATAATGTTAAGGTACGCGTCAAGGCCGATGGGTCCGGCGTCGAGACGCAAGGCGTCAAGATGTCGATGAACCCGTTCGACGAGATCGCCGTCGAGGAAGCCGTGCGCCTGAAGGAGAAGGGCGTCGCGACCGAAATCGTGGCCGTCTCCATGGGCGTCGCCCAATGCGCCGAGACGATCCGCACCGCGCTCGCCATGGGCGCCGATCGCGGCATCCTGGTCGAGACCGACGCCGAGCTGCAGCCGCTGGCGGTCGCCAAGCTGCTCAAGGCGCTGGTCGACAAGGAGCAGCCGAAGCTCGTCATCATGGGCAAGCAGGCGATCGACGACGACATGAACGCCACTGGCCAGATGCTGGCCGCGCTGCTCGGCTGGCCGCAGGGCACGTTCGCCAGCAAGCTCACCGTCGAGGGCGAGAAGCTCGTCGTCACGCGTGAGGTCGATGGCGGGCTCGAGACGATCGAGCTGCAGATCCCGGCGATCGTCACGACCGATTTGCGCCTCAACGAGCCGCGCTACGCGTCGCTGCCGAACATCATGAAGGCGCGGAAGAAGCCGATCGAGACCATCAAGCCGGCCGATCTCGGCGTCGACCCGGCGCCGCGGCTGAAGACCATCAAGGTGAGCGAGCCGCCGAAGCGGCAGGCCGGCGTCAAGGTCGGCTCGGTGGCCGAGCTGGTGGCGAAACTCAAGACCGAAGCGAAGGTGATCTGATGGCTTCCCTCGTCCTGCTCGACCACGAAGACGGCAAGATCAAGCAGCCGTCGCGCAGCGCCGTGACCGCCGCCGCCAAGCTCGGCGAGGTCCATGCGCTGGTGATCGGCCTCAACATCGGCGACGTCGCGACCGCAGCCTCCAAGCTCGCCGGGGTCACCAAAGTGCACGTGGCCGACAGCGCCGCGTATGAACATGCGCTCGCCGAGCCGTTCGCCGCGCTGATCGCCGGCATGGCCGGGCATCACGACCACATCTTCGCCGCCTCCACCGCGACCGGCAAGAACGTAATGCCCCGGGTCGCCGCCCTGCTGGACAGCCAGCCGATCAGCGACATCTCCGACGTCGTCGACGCCAACACCTTCGTCCGCCCGATCTATGCTGGCAACGCACTGGCCACCGTGGTCTCGTCGGACAGCAAGAAGGTCATCACCGTTCGCGCCGCCTCGTTCGACCCGGTCGCCGAAGAAGGCGGCTCGG
>CAZZZM010000393.1:0-1832 GCA_964658465.1 uncultured Nakamurella sp.
ATCCCCGCCCGCCGCGATCACCAGCCCGGCCGAGACCAGCGCATTCGCCGCCTGATACGCGCCGATCAGCGGCAGATTGATCTTGTAGGTCTTGCCCGCGGCTTCGATCTCGAGCCCCTGCCCGAGCAAGGTCGGCACGCGCCCGACGAGCTTGAGCGTCTCGCCCTGCGTCCCGACCGAGATCACCCGGATCCCGCGCGACCGCGCGACCTCGGCGACGCGCGCCGAGGCTGGATCGTCCGCCCACACCACCGCCACGCCATCCTCGACCAGCACTTCGGAGAACAGCCGCAGCTTGGCCTCGAGATACGCCTCCATCGTGCCGTGATAATCGAGATGATCGCGGCTGAGATTGGTGAACGCCGCCGCCGAAACGCGCAGGCCCTCGGTGCGATATTGCGACAAGCCGTGGCTCGACGCCTCGAACGCGACATGGCTCACCCCCTCGCGCGCCAGCCCCGCGACGTTCGACAGGAAGGTCACCACGTCGGGCGTGGTCAGCCCGGTCGAGACGCGGTCATCGCCGGTGGTCACCCCGAGCGTCCCGATCGAGGCGGCATGGAAGCCCGCCATCCGCCACAACTGCCGCACCATCTCGACCGTCGAGGTCTTGCCGTTGGTGCCCGTCACCGCGACCGCGGTCTGCGGGAACGGCGCGAAGTAGCGTGCCGCCAGTTCGGCGAACTTCCGCCGCGGCTCGGCATCGGCGACATGCAGCGCGCCCGCGACCACCGCCTCGGGCCGCGCCACCACCGCGATCGCCCCGCCGGCGACCGCGGCGGGCACGAAATCCTCGCCATTGACGACCGCGCCCTGGAACGCACCGAACACCACGCCCGGCGCGACCTTGCGATGGTCGATCGCAAAGCCCGTCACGGTCGTATCCGGGGCGCCGGGAACCAGCGCCGAAAGCTTCATTGCTCTTCTCCGCCGGTCGGGGGCTTGGCGCCCGCGACGAGGCTCAGCATCGGCTGCAGATCGGCGAGATTCACCTCGCGCCGCGTATCGGGCATCACGCCGAGGATCGCCCCCGTGCGTGCGATCACGCGGCCCACCACCGGCGCCGCGTTCCACGCCGCGGTCTTCCAGCCGCCGGTTTCCTTGGTCCCCTGCGGCGAATCGAGCATCGCCAGCACGACGTAGCGCGGCGCATCCATCGGGAAGGCCGCGACGAAGGTGGCGACGTTGCGGTGATGATCGTAGCCGCCGTTCGATGCCGCCTCGGCGGTCCCGGTCTTGCCGCCGACGCGGTAACCCGGCGCATCGCCCTTGCGCCCGGTGCCGTAGAGGCAGACGAGCCGCAGCAGCTGGCGCATCCGCGCGCTGGTCTGCTCGCTGAGCACGCGCCGCCCCGCCGCCGCCTGCCCCGGCGCCACCTTGAGCAGCGTCGTCGGCCGCCAGATGCCGCCATTGACCATCGTCGCATAGGCGTTGGCGAGATGCAGCGGCGTCACCGCGATGCCGTGGCCGTACGCCGTCGTCATCACCGTGGTGCGGCCCCAATAGCGCGGCCAGATCGGCCCGGCGCGTTCGCGCAGCTCGATCGAGGGCCGCTCGCCAAAGCCCATCGCGGTGAACATCGCCGAAAGCTTGTCCTTGCCGATCTCGTCGGCGATCCGTGCGGTCGCGACGTTCGACGAATAGATCAGCGTCTCGGGGATGTTAAGCCAGCGCTTGGGGTCGCCGCGCTCGTCATGGATCGTGTAGCTGCCGACCTTGAGCGGCGCGGTCGCATCGAAGCGGCGCGCCATCGAGGTGATCGTGCCGGTCTGGATCGCGGTCGCCATCGTGATCGGCTTGAAGGTCGAGCCGAGCTCGTAGACCGACTGCGT
>CAZZZM010000394.1:0-1824 GCA_964658465.1 uncultured Nakamurella sp.
GACGGCACGGGTCGCTCCGATCCCGCCGGCGGTGGCAGAACTGCCGCACGCGCTGGCCGCCACTACGCCGGAGCCGGATGGCGCGGCGGCCGTTTCGCCGATGGCCGCGCCCGCGGCCCCAGCTTCGACCACCTCCACCTCGCCTGCGGTGTCTTCCCCGGCGCCAGGCATCGCGAAGGCGGCTGACGCACCTGTGGCCCCAGACGTCGCTGGCAGCGGTGCGGTGCCGGCGACGCCAGCGACGCCCGCGGCGGCTCCAAGTGGAGCGGCCGCTGGGATTACGACCGGCGTGGTCGATGAAGGCCGGACGATCCAGACCTCCATGCCAGACCCCATGCCGCCCACGATGCCGACCGTATCGGGGCTCCCGCCGGCCGGCGGCGAGGCGGCGGCACTCTCGGATCTGGACGCACTGCCGACGAGTCCGGCTGGCCTGCTGACGGTCCCGGTCGTCGCGCCTGGCCAGCCGGCGGTGATCGCGGCGGTGCCGGACGAGGAGAAGTACCCCGGCGCCCGGCCGGAAGGGCTGATGAGCGCCCGCGGCGATCGCGCCGACGATCTGAAGCGCATCCGCGGCATCGGTCCGCAGAACGAGGGCCGGCTGCACGGGCTCGGCGTCTGGCACTTCGACCAGATCGGCGCCTGGACGCCTGAGAACGTGCGCTGGGTCGGCGCCTATCTCGCCTTCCCCGGCCGCATCGATCGCGAGAGATGGGTCGAGCAGGCCAAGGCGCTGGCCGACGGCAATGCGGCCGCCTCCCCGCGACCACTCGAGCCGCGGTAGTGGATTTTGGGAAATCGTGCGTGGCGCGCCCAAGGGGAATCGAACCCCTGTTTTCGCCGTGAAAGGGCGACGTCCTAGACCGCTAGACGATGGGCGCGTGCGAGGCGCAATAGCACGGCGATCCGCAGAGGAACAGAGGCTCTGCAGCGCGCCTTTTGGTCTCAACGATTGCGTGTTTGCGGCAACACTGTTGCGCAAATAAGACAGGGTTGAGCCTATTGCCGCAATCTGGAATATTTCGTGAGCCGATGCGTCGCTGCATCGGCACCGGCCGGTCGGGGGATCGGCTCGCAAGACGGGGGACCTATCTTGACGACCAGCACGAACAGCCGCGCCCACGACACGCGGCGCGCACCGTCCATCCGTATCGCCGCTCGCAGCGTCTCGGCCATCGCCGAGGCGGGGGTTCGCGGCCATGCTCTGTCGCCGCTCGAGATCCGGGCGCTCTGCGAGGCCCTGCAGACCCGCCGCGCCAGGACGCATTTCCACAGCGGCGGCGTGTAGTAGACCCGCGCGGCGCCCTGCCTCTCAGGCCGTCTCCACCAGCAACAGCTCCGCATCGCCCTGTGCCGTGATGCGGAGCTTTCTTTCGCTTGCGATCGCCGCGCCGTCGCGCTCGCCAAGCGTCACGCCGTTCACCTCGACCGTGCCGCGCGCGACGACGAGATAGGCGTCCCGCTCGTCGTCGAGCGGATGCTCGATCGTCGCCCCGGCGGCGAGTGTCGCGCCCGAGACCCGCGCGTCGGCGCCGATCTCCAACGCGTCCGAATCGCCGGCAAAGCCGCTCGCCAGCGCGACGAACCGTCCCTCGCGCGCCTCGCGCGGAAACGGACGCGTGCCCCAACGCGGCGCACCGCCCGCCTGGCGCGGCAGCAGCCAGAGTTGGAATAATCGCGTCGGGCCGCTCTCGCGATTAGCCTCCGAATGCGCGACGCCGCTGCCGGCACTCATCACCTGAACGTCACCGGCCTCGGTGCGACCGGCGTTGCCGAGCGAATCCTCGTGGGTGATCGCGCCCGAGCGGACGTAGGTGACGATCT
>CAZZZM010000395.1:0-1803 GCA_964658465.1 uncultured Nakamurella sp.
ACGACGTCGTCCGCGTCGCGCGGGGCCGCCGCATCGACGGCATGATCGTCTCGAACACGACGATTGCGCGGCCCGCCGCCATCGCCGCGCGCCGGCACGGGGGCGAGGTCGGCGGCCTGTCGGGACGCCCGCTGTTCGAGCCATCGACGCGCATGCTGGCGGCAACCTTCCTGCGCGTCGAGCGGCAGTTCCCGCTCATCGGCGTCGGCGGCGTCGAGGGCGCCGACACGGCCTGGGAGAAGATCCAGGCCGGCGCCAGCCTCGTGCAGCTCTACTCGGCGCTCGTGTACGCGGGGCCGGGGCTCGTGGACGACATCAAGCGCGGGCTGGTCGCGCGGCTCGCGACCACACGGATGGCTGACGTCATCGGCCGATCGGCGAAAGACCTGTCGGGGGCCTGACAGCGCCCCCGAATCCCGCTGGCGGAAGAAAGAGGCGATCGCCTCTCTTTGGCCCGAAGCGGCGCGCAAGGAATCGGCTCGTCAGCTCGCCACGGCGCGGAAGATAGAGCATCCATGGGCGCGACCGCCTCATCACCTCTGCTGCTGGGCGCACTCGCCGCGGCGCTCGCCGCGTCGCCGGCCCTGGCCCATCCCCACGTCTGGGTCGAGGCGCGCGAGACGGTGCTGTTCGACCAGGCCGGCAAGGTCGCAGGGGTCCACAGCGACTGGGTGTTCGACGAGATGTACTCGGCCTTCGCGGTGCAGGGCCTCGCCAAGCCCGGCGCGCTGGCAACGACGGCGCAGCTCGCCCCGCTCGCCAAGACCAACGTCGATTCGCTGAAGGAATTCGACTATTTCACCTTCGCCAAGAGCGACGGGCACAAGGTCACCTTCGGCACGCCGGTGGACTACACGCTCGAGGAACGGCCGGACAAGCGCGTCGTCCTGCATTTCACCCTGCCCTTGAAGACCCCGCTGAAGCCCGGACGCTATCTCTCCCTCCAGGTCTACGACCCGACCTATTTCGTCGACTTCGAGCTGGCGGCGAAAGATCCGGTGGAGCTCGCCGGGGCGCCGGCGGGCTGCTCGAAATCCGTGCTCGGCCCCAACCCGCTTGTCGTCGAGGACGGCAAGACGCTCGCCAAGGCCTTCGACACCGGCCTGACGCCAAGCGACGACTTCGCGCTCAAGATGGCGGCGCGCACCATCGTGGCCTGCCCGTGAGCCTCGCGCTGCGGGCTTCCCTCGCGTCGCTTGCGCTGATCCTCGCCCTTCATCCGGCGACGGCACAGCTCGCGCATCACCCCTTCGCGGTCGGCGCCAGCGAGGGCGCGGTGGGTCACCAGAACGCGCTCGGCGCCTGGCTGCTCGGCATGGAGAGCCGCTTCTACCTTCAGCTGACCCATGCCGTAAGGCTGACCAAGGAGAGCGCGGCCGGAGCCGCCGGCCTCGTCGGCCTGTCCTTCGCCTACGGCGTCTTTCATGCCGCGGGTCCCGGCCACGGCAAGGCGGTGCTGACCTCCTACATGGTCTCGAACGAGGTGGCGCTGCGACGCGGCCTCGCCCTCGCGCTCGCGGCCGCGCTGCTGCAGGCGCTCGTCGCCATCGGCATCGTCGGCGTCGCCGCCGTCGTCTTCGACGCCACCGCCCCGACCATGACGGCCGCCTCGCAGGCGATCGAGCTGGCGAGCTATCTCGGCATCGTCGCGCTCGGACTGGCCCTCGTCTGGCGCAAGGGCCGCGCGGTGCTCGCGTCGCTGCCGCGTCGTCGCGCGCCTCCGCCGTCCGACCTCGCGCCGGCTTTCTCGGGCCTGCACTTCGCGCCAGCCGGCGCGACGCTGCGGACCAGCGCCCTATCGAC
>CAZZZM010000396.1:0-1795 GCA_964658465.1 uncultured Nakamurella sp.
CCGGTGGCGATCTTGTCGAGGTGGAGCGCGGCGACCGATTCGGGGCGCAGGTCGACGATCCCGACGGCCAGCGCGCCGACGATCGTCGCGACGATCCCCGCCACGGAGCCGAAGGCGAAGGACGCGAGCATGATCGGCAGGGGCGCGATGAAGGCGAAGGCCCAGGCCGCGGCGCTCGCCGAGGACAGGTCGGCGACCGAGCCGAGCCCGCCCGGCGTCTTGAGCGCCGGCATCAGAGCGAGCAGCGCCGCCGCGAGTCCGGCCCCGATGGCCGCCGCGAGACCGACGCCGTTGATGCGTGTCTTGATGCTGCGCATGTCTTTTTCGCTGTCCCGCGCTGGGCGAGCACGCCCGACGGTTAGAGACCCGTCACGCGGACGCGCGGGCCCCAGCTGGTTGCGGCGCCGGGGGATCCGGCGCCGGTCTCTCGCGAGGCGAGCCTAGCGGATCACGTAGGGAAGCAGGCCGAGGAAGCGGGCGCGCTTGATCGCCTGGGCGAGCTCGCGCTGCTTCTTCGCCGACACGGCGGTGATGCGCGACGGCACGATCTTGCCGCGCTCAGAGATGTAGCGCGAAAGGAGGCGCGTATCCTTGTAGTCGATCTTCGGCGCGTTCGGGCCGGAGAACGGGCAGGTCTTGCGACGACGGAAGAAGGGGCGGCGTGCCCCGGCTGCGGCGGCCATCAGTTGGCTCCCTCTTCACTCTGCTGCGGGCCGTCCTCGCGCGGGCGGCGCGGCGGGCGATCGCCACGCGGGCCGCGACGGTCGCCGCGGTCATCGTCCTCGCGCTTGCGCATCATCGCGGACGGGCCGTCCTCGTGCTCGTCGACGCGGATCGTGATGAAGCGCAGGATGTCCTCGTTGAGACCCATCTGACGCTCCATCTCGGTGATCGCCGCCGGCGGCGCCGAGATGTTGATGAGCGAGAAATGCGCCTTGCGGTTCTTGCGGATCCGGTAGGCGAGCGACTTCACGCCCCAATATTCGACCTTGGCGAACGAGCCGCCGAGGCCTTCGACGATGGACTTGAACTGATCGGTCAGGGTTTCGACCTGCTGGGCCGAGACGTCCTGACGCGCCATATAGACGTGCTCGTAGAGCGCCATCTTCTGCGTGCCTTTCTCTTCGATTGGCCGGCGCCACGAAGTGGTCCGGAGCCAAAGGTGTGTTTCGGCGCGAAGCCCTTCGGGCCCGGAGAAAGGCCCGACGACAAAACCACGAAGGCGAGGACACGGGACGCCGGCTTCCCTTAAAGAGAGAAGCCTACCCGGCGAGCCGGGCCGTCCGTTCAGCCCCCGGCCGAAACGGAGCCGGTCTTATAGATGAAAACGCCCGCGGAGCAAGCAGCTTCGCGCGCGTTTCGATACGTCCCGGCCCGACGGCTATTCGCCGTAGCTGCAGTGGCAGGTCTTGCGGACGCGGCTGTAGACGGTCGTCGGCACGGCGTAGGTGCGTTGATAGGTGCGGTAGGTCGTGACCGGCACCTCGACCGCCGTCGTCACCGGGCGATAGGTCGTCACCGGCACGAGATGCGTGCGCGCCTCGGTGCGGTAGCCCTGGACCGGCACCGTGTAGCTGCGCGTGACCGGACGATAGACCGTGTGCGGCACGACGTAGGTCTGCGTGACCGCGGGCGCGGCGTAGGTATAGGCGGGGGCGTAGCTCGCTGGCGCTTCCGGGGCATAGCCGCGGTCGGCGCCGTAGCCATCGCCCTCGACGTAGCCGCTCTGTGCGTAGCCGCCGCCCTGGCTGTAGCCGTCGTTCTGGAGCGACTCGAGTCAGTAGAGATGCATAAG
>CAZZZM010000397.1:0-1790 GCA_964658465.1 uncultured Nakamurella sp.
TCGCCGACGGTGTCGCCGGTCACCGACGCCTTGTGGGCGTCGCCGCCCTTCAGGTGCTTGACGCCGTCCTTGTCGATGAAGCCGTCCTCGAACGACTTCTTGGCGTTGTCCCAGGCGCCGCCGCCGGAAGTCATCGAGATGGCGACGAAGAGGCCGTTGACGATCACGCCGAGCAGCGAGGCGCCGAGCGCGGCGAAGGCCGAGGCCTTCGATCCGGAGATCAGCAGCACGCCGAAGTAGACGACGACCGGCGCCAGCACCGGCAGCAGCGAGGGGATGATCATCTCCTTGATCGCCGCCTTGGTGAGCAGGTCGACCGCGCGCGCGTAGTTCGGGCGCGAGGTGCCGGCCATGATGCCCGGATCCTCGCGGAACTGGCGACGCACCTCCTCAACGACCGAGCCGGCGGCGCGGCCGACGGCGGTCATCGCGACGCCGCCGAAGAGGTAGGGGATCAGGCCGCCGAAGATCAGCCCGGCGACGACGTAGGGGTTCGACAGATCGAACGAGATCTGGCCGATGTTGGCGAAGTACTTGTACTGGTCCGAATGCGCGGCGAAGTAGTTGAGGTCGTTCGAATACGCCGCGAACAGCACCAGCGCGCCGAGGCCGGCGGAGCCGATCGCATAGCCCTTGGTGACCGCCTTGGTGGTGTTGCCGACCGCATCGAGCGCATCCGTCGAGTGACGGACCTCGGACGGCAGGCCGGCCATCTCGGCGATGCCGCCGGCGTTGTCGGTGACCGGGCCGAAGGCGTCGAGCGCGACGATCATGCCGGCGAGGCCGAGCATGGTGGTCACCGCGATCGCCAGGCCGAACAGGCCGGCGAGCTGGTAGGTGGCGATGATGCCGCCGATGATGACGAGCGCCGGCAGCGCGGTCGACTCGAGCGAGACGGCGAGGCCCTGGATCACGTTGGTGCCGTGGCCGGTGACCGAGGCCTGGGCGATCGAGACCACAGGCCGCTTGCCGGTGCCGGTGTAGTACTCGGTGATGACGACGATCAGCGCCGTGACCACGAGGCCGACCAGCCCGCAGATGAAGAGCCGCGTGCCCGAGATCGCGACGCCGTTGGCCGTGCCGATGTCGCCGAAGCCGACGGTGAAGAAGGTGGCGATGGCGAGGCCGACGATCGACAAGAGGCCGGTGACGATGAGCCCCTTGTAGAGCGCCCCCATGATCGAGTTGTTGGCGCCGAGCTTCACGAAATAGGTGCCGGCGATCGAGGTGACGATGCAGGTCGCGCAGATCGCCAGCGGGTAGAGCATCGCCGAGCGCAGCACGCCCTGGCCGCCGAAGAAGATGGCGGCGAGCACCATCGTCGCGACGACGGTGACGGCGTAGGTCTCGAAGAGGTCGGCGGCCATGCCGGCGCAATCGCCGACGTTGTCGCCCACGTTGTCGGCGATCGTCGCGGGGTTGCGCGGGTCGTCCTCGGGGATGCCGGCCTCGACCTTGCCGACGAGGTCGGCGCCGACGTCCGCGGCCTTGGTGAAGATGCCGCCGCCGACACGCATGAACATGGCCAGCAGCGCGCCGCCGAAGCCGAAACCCTCGAGCACGGTCGGGGCGTTGGAGTTGTAGAGGAACAGCACGAGACTTGCGCCGAACAGGCCGAGGCCGACGGTGAGCATGCCGACGATGCCGCCGGTGCGGAACGCCACGTGGAAGCCGCGCTCGCGCCCGCCGCCGCGGGCCGCGGCCGCCACCCGGACGTTGGCCTGGGTGGCCAGCGACATGCCGATGTAGCCGACGGCCGCCGAGAAGATGGCGCCGACGATGAAGAAGAT
>CAZZZM010000398.1:0-1786 GCA_964658465.1 uncultured Nakamurella sp.
ACCGCGGCACGATCTTCGGCCTGAAGACCGGCGGCAACGTCGAGTCGATCCTGTCCTCGCTGCCGCCGGCGGTCAGGTGGCCGTGAGACCCTGAAGGAAGGCCCGCAGCGGCGCCGGCAGGCTGGCCGGCCGCCGCGTCGCGCGGTCGACGTAGACGTGCACGAAGAAGCCTTCCGCGGCGGCCTTGTCGTCCTTGGCGTCGAACAGCCCGACCTCGTAGCGCACGCTCGACGTGCCGAGCTTCGCCACGCGGATGCCGGCCGCGACGTCGCCCGGAAACGACAGCGGCGCCGCGTAGCGGCAGCCGGTCTCGACGACGAGACCGATCACCTCGCTCGTCGCGGGATCGAGCACGCCGGCCTCGATCAGCGTGGCGTTCACGGCCGTGTCGAAGAACGAGTAGTAGACCACGTTGTTGACGTGGCCGTAGACGTCGTTGTCCATCCACCGCGTGGTGATGGTCCGGAACAGTTTGTAGGCGGAGCGTTCGGCGCGGTCTGCCATGCGGCCTCTCGGGGAGCGCGACTCACGGGTTCGGCCGCGCCGCCCCGGATCGACAAGGTTTGGAGCGCATCCAACGCCGTCATGCCGGGTCCTCGCGACGCGAGACTTCGGAAACAACGGACCCGCCCCTTCGGTCGGCTTGCATAAAAGGCGGTCTTCGAGGCAGGTCAACCGTGCAAGGAGATCGCTGCATGAGGATCAGAGCCGCCGTGCTGCGCGAGATGGGCGCCAGGCCGCCCTACGCGACGAGCCGCCCGCTGAGGATCGAGGAACTCGACCTCGCGCCGCCCGGCCCCGGCGAGGTGCTGGTGAGGATCGGCGCCGCCGGCCTCTGCCATTCCGACCTCTCGGTCATCAACGGCAGCCGGCCGCGGCCGATGCCGATGGCGCTGGGCCACGAGGCGGCGGGCGTCGTCGTCGAGACCGGCGACGGCGTCGACGATCTCGTGCCGGGCGACCACGTCGTCATGGTGTTCATGCCGTCCTGCGGCCATTGCCTGCCGTGCGCCGAGGGCCGGCCGGCGCTCTGCGAGCCCGGCGCGGCGGCCAACGGCAAGGGCGTGCTGCTCTCCGGCGGCACGCGGCTCTCGCAGCAGGGCGCGCCCATCCACCACCATATCGGCTGCTCCGCCTTCGCCGACCATGCGGTCACCTCGCGCCGCTCGCTGGTGAAGATCGACCGCGACCTGCCGCTCGCCGAGGCCGCTCTGTTCGGCTGCGCGGTGCTCACCGGGGTCGGCGCCGCCGTCAACACCGCTCAGGTGCGGGCGGGCCAGAGCGTCGTCGTCATCGGCCTCGGCGGCGTCGGGCTGGCGGCGCTGCTGGGCGCCCTGGCGGCCGGCGCGGCGCAGGTGATCGGGGTTGATCTCTCCCCCGAAAAGCTCGCTCTCGCGCGCGAGCTCGGCGCGACCGCGGCGATCGATGCGCGGGCGCCGGATGCCGTGGAACAGGTCCGCGCCCTCACCGCCGGCGGCGCCGACGTCGCGCTCGAATTCGCTGGCGTCGCGCCGGCGCTCGAGGCGGCCTGGAAGATGACGCGGCGCGGCGGCCTCACCGTGACGGCCGGCCTGCCGCCGCCGGACGCCACGCTGCCCGTCAACATCGTCAGCCTGGTCGGCGAGGAGCGCACGCTGAAGGGCAGCTACATCGGCACCTGCGTGCCGAAGCGCGACGTGCCGCGCTACATCGCGCTCTACCGCGCCGGCCGGCTGCCCGTCGATCGCCTGATGAGCGGCCTCATCGCGCTCGACGACATCAACGAGGCCTTCGACCGCCTGCACGA
>CAZZZM010000399.1:0-1776 GCA_964658465.1 uncultured Nakamurella sp.
GGTCGCGGTTCGACGGGTCGTCGACGGTGGCGAGACCGACCTCCGCGCACAGGGCGACGAGCGCGGCCTTTGGCACGTCGAGCAGCGGGCGCACCAGCGTCACGCCGGGGGCGAGCGGCGTCTTGCGTCGCATGCCGGCGAGGCCGCCGATCCCGCTGCCGCGCGTCAGCCGCATCAGCACCGTCTCGGCCTGGTCGTCGGCGTGGTGCGCGGTGAGGATCTGCCGCGCACTGACGGCGCGGGCGTGGGCGACAAGCAGGGCGTATCGCGCGGCGCGGGCACGCTCCTGGATGCGGGTGCGCGGCTTGTCGCCGGTCCAGGCGAGCGTCGCGTGCGGCAGACCGAGTTTTGCCGCCGCGGCGGCCGCGAGCGCCGCCTCGGCGGCCGAGTCCGGCCGCAGCCCGTGGTCGACGGTGGCGACGTGCAGGACCGGCGCGACGGCGAGCGTGGCGGCCCAGCGCGCGGCGAGCAGCATCAGCGCCATCGAGTCGGGGCCGCCGGAGACGGCGAGCAGCAAAGCGGGGGACGCTTCGAGGCCGGCGAAGACCTCAGCCCATTCTTCTCCCGCTCGCGGGAGGGGGTGGCCCGACGAGGTCGGGGCGGATGAGAGGCGATGCCGCCTCACCCCGGTCCCCCAGACGGTGGGGCCTCCCGAGCGAGAGGCCGGTCGGCAGACCCTACCCGCACTGCGCGCGCTTCGCCTCGCGCTCGGCGCCGGTCTTCACGTAGGCTGGGGCGTTCGGATACTTGCGCGTCACCTCGGCGAAGGTGGCGCAGGCCTGCTCTTTCGCGCCGAGTGACTTCAGCGACATGCCGAGGTGCAGCATCGCGTCGGGCGCGCGGGTCGATCCCGAGAAGTCGGTCGAGACCTTCAGGTATTGCTCGGCAGCCTCGCGCGAACGGCCGCGCTGAGCGTAGCTCTCGCCAAGATAGTAGGTGGCGTCGGCGGCAAGCCGGCTCTTCGGGTTCTTCTGCAGGAAGGCGGCGAAGCTCTTCTCGGCCTCGTCGTATTGCTTATCGCGATAGAGGGCGACGGCGGCATCGTAGAACTCGCGCGGCGTCGTCGGAGCCGCGGCGCCGACGGCCGCGGCGGGATTGGCGGCGCTGGCGGTGTCGACCGGGCCGCGCGGCGGCAGACGAAGGGTCGGCGCGGGCGTGTCGTCGCCGCCGTCCGTCTTGCGGAACCGGCCGCCGGCAAGGTCCATGGGCGCGCCGCCGGGATCGTCGTGCTGCGCCGAGGCCGGCGAGCCCAGCGGCTTCGGCAGGCCGGGATCGCTCTTCGGCGCGGCATCGGGGTCGAACGCCTCGTCGCGGCCCTTGCGCGACGGCTTGACGGCCGGCGCGACGTCGGCCGCCGCGGCGCGATCCGACGCCGGCGCGGCCTCGCTGCGCTTGGCCCGGCCGCCCGACGAGGCGAAGCGGTCGTCGACGTCGCCCTGGAATTTCTGCAGCTGCTCGATCAGCTTGCGGTTGGCGTTCTGCAGCTCTTCGATCTGGCCCGTCATCTCGCGAATGCGGCCCTCGAGCTTGCCGACGCGCACGCCGAGCCCAGCCGAATCCGTCGGGGCGCCGTATCCGCCGCCGCCGCGATCGTAGCCGCCGCCACCGGCATCGGGCTGCTCGTAGCCGCCGGCGCCGTTGTCCTGGCCGTAAGCGGGCGGGTCGCGCCCATAGTCCTGCGCGGCGGCCGGCAGGGCCGCGAGCGGCGCAAAGAGCAGCGCGGCGACGAGGAGGCGGGGCGACATCATCGGGGCAAGTCCGGCAACAACGATCTGG
>CAZZZM010000400.1:0-1748 GCA_964658465.1 uncultured Nakamurella sp.
TTGGCGAGGTTTCTGGGCTGGTCGACGTCTTTTCCCATGACGACGGCGGTGTGGTAGGCGACGAGCTGGATCGGGACGGCGTAGACGATCGGGGCGACGGTGGGGTCGAGGTCGGGCATCGTCACGGTGGCCAGGGTGTCGAGGCCGTGCTCGGCCGCGCCGCGGGCGTCGCCGATCAGCACGATGCGGCCGCCGCGGGCGGCGACCTCCTGCATGTTCGACACGGTCTTCTCGAACACCGCGTCGTGGGGGGCGATGACGATCACCGGCACGCTCTCGTCGATGAGCGCGATCGGCCCGTGCTTGAGCTCGCCCGCCGCGTAGCCCTCGGCGTGGATGTAGCTGATCTCCTTGAGCTTCAGCGCGCCCTCCAGCGCCATCGGGTAGCTGGTGCCGCGGCCGAGGTAGAGCACGTCGCGCGCCTTGGCGATCTCGCGGGCCAGCCCCTCGATCTCGCCCTCGCGGGACAGCGCGTCGGCCATCAGGCCGGGCACGGTGATCAGCGCGTCGACGAGACGGCGCTCTTCCGCGGGGTCGATCGTGCCGCGGGCGCGGCCCGCGGCGATGGCCAGGCACAGGAGCACCGTGAGCTGGCAGGAGAACGCCTTGGTCGAGGCCACCCCGATCTCGGGGCCGGCCAGCGTCGGCAGCACCACCGAGGATTCCCGCGCGATGGTCGAGGTCGGCACGTTGACCACGCACAGGGTGTGCTGGCCTTGCGCCTTGGCGTAGCGCAGCGAGGCCAGGGTGTCGGCGGTCTCGCCCGATTGCGAGATCACCAGCGTCAGCCCGTCCCGCTCCAGCGGCGCCTCGCGGTAGCGCGCCTCCGAGGCGACGTCGATCTCCACCGGCAGCCGGGCGATCTGCTCGAACCAGTACCGGGCCACCAGCCCGGCATAGTAGGCGGTGCCGCAGGCGGTGATGGTCAGGCGGGTGAGCCTGGCGAAGTCGAACGGCAGCGGCTCGGGCAGCGCGACGCGGCCTTGCGCGAGGTCGACGTAGTGGGACAGCGTGCGGCCGACGACCTCCGGCTGCTCGTGGATCTCCTTGGCCATGAAGTGGCGGTGGTTGCCCTTGTCGATCCGGTAGGCCTGGGTCGCGATGGTCTGGCGCGGGCGCTGGACCACGGTGCCGTCGATGTCGCGGATCTCGGCGCCCGCCCGCGACAGGACCGCCCAGTCGCCTTCCTCCAGGTAGGTGAGCGCGTCGGTGAAGGGCGCCAGCGCCAGCGCGTCCGAGCCGAGATAGGTCTCAGCCTGGCCGTAGCCGATGGCCAGCGGCGCCCCGTGCCGGGCGCCGATCAGCAGGTCGTCGTGGCCGGCGAAGATGAACGCCAGCGCGAAGGCGCCGCGCAGGCGCGGCAGGCAGGCCGCCACCGCCTCGACGGGGCCGAGGCCCCCGTCCATGGCGTGGCTGACGAGCTGGGCCACCACCTCGGTGTCGGTCTCGCTCTCGAAGCGCACGCCCTGGGCCTCGAGCTCCCGCTTCAGTTCGCGGAAGTTCTCGATGATGCCGTTGTGCACGACCGCCAGCCGGGCGGTGGCGTGCGGGTGGGCGTTGGTCTCGTTGGGCCGTCCATGCGTCGCCCAGCGGGTGTGGCCGATGCCGATCGCCCCGGCCAGCGGCTCCTCGCGCAGCCGCGCCTCGAGGTTGACGAGCTTGCCCGACGCACGACGCCGCGCCAGACGACCACGCTCCAGCGTCGCGATCCCCGCCGAGTCGTAGCCCCGGTATTCCAGACGCCGCAA
>CAZZZM010000401.1:0-1744 GCA_964658465.1 uncultured Nakamurella sp.
CAGGCGCGCGGTGCCGTCGGCGAGGCCCGCTGGACGTGGGACCTGAAGACCGTCAACGCCAAAGGCCTCGACCTGCGCCTGCGCGTGCCGTCAGGCTTCGACCGGCTCGAGATCGAAGCGCGCAAGGTGATCGCCGCGCGGCTCGCCCGCGGCACCTGCCAGGCGACGCTTGCGGTCGCGCGCGAGGCGGACGCAGCACCTGTGCGCCTCAATCTCGAGCTGCTGGCGTCGCTGGCGCGCGTCCTCGACGGGTTCGACCGGCCGCCCGACGTCGGCCCCGCCACGCTCGACGGGCTCTTGGGCGTGCGCGGCGTGATCGAGGCCGACGAACGCACGCCGGACGCAGCCGCAACAGAAGCCTTGACCGCGGCCGCCCTGCAGGGCCTCGGCGAGGCGCTCGGTGCTTTGGTCGCGATGCGCGAAAACGAGGGCGCCGCGCTGGAGAAGGTGCTGCGGGAGCGGCTCGAGCGCATCGCCGCGCTCACCGCGCAGGCCGATTCGGCGCCGCAGCGCCGCCCGGAGGCCGTGCGCGAAAAGCTCGCGCGCACCATCGCCGATCTCGCCGAGCGCCACGCGCTCGATCCCGACCGGCTGCACCAGGAAGCCCTGATCCTCGCCGCCAAGGCGGACGTGCGCGAGGAACTCGACCGGCTGGCGACGCATGTCGCGGCGGCCCGCGCGCTTCTCGACGGCGGCGGCGCGGTCGGGCGGCGGCTCGACTTCCTCGCCCAGGAGCTCGGCCGCGAGGCCTCGACCTATTGCGCAAAGGCGAACGACGCCGCGCTCACGGCGATCGGCCTTGAACTGCGCGTCGAGATCGAGCAATTCCGCGAGCAGGTCCAGAACATCGAGTAGGCGGCATGACGGAGACAGGCGAGGCGCAGGCGACGAGGCACGCGTCCGAGCAGGAGCCGGCGCCGCATCGGCGCGGCTTTATCCTGATCCTCTCGTCGCCGTCGGGAGCCGGCAAGACGACGCTCACGCGCATGCTGCTGCAGAAGGCCGATCTCGATCTCACCCTGTCGATCTCGGTGACGACCCGCGAGCGCCGCTCCTCCGAGGCGCATGGCGTGCACTACAATTTCATCGCCAAGAAGCAGTTTCTGGCGATGCGCGACGGCGACGACCTGCTCGAATGGGCGGAGGTGCACGGCAATTTCTACGGCACGCCGCGCGAGCCGGTCGAGCACGTGCTGGCCCAAGGTCGCGACGTGCTCTTCGACATCGACTGGCAGGGCACGCAGCAGGTGAAGGCCAAGGCCGGGATGGACGCGGTGACGATCTTCATCCTGCCCCCGTCGATGAGCGAGCTGCGCACCCGCCTCGAGCGCCGCGCGGAAGACCCGCCGGAGACCATCGCCAAGCGCCTCGCCAACGCCCGCAACGAGATCCGCCGCTGGACGCAATACGACTACGTGCTCGTCAACGACGACATCCAGGTCACCTTCGACGATCTCCTGGCGATCATCGCCGCCGAGCGCAGCCGCACCGCACGATCGAGCGAGACGATGGGCCGTTTCGTGGAAAGCCTGCTCGCCGAACCCTGAGCGCTGCGCTTAGCTGGCCGGCTGTTCGCGATGCGGTCTTGGATGTCGGTTCTTGGCTGGACAAGCGCGAAACCGCTCCCTTATAAGGACGCCTCGCCGCGAGCCGGCGACCGGCGCCCAGGTAGCTCAGTTGGTAGAGCATGCGACTGAAAATCGCAGTGTCGGTGGTTCAATTCCTCCCCTGGGCACCATTCTTT
>CAZZZM010000402.1:0-1743 GCA_964658465.1 uncultured Nakamurella sp.
CGGCGTGCCGTCGGCACAGACGCCGGCTGCGCCGATCCCCGGCGCCGTGCCGATGGCGAAGGCGAGCCTGACGATCGAGCCGTCCGACTGGGCGCCTGGCCATACCGCGGCTCAGGTCCTGCCCGATCCCGCCGCCAAGCCCGTCGAGACCAAACCTACCGACACCAAGGCCGCCGGCTCGAAGCCCAGCGACCCGAAGCCGACCGCCGCCAAGCTCGACGACCCCGACGGGGTCGTGAAGCCGGCGGTCCCGGCGCCGGCGCAGGACCCGCTCGATGCGGCCAAGCCCGCCGAGCCGGGCACGGCGCCCGAGCCGACGGTCGCGGCGCAGCCGCTGCCCCCTCTGGCCGCGGCGATCAAGGCGACGCTCGCCAAGCGCGATGCCAGCGAGATCCGCGGCCTGCAGGCGGCCGAGCGGCGCAAGGAACGCGCGGCGATCGCCGCCTATTACGCGGCCCGCAAGTACCAGCCCGTCTGGTCGGACAAGGGCACCGCCGTCGCCGCCACCGACCCCGTGCTCGCGCGGCTGGCGAAGGCCGGCGACGATGCGTTGAGCGTCGCGGCCGTTCCCACCAAGCTCGTCGTCACGGGCCGGGATGACGAGGTCGCGGCGAGCGACATCGCGATGACCGAGGCCCTGGTCGCCTACGCGCGCCAGGCCAGCGGCGCCCGCGTCGACCCCCGCGCGATCAGCGCGCTGATCGGCGCCCGCCCCCAGCTCGCCGATCCCGGCAAGGTCGTCGACGCGGTCGTCGCCGCCGGTGCCGAAGGCGGCGACAAGCTCGCGGCGCTCAATCCCGTCGATCCGCGCTACGCGGCGCTGCGCGACAAGCTCGCCTCGCTGCACGGCATGCATGCGGCGGCGACGACGCCGATCCCGGCAGGGCCGATCCTGCGCATCGGCATGCAAGATGCGCGCGTCCCGCTGCTGCGCGCGCGGCTTGGGCTGATGGCGCTCGACCTCGTCTCCGATGCGGACGAATACGACATGGAGCTTGCCGAGGCCGTGTCGCGGTTCCAGCGCGGCAACGGCCTGCGCGTGACCGGCAGGCTCGACAACGCGACGGCGGGGGCGCTGTCCGGCGGCGGCAAGGCCGGCCCGCTCGAGGCGACGCTCGCGGCGAACATGGAGATGTGGCGCTGGATGCCGCGCGAGATGGGGCGTGACCGCATCGAGGTGGATGTGCCGGCCTTCGTGGTGACCGTCTTCCACGACGGCGAACCGGCCGCGCAGAACCGCGTCGTCGTCGGCAAGCCCGACACGCCGACGCCGATCTTCTCGAACACGATGAAATACGCGATCGTCAATCCGGTGTGGAACGTGCCGCAATCCATCATCAAGAAGGAGATGATGGCGAAGATCGATCGCGACGGCGGTCTGCGCGGCTTCGACGTCACCTACAAGAACGGCCAGCTCGTCGTGAAGCAGCCGTCCGGCGCCAAGAATGCGCTGGGGCAGATCAAGTTCATGTTCCCGAACGACTTCTCGGTCTATCTGCACGACACGCCGTCGAAGTCGTTGTTCTCCGCCTCGAAGCGCGCGTTCAGCCACGGCTGCGTGCGCGTCGACCAGCCGTTCGACTTCGCCTTCAGCGTGCTCAACGACAGCGTGCCGGAGGGCGGCAAGATCCTGTGGAGCCAGAAGCGGCTCGAGAAGATGATCGGCGACAGCGAGCGCTACGTGAACCTGCCGAAGCCGCTGCCGATCCACATCATGTACTTCACCGCGACCGTCGATGCCGA
>CAZZZM010000403.1:0-1715 GCA_964658465.1 uncultured Nakamurella sp.
GCCGCCGGCGGCACCGAGCGGCGTGACGGCGATCGAGAAGTAGGTGACGCCGCCATCGATCGACGCGAACCACGAGACCGAGCCGACGAACGCTCCGGAGATCTGCGCGACGCACGTCGCCATGCCGTCGACGGCGAGCGAAACGGTTGCGTTGACGGCTCCTAGCGATCCGGTTGCCGTGACGCGCGGCGCATTAGACTTGATCGCGGTCAGCAGCGCGCCGGAAGAAACCGTGCCCGCGAGCTGGCCGAGATATCCAAGGGCGCGCTTGACGAGCGCAAATAGGCTGAACGTGCCCGCGTCCGATGTTGCTGCCGCATCCGCCTGCGAACCGATCTGGGTCGCGTAGGTCGTGAAAGGGCCGTCGCTGGAGAGCACTACGGGCAGCGATTGCGCGCCAGACTTCTGGCCGAGCGAGGCCGGGAGCTGACCCGAGATCGCCGCCAGGGCGGTATTCGTCGCATCCTGCCGCTCTGACGTTGCCGGGTCGATGCGCGCCCCCGTCGTGTCGAGCGGTGCGTGCATGGCGGCGAGGCTGCTGCCGTCGCCCTTGCGGTCGAGGAACGCGACGCCGACGGAGGCCGTCTGGTTCGCGGGGACGACGGCGAGCGCCGTCTCGACGGGAGATGTCATCAGATCGGGAGCCCAAACAGGAGGGCGCCGTGCTGCCGGTTCGGCGCGCGCGGCAGGAGGACGGCGGACAGCGACGCGACCGCGGCCGCGAAGGCCTGCGCGGAGGCATCGGTCATCGGCACGACGGGCGCGCCGGCGACGTTGATCGGGACACGCATCGGCGCGGCGGAGCCATCAGGCAGGACGGCCACCGCGACGACGGCCGGCGCCGTCCCGACGCCTGGCAGGACGGAGATCGAGGACATGGGTCCCGCCCCTCAGAACACGAACAGCTGCTGCAGCCCGACCGTGACGACGTCCCCATTTGCGTCGAGGACCATGGGCTGAACGAGCAGCGCGGCGCGGCGCGGATCACTCCATGCCGTATAGTCCTGGCGCGGGAAGGCGGCGGTCTGCGTCTTCGACAGAGACAGCGCAATCATCCCTGCTTTGGGGTCGCCGCTTATCGCGCCACTCAGTATTGGAAGGCTAGTGATCGTTGGGGCCGGGGCGACGCAGCGACTTTGCAGCCGGAGGATGCCCTCGACCGTGCAGCCGGTGAGATCGCGCGGAATGCCCGGCGTCGTGATCGTGACGCCGTCGGCGGCGTAGACCGGCGGTGTCGCCCAGACGGGAAACGTCAAAGCGTTGGCGCCTTCCCAGTCGTCGCCGGCGTAGCGCCAGGTTGGCGCGAGATAGGCCGGCGCGACGCTCGTCATCGGGAGTGTCCTAGGAAAGGGGTCCGGCGCGCTCCGGCCACCGCAGCGGCCACGAAGCTCGGGTGATCAGGGCGGCTTCGAGCGCACCGGATTTCAGCGGAGATGGACGACGACCGGCTCGACGATGACGGCCATGCGGATCGTCCAGCCAGCGAGCGCGATGAAGCTGCCGGCGGCGACGAGCGCGCCAGAAAAGACCCAACGTTCGCGCGGCACGCGCCCCTCGACGGCGTTCGGCGCCCAGAGGTGCAGCATCGCGCCCATCAGGCCGAGCAGCAGCGCGAAGGGGATCAGTGGCGTGTTGTAGATCTCTGGCCAGCCGAGGTCGCGCCCGACGAGCGAGGCGATGCGCAGCAGCAGCACCGAGCCCGCCTGCAGGAAGAT
>CAZZZM010000404.1:0-1708 GCA_964658465.1 uncultured Nakamurella sp.
AATCACGCGCCACGACGGCCTCCATGCCGGTGCCGACGAGCGGGGCGTCGGCCTTCACCAGCGGCACCGCCTGGCGCTGCATGTTCGAGCCCATGAGCGCGCGGTTGGCGTCGTCGTTCTCGAGGAACGGGATCAGCGCCGCGGCCACCGAGACGAGCTGCTTCGGCGAGACGTCCATGTAGTCGACCTTCTCGCGCGGCACCATCATCACGTCGCCGGCGTGGCGGCAGACGATGAGGTCCTCGACGAGCTCGTTCGACTTGCTCAGCGGCGCGTCGGCCTGGGCGACGTAGTACTTCGACTCCTCCATCGCCGAGAGGTAGACGACGTCGTCGGTCACCTGCGACTCCTTCACCTTGCGGTAAGGACTCTCGATGAAGCCGTACTTGTTGACGCGCGCGAAGGTCGCCAGCGAGTTGATGAGGCCGATGTTCGGCCCCTCCGGCGTCTCGATCGGGCAGATGCGGCCGTAGTGCGTCGGGTGCACGTCGCGCACCTCGAAGCCGGCCCGCTCGCGCGTCAGGCCGCCCGGCCCGAGCGCCGAGAGACGCCGCTTGTGCGTGATCTCGGAGAGCGGGTTGGTCTGGTCCATGAACTGCGACAGCTGCGACGAGCCGAAGAACTCGCGCACGGCGGCGGCCGCGGGCTTCGCGTTGATGAGGTCCTGCGGCATCACCGTGTCGATGTCGACCTGGCTCATGCGCTCCTTGATGGCGCGCTCCATGCGCAGCAGGCCGAGGCGATACTGGTTCTCCATCAGCTCGCCGACCGAGCGGACGCGCCGGTTGCCGAGATGGTCGATGTCGTCGATCTCGCCGCGACCGTCGCGCAGGTCGACCAGGGCGCGGACCACGGCGAGGATGTCCTCGCGACGCAGCGCGCGCTGGGTGTCCGGCGCGTCGAGGTCCATGCGCATGTTCATCTTGACGCGGCCGACCGCGGAGAGGTCGTAGCGCTCCGGATCGAAGAACAGCGAGTGGAACATGTTCTCGGCGGTGTCGAGCGTCGGCGGCTCGCCCGGGCGCATCACGCGGTAGATGTCGAACAGCGCCTCCTCGCGGGAGTGGTTCTTGTCGACGGCGAGCGTGTTGCGGATGTAGGGGCCGATGTTGATGTGGTCGATGTCGAGCAGCGGCAGCTCGTCGAAGCCGGCCTCGATGAGCGCCGCCAGCGACTTCGCGGTGATCTCCTCGCCGGCCTCGGCGAAGATCTCGCCGGTCGACGGGTTGTAGAGGTCGGTGGCGATGTACTGGCCGTGCAGGTCGTCATCGGCCGCGCGGAGGAACTTCACGCCCTTCTCTTCGAGCAGCTTGATCGAGCGCGCGGTCAGCTTCTTGCCGGTCTCGGCGACGACCTCGCCCGACACGGCGTCGATGAGATCGGTCGAGACCTTGACGCCCTTCATCCGCTCGCCGTTGAACGGGAAGCGCCAGCCGTGCTTGTCCTTGGTGTAGGTGATCGTCTTGTAGAAGGTCGACAGGATCTCCTCGCCGTCCATGCCGAGGGCATAGAGCAGCGACGTCGCCGGGATCTTCCGGCGCCGGTCGATACGCGCGTAGACGATGTCCTTGGCGTCGAACTCGATGTCGAGCCACGAGCCGCGGTACGGGATGATGCGGGCGGCAAACAGCAGCTTGCCGGACGAGTGGCTCTTGCCCTTGTCGTGATCGAAGAAGACGCCCGGCGAGCGGTGCATCTGCGAGACGAT
>CAZZZM010000405.1:0-1702 GCA_964658465.1 uncultured Nakamurella sp.
ACGGCTCCGGCCAGAGATTCGCGACGGTGTTCGCGCCGCCGATCGCCAGCGGGACAAGATGGTCGATCTCGTAGAATGGGCTCTCGGCATCCGGGATGTTGTAGCCGGCGAGCACTTCGGCCTTCATTGCCGTGGTGACGTGCCGGCGACCGCGCGTCGAGCTGTTGCAGACGACTTCGCGCGTCGCAGCGGGATCGACGGCGCCGGGCGTCATTATCGGATCGGGCAGCGCCGGCAGCACGGCGGCGCTGGCTGGCGCGCAAAGGAGGACGTAGAGGGAGCCGACGAAGATTGAGGAGGATCGCATCCGGCGAAGGATGCCTGATTCGGCCTACTGCGGCTTGGCCTCCGTCGCTCTCGCCATGATGCGCCGGACGTCTGGCGGATCGCCGCGACCGTCCGAGGGATTACAGTCCGGTCACGGAACGCCCGGCGCGTTGCAATGGGCAGCGCCGTCGACGACCCACGGCCGATCGTTGTGCGCCTCGCAGACCCAGCCGGTGTCGCCGCAGCGCGCGCAGTCCGGATCGACGTCGCACATCCGATTTGCCGTAGCAGCCCGACGGCCGCCAGCCAAAATAGCGGAGTAGCGCTGGCCGCCCGCGGGTAGCGGCTGAGTTCAAGGCGGCGCAGCGGGCTGGAGCAATCGTGGTCGACGGTGAGATCCGGAAAGGTCATGGCCGGAGCTTCGGCCGGCGTCACCGCCGCCGCCATGTGGCGCAGCGACGACTCGACTTCCGCCGCCCTCCGCCTGTAGAACAATGCAGGAACATCGGGGGATGGAGATGGTGCGCCGCACGGGTCGATCTGACATGCCGCCCGATCCGGCGGCGGCGGTCAGAGCGATGCGCGTCTGTCGTGACGCGATGACGGAGGTGTGCCGATGCGTCAAGCCGATGGGCCCGGCCTACCATGCGGCGTCGATGGTCATTTCTGCGATCGACGCGATGGCCACGTTCCTGACGGGGGAACGATACTATTTCTCGGCCCACGGCTCGGCGATCGGCGACGCGTCGCAGGAGCAGGATGCAAGGGCCCGGAAGAGCGGAGAGAAGCCATGGCGCCCGTAACCTACTTCGTGGCGATGCCGTTTGACCGGAACGAGGAGGGTAAGCTCGTCGCCGGCGAGGCGCAGGATCGGCAGAGCGCCGGCGCTGCGGAGAGCGCGGCAAGGCGGATGGCGGAGACCGCGGCGGGCGCCGTCGCGTTCTCGCGCACCGGCGATCCATCTACCGGCGAGTTCGAGGATGCTGTGGTGCTTCGCCAGTTCGGCGAGGTGCCGAGCATCGACGAACTGCTAGGCGCCCCGTGATCGGCCCTGCAACCGCCCTCGTCGCGCGTGCCACGACAGCATCCGGTCAGTCCTCGAGCCCCTTGAAGCTGGCATGCCGCAGCTCGCCGGCTGTCGTCACGCCGCGGTAGGCGACCAGCGCGCGCAGGTCCGGCGACACCCACAGTGCGCCGGCGACCTTCAGCCCTCGAACAGCGCAAGCCGGCGCCTTGATACGATCGAGCCGCTCGCGTAGCGCCTCGGCGACGCGCTCGCTGAACCCGGTCCCGTCGGCGCCGGCATAGCGCAGCCGCTCGCCGTCGAAGCGCGCGATCTTGATGTTTGCCAGCGGCGCGCGGACAGCGCCGGTGCCCGGCTGATAGCCGATGATCACGAAAGCGTCGGTGAGCACGCATTTCGTCTTGAGCCAAT
>CAZZZM010000406.1:0-1699 GCA_964658465.1 uncultured Nakamurella sp.
GAGGTCACGTCGTAGACCACGCGGTTGATGCCCTTCACCTCGTTGATGATCCGCGTCGCGGCGCGGCCCAGCACGTTCATGTCGAAGGGATAGAAATCCGCCGTCATGCCGTCGACGCTGGTCACCGCGCGCAGCGCGCAGACGAAATCGTAGGTGCGCCCGTCGCCCATCACGCCGACCGTCTGCACGGGGAGCAGCACGGCGAAGGCCTGCCAGATCGTGTCGTAGAGGCCGGCCTTGCGGATCTCGTCGAGGTAGACCGCATCGGCCTGGCGCAGGATCGCGAGCTTTTCCGGCGTCACGGCGCCGGGGCAGCGGATGGCGAGGCCAGGGCCTGGGAAGGGATGGCGGCCGACGAAGGCGGCGGGCAGGCCGAGCTCGCGGCCGAGCGCGCGCACCTCGTCCTTGAACAATTCGCGCAGAGGCTCGACGAGCTTCATGTTCATGCGCTCGGGCAGGCCGCCGACGTTGTGGTGCGACTTGATCGTCACCGACGGCCCGCCCGAGAAGGAGACGCTTTCGATCACGTCCGGGTAGAGCGTGCCCTGCGCCAAAAACTCCGGCGCGCCGCGGCCGTCCGTGGCGAGCTTCTTTGCCTCCGCCTCGAAGGTCGCGACGAAGAGCCGGCCGATGATCTTGCGCTTCTCCTCGGGGTCGCGGATGCCGTGCAGCGAGGCGAGAAAGATCTCGGAGGCGTCCACGTGGACGAGCGGGATGTTGTAGTGGCCGCGGAACAGCGAGACGATCTCCTCGCTCTCGCCCTGCCGCATCAGGCCGTGGTCGACGTAGACGCAGGTGAGCGCGTCGCCGATCGCCTCGTGGATCAGCACCGCCGCGACCGAGGAGTCGACGCCGCCCGACAGGCCGAGCAGCACGCGGCCGTTGCCGACCTTGGCGCGGATCGCGGCGATGGCTTCGGCGCGGAACGCCTTCATCGTCCAGTCGCGGCTGCAGCCGGCGATCTCGAACAAAAAGTTGGCGATCAGCTGCGGCCCCTCGGGGGTGTGGTGCACCTCGGGGTGGAACTGCAGGCCGTAGAATTTTCGCGCTTCGTCGGCGATCACACAGACGGGGGCGTTCGGCGAATGCCCGATCGATGAGAAGCCGGGCGGCAGCCGGGTGACGCGGTCGCCGTGGCTCATCCACACCTGGTGGCGGCCGCGCTCCCACACGCCGGCGAACAACGGTGAGTCGGCGGAAGCCTCGACCTCGGCGCGGCCGTATTCCGCGTGATGGCCGGCCTCGACGGCGCCGCCGAGCTGCGCCGCCATCAGCTGCTCGCCGTAGCAGATGCCCAGCACCGGCACGCCGGCCTCGAAGATCGCCTGCGGCGCGCGTGGCGAGGCGGGATCGGTGACGGAGGCGGGGCCGCCGGAGAGGATCACCGCCTTCGGCTTCAGCGCCGTAAAGGCGGTCTCGGCCGACTGGAACGGCGCGATCTCGCAATAGACGCCGGCCTCGCGCACGCGGCGGGCGATGAGCTGCGTCACCTGCGAGCCGAAGTCGACGATCAGCACCTTGTCGTGCCGCTCGAGGATGTCGTCGTGGATGATATCGGTCGTCACGTGGGGCCTCCAGGGCTTCTCCTAGAGGCTTTGGCGGCGAAACGATACGGGTCAGCCTCGCCCTTGCACAGGGCCGCCTACACCCACCCCGCCAGCTCGCGCCGCACGATGTCCTCGATCACCGTCATGCCGAT
>CAZZZM010000407.1:0-1693 GCA_964658465.1 uncultured Nakamurella sp.
CTCGAAGGTGACGTCGAACCGGCCGACGGCGAAGGGACGGCGGAAGGCGACGGTGCGCTGCGGCTGCTCGCGCGCATAGCGGCTCGAGCCCATGACGAAGGCGCCAGCCGGCACCACGACCATCAACGGGCAGTCGTTCTTGCAGTCCGCGAACGTGTCGCCAGGCTTCAAGGGGGCCGGTCGCGTGGATCGGGCGGGCTCTGCGACGCAAGGCGTGGCCAGAGCGACGAAGAGCAAGGTGAGGGTTACGGCGCCAATGGAGACCTGCATGTCGCGACCTCGCGAGTTGCGTTCGCGCCATCCGGGGCGCGACAAAACAACGGCGCGATACGCCCGGCCCTACTGTTGGCGACCCCGGTAGGGCTCGAACCTACGACCTGCCGCTTAGAAGGCGGCTGCTCTATCCAGCTGAGCTACGGGGCCAAACTCTCGCGACCGGGCCGTCAGTGGGTCCACATCCCGCGCCGGGTCGACTTGAAGTTGTCGGAATAGGCCAGGACCTTGCGCTCGATCGGCTTCTCCTCCTCGACGCGATAGGCGATGCCGTTGCGCTCGGCATAGGCCACCGCCTCGTCCCTCGTGGCGAAGCGCAGCGTGATCTGGCGATTCATGTCGGACGACGAGGTCCAGCCCATCAGCGGCTCGACCTGCGGCGCGCTTGCCGGATCGTAGACGAGCACCCAGAGCTTGGTGGCGCCCTTGCCGGACTGCGTCGCGGAGGGCGACGGCTTGTAGATGCGTGCGCTCATCGATCCCTCCGTCGTCGATCCTTCGCGGCGCCCTGGTCGGGGCAGCAGGATTCGAACCTGCGACCTATAGTTCCCAAAACTATCGCGCTACCAGACTGCGCTATACCCCGGTGCCGGGCCGTCGTCTCGGGTCGCATGAGGGGCCGGGGGCGTCAAGATGGCGCCGCGCGGCTCGGCCGGATCGATCGCGGGATCGGTCGAACCGCCTCCTTTGCAGCGACGGCGGCAGATGGTCTTCTAGCGACGTCGCGGCCTGTGCGCCTTCGGCGTGCGTCCGGCAAGCCGGCTGCGACGATGCCACGACCGCCCGGTCGGACGGCGTTGACGGAAACGGCCGTGCCGATCCCCGTCCGCGAACATAGGCGCCTCGAATGCCCATCCTCCACACGCATTGGCTCTGGTTCTTCGGCGCGGTCGCACTCGGCGTCGTTCTCGGTTGGCTGACCTACCATCGCGAGACGCCGCGATGGCCCGTGCGCCCCGTCCACATCGCGATGGCGGTCGTTTTTCTCGGCGTGCTCCTCGCCGTCGCCAGGATCGTGCCGAGCCGCTACGGCTTCCGGCTCGAGCTCGGGGTGATCGTCGCGGCCTGCTGCGGCGTCGGCTGGTTCATTGGCCGGGCCATGCGCGACCTCGCCGACTACATGCCGGCCGGCGTGCGGCCTGGCGCGGCGGCGACCTCCGGCTCGTATCTCTTCCGCGAGGCGCATGCCGGGCTGGGCACCGGAAGCGCCTACATGCGGTCGACAGCGGCAGATGGGACCCGCCCGCGCGAGCGGCTGCCGCTGGTCACCGGGCCGCTCACGCGGGCGCCGATGCCGGGCGGCTATACCTTTCCGGCGACGCTGCCGTTCGCCGATGCGACGACGAGCCGGGCCGCCACGCCCGTCGCGGGTCGACGCGAGCACTGGAGCTGGCCGCGGCCGGCGGGGGCCGCGCCCTAT
>CAZZZM010000408.1:0-1677 GCA_964658465.1 uncultured Nakamurella sp.
CTCGACGGCCGCCTCGTCGGCGATCTCGGGCACGACCCGCTGGCGCTGGCCGGCGTCACGATCTACCTGCCGACGCCGGGCGTGGCGAAGGAACTCGCCAAGCGGCTGGCCGCGCGCCTCGGCGCGGCGGCGCTGCTGCCGCGGATGATCCCGCTCGGCGAGGCGGACGAGGCCGAACTCGATCTGGCCGCGATGCCGCTCGTCGCGAACGCCGCCACCGGGCTCGATCCCGAGATGCAGAAGCTGGAGCGCCGGCTGATCCTCGCCCGGCTGGTGCAGTCCTGGGCGCAGGCGGTCGATCGCTCGCTGCTGCCGATCGACGCCGAGGTGCCGTTCCTGGTGCCCGCCTCGCCCGCCGACGCGGTGGCGCTCGCCGCCGACCTCGAAGGCTTGATGGACGCGCTGACCGTCGAGGGGGTGCCCTGGTCGGAGATCGAAGGCGCCGTCGAGGCGGAGTATTCGCGCTATTTCGGCCTGACCCTCGACTTCGTGCGGATCGCCGCCGAGAACTGGCCGCGCATCCTGGCCGAGCGCGGGCTGACCGATCCGGTCTCGCGCGCGCGCGACCTCGTTCTGGCCGAGGCCGCGCGCCTGTCCCGCGAGCGGCCGCGCGAACCGGTGGTGATCGCCGGCTCGACCGGCTCGGTGCCGGCGACGGCCAAACTCATCGCCGCGGTGGCGGGGCTGCCCCACGGCGCGGTGGTGCTCCCCGGACTGGACCTCGATCTCGACGCGGCGGGCTGGGACGCGATCGAGACCGGCGCCGGTTTCGACCGCGAGATCGCTCACGGCCACCCGCAGGCCGTGCTGCATCGGCTCCTCGGCCCCGGCTGCCTCGGCATCGCGCGCACCGCGGTGGTCGATCTCGGCGGCCACGATCCCGAGGTCACCGCGCGCGCCGCGCTTCTGTCGCAGGCGTTGCGGCCGGCCGAGACCACCGATGCCTGGGCGCGCCTCGACCCGACGATGCGCGAGACGCTGGGGCGGCAGGGTCTCGCAGGGCTCGCCGTCGTCGAGGCCGCCGACGAGCGCGACGAGGCGCTGGTGGCAGCGATCGCCCTGCGCGAAACGCTGGCGACGCCGGGGCTGACCGCCGCCCTGATCACGCCCGACCGGGCGCTCGCCATGCGGGTCGCCGCCGATCTCGCCCGCTGGGGCATCGTCGCCGAGGACGGGGCCGGACTCGCGCTCAGCCGCAGCCCGGCGGGGCGGATGGCGCGCCTCGCGGCGGAACTCGCCGTCGACCTCCATCGGGAACAGGGCGACGCGATTCCGGCGCGGATCATCGCGCTCCTCGCGCATCCCCTGGTCGGCCTCGGCCTGCCCCGCACCGACGTCGTGCGCGGCGCGGCGGCACTGGAGATCGGCGTGCTGCGCGGCCCCGCCCCAGCGGCGGGTTTCCAAGGCCTGAAGGATGCGCTCGCCGACCAGCGCGCCGCGCCGCACAAGCACCAGCCCCGCGCCAAGCAGCGCCTCGGCGACGTCGATTGGGACTTGGCGACGGTGCTGCTCGATGGCCTCGAAGCGGCCTTCATCCCGCTCCTCGCCTTCGCCGACGGCTGCAACGCCGGGGCGATCCCGTGCGACCTCGTCGAGGCGGCGCGCATCCACGCCGAGGTGTGCGAAACCTTGCTGGCGCGGCCGTCGGACGTGACCGAGCCGATCGCGGACGCCTCG
>CAZZZM010000409.1:0-1676 GCA_964658465.1 uncultured Nakamurella sp.
ATCAACTCGGCCGATCCCTACCTGCTGCTCCACGCCCACAATCCGGTGGACTGGTTCCCGTGGGGTCCGGAGGCTTTCGCCAAGGCCAAGGCGGAGAACAAGCCGATCTTCCTCTCGGTGGGGTATTCCACCTGCTACTGGTGCCATGTCGCCGAAAAGACGATCTACTCCAATCCCGCCATCGCCAAGCTGATGAACGAGGCCTTCGTCAACGTGAAGGTCGACCGTGAGGAGCGTCCCGACGTCGATCGCCTCTACATGGACGCGACGCAGATGCTCGACGGCCACGGCGCCTGGCCCAACAACTTGTTCCTGACGCCGGACGGTGCGCCGTTCTATGCCGGCAGCTATTTCCCGCCCGAGGACGACGGCGACACGCCCGGCTTTCCCAAGGTCCTGGCCGTCATCCACGATCTGTGGACCAATCATCGTGCCGAGAAGGTGACCCCGGCCGCGACCGAGATGATGACGGCGCTGCGCTCGCTCGCCGCCAAGAGCGACGAGGACGGCCAAGTGCCAGTCACGCCACGGCCTTGGCTGAAGTCTGCGGCGCAGATCCTTCTGCGGGGCATCGATCCGGTGAACGGCGGGCTGGGCTCTCCGCAATCCGGCCCGAAATTCCCGCAGGCGCCGGCGTTGGCGCTGCTCGCCGCCGACGCCCGCATCGACCACGACGAGGCCGCCGCCACCGCGCTGACTCGCACGCTCGATGCCATGGCCTTCGGCGGCATCGACGATCAGCTCGCCGGTGGCTTCCACCGCTATTCGACGGAGCCGAGCTGGTCGGTGCCGCATTTCGAGAAGATGCTGACGGACAACGCCCAGCTCCTGGCGTTGTACACCGCGCGGGCGCAGACCACCGGCAACGCCTTCGACGGCGATGTGGCGCTGGCCACCGCGCGCTTCCTTGCCCGCGACATGGCGCTGCCCGAGGGCGGCTTCGCCACCGCGCTCGATGCCCAGACCGACGGCGTCGAGGGCGCCACCTACCTGTGGACGCGCCCGCAGCTCGAGGCCGTGCTCGGCGACAAGGACACCGAGCGCTTCCTCGGCGCCTACGAGCTGACCCCGCTGCCCGAGGCGCCCCGTGGCGGCGAGGCGCTCGCGGCCGGTGCACCGCCGCCGGGCGTGCTGCGGGTCCGCCTGCCGATCGCCGACACGCTCAAGCGCGCTGGCGTCTCCGACCCCGCTGCGCTGCTGGCCAAGTTCGCGCCGATGCGCGCCAAGCTGCTGGCGGCCCGCATGAAGCGGCCGCAACCCGCTCGCGACGACAAGATCGTCAGCGGCTGGAACGGGCTGACGATCGGCGCCATGGCGCGCGCCGGCAAGGCGCTCGGCGCCGCCGACCTCACCGCCGCCGCGACCAAGGCGGCGACGCGGATCTGGACGCTGGCCTACGACGCCAAGGCAGGCGACCTGAAGCACCAGATCTTCCAAGGCCGAGCGGCCATCGACGGCACGCCCGAGGATTATGCGGCACTCGGCGCCGGCTTCCTCGACCTCGCCGACGCAACGGGCGACGCGATCTGGCGCAGGCGTGCCGCGCACCTCGCCGACGCACTTCTGAAACGCTTTCAGCAACCCGACGGCAGGCTTCAGGCCGGCGCCGATCTGCTGCCCGTCCTGCTCGGCGACACCGAGGATGGCGAACTGCCCTCCGGCAGCTCGTCGGCGCT
>CAZZZM010000410.1:0-1671 GCA_964658465.1 uncultured Nakamurella sp.
ACGGCGGCGACGTCCTTCACCTACGTCGCGAGCGGGTCGCCCTCGCTCGGCAACGCGCGCCTTCTCGCCGCGCATTGGTTTTCTCTCCACCCGCTGGCGTTCGCCGCCCTCGCCCTCGTGACGGCGGTGTGCCTCAGCGGCTCCACGCTCTGGCTCGTCCGCAACGTCGGCAGGAGAACATCATGAAGTCCCTCGGCATCGCGCTGCTTCTCTGGCTCGCCTCGGCGATCGCCGGCGCCGCGGCGACCGCGACGACGGCGCCGACGCTCGGCACGCCGCTCGTCGGCGCCCTGCACGACGCGGAGGCATGGCGCGGCTTCAAGGCGCGGTTCCTCACCGCGACCGGCCGCATCGTCGATACCGGCAACGGCGACATCAGCCATTCCGAGGGCCAGGGCTACGGCATGCTCCTCGCCGTCGCGGCGAACGACCGCCCGGCCTTCGATTTGATCTGGGGGTGGACCCGCGCGAACCTCATGGTGCGCGACGACGCGTTGCTGGCCTGGCGATGGGAGCCCGGCAAGCGACCCGCCGTCGCCGACATGAACGATGCCTCCGACGGCGACATCCTCGCCGCCTGGGCCTTGACCGAGGCAACGGAAGCCTGGGGCGCGCTGCCCTATCGCGTCGCCGCGCGTCGCATCGCGGTCGAGGTCGGGCGCAAGGTCGTCGTCTGGCACGGCGCGCACGGCGCCACGCTGCTGCCGGGCGTCGCCGGGTTCGCGGCGGAGGATCGCGCCGACGGCCCGGTGATCAACCTGTCCTATTGGGTGTTTCCCGCCTTCCCGCGGCTGTCGATCGTCGCGCCAGAGTTCGACTGGGCCGGCCTCGGCCGCAACGGGCTCGACCTCGTCGGGCGCCTCCGCTTCGGACCGTCGCGGCTGCCGAGCGACTGGGTCTCGTTGCACGATGCGCAGCCGCGGCCCGCCGACGCCTTTCCGCAGCGCTTCGCCTACAATGCGATCCGCATCCCGCTGTACATCGCCTGGGCCGGGCTCGGGACGCCGGAGCTCTACGCGCCGTTCCTGCAGGCCTGGCACGGGGCGGGGCGCGGCCCGCTGCCCCTCGTCGACGTGACGACGGGCCGACCTGCGGAATGGCTCCGCGAGCAGGATTACGCCGCGATCGCGAGCCTGACGGCCTGCGCCGCCGACGGCGTCCGGATCGACCAGACGCAGCGCCGGGTCCGTCTCGACGAGAGCTATTACGCCGTCACGCTCGACTTGCTCGCGCTCGTCGCCGCCGAGATGAGGTATCCGTCATGCCTGGCCGGCTGAGAGCTCTGGGTCTCGGCCTGGCGGCCATCGTCGGGCCGATCTCGCCCACCGCCGCGTCCGTGCCGCGCGCCCAGGAGCAGGCGCTGCGGTATTACGCGGCGCACGGGCAGACGGCTCGGGTCGCGGCGGAGGCGCGCCGACTGTCGCGGCTCGATCCCACCTGGCGCCTGCCCGCGGATATCGACGCGACCAAGCCGATGCCAGAGGACGAGGCCCCGCTGTGGGATCTATACCGCCAGGGCCGGCTCGACGACGTGACGCGGGCGATCGCCGAGCGGCAGGCAGCGGAGCCGACGTGGCGTCCCTCGGCAGAGCTTGTCGCCAGGATGAAAGCGAGCCGGCTGCGCGCCGCGATCTTCGAGCTTGCGCGGCAGGGCCGGTGGACGGAGGTCGT
>CAZZZM010000411.1:0-1647 GCA_964658465.1 uncultured Nakamurella sp.
TCTGCCGCATCCGACGAGCCGGACATCGCGCCGGTCTCGTTGGCGGCGATCGCGCTGGCGAAGGTGCGCTCGGCATCGACGAGACGCGCGAAGGCGGCGAGGCGCGGGCCGTGCCAATCCTTCGACAGGACGCCGAGCGTTGCGTTGCGACCCGCGTCGGCCAATTCTGCCACGAATTTTCGGCAGGCCGCGCGGTCGGCGCTCGCGATGCCCTCGCAGCGGCCGGGGGCGCTCGACGTGACGTCGTCGAGCATGTCGGCATGGATTTGGACGCGTGGCGCCGCATGGCCGGTGCCGCCGATCGCGCCGGCGACGAGAACGGCGGCGAGGACGAGGGACTTGCTGGCGAGGGACGTGGGCATGAGGGGTCTCCGTGGCGTCGAGCGCGCCGCGGCGGCGCCTCGCTCGACCCCGAAGCTCTCATCGCCGCACGCCTGACGGCCACGGGCAGGTTCGGCGTCGTTCGGCGCGAAACCGCACGCCGCCGTCGCGACGCCGGACGCGTCCGCACGCTTCAACCGGGGCAGGCGAAGAACGTCGCGTAGCCCTCGTCGCCGACCCGCGCGAGCAACGCCCGGCAGGCGGCGTATTCCGGCATCCCCGCGGTGAGGCGGCCATAAGGCATCGCGCTCGCCAGCCGCGCCTCCGGAATCAGCACCAGCGGGGCGGCGACGGGCGTCAGCTGACCGCCGCGACCCGACTGCAGGCTCGTGAGCATGCCGTACATCTCGCCTTGGATCGTCGGTCGCCCGAGCACGGCGAGGCGGTACTGGCCGTGCCATTGCGTGACGAGATAGATCGCCCCCGACTGATGCGGGACCGAGACGCGCCCCGTTTGCGCGAAGGGCGCGTCGAGCCGCTCGACCTCGCGGAAGGCCAGGCAGGCGTCGGCCTCGTCCCAGAAGATCTCGGTGCGGTAGGCGAAGATCGCGTCGGCCGCTCCGAAGGACGGCCGCAGCGTCAGGTAGCGTCCCTCGAGCCAGGCGACCGACTCGTGCGAATAGGCGCCGAGCGCCTCCGGTGCGGACCGCGCGGCGGGTGGCGCGGCGGCCGGGGCCGGCCCGCGCAGCGAGGCGCCGAGCGCCTCCTCGAGCCGGATCGTCGTCGCCAGCGTGAACGGACGCCGGCCGGACAGCGCCTTCTCCAGCGTCGAGATCGAAATGCGCGCGTCGTCGGCGAGCTTCTGGCGCGAGATGCGGCGCCGGGCCAGCGCCTCGCGCACCGCCTGGGCGATGGCCCGGCTCTGCGCCTCGGGCAGCTCGGTCTCCGGCGATGCCATCCCACCCTCCCCTGCGATGCGGACAGAACCGCACGAATCCGCACAGGGGGGCAAGGGGTTAGAAAGTGACCGCTACGAGCCGAACCCGTGCATGCGGTTCGCCCATTGCAGGCCGACGATGGCGCCCTTGACCCGCGGCAGCAGCGCGAGGCTCAGCACCACGACCAGCGGCAGCCAGATCGCCAGGTGCACCCAGGTCGGCGGCGCATAGGTGTCCTCGAGCAGGGCGACGCCGAGGATGAGCAGGTGGCCGACGATCATCATCGTCACGTAGGGCGGCGCGTCGTCGGCGCGCTGGTGGCTCATGTCCTCGCCGCAGCTCTCGCAGCGCGGCACGACCTTGAGGTAGCGGCCGAACAGCCTGCCCT
>CAZZZM010000412.1:0-1644 GCA_964658465.1 uncultured Nakamurella sp.
TTCTCCGCCGAGTGGGCGCTCGACCAGCAATCCGACGACGAGCCGGTGCCGGTCGATCCGATCGAGCGGCGCTCCGCCCTGTTCCGGCGCTTCCTCGACACCGGCTGGCTGATCGAGCGGCGCGAGCGCTACGTGCCGGTGGTCGATTTCGACCCCGAGGCGCGCCTTCTGCTCGAAGAGCTGTCGCGGATGGAGCGCGGCGAGACCCGCTCCTACGGCGCCGCCATCCTCGACGTGCTCGGCAGCCTGGAAAGCGCGATCGCCAACCCCGGCGACCGCTCCGAGGCGCTCGGCAACGCGGCGCGCGCGGCACAGGCCTTCCTCGGCCACGTTCGCGGCCTCGCCGGCGCGATGCGCAAGATCGAGGAACGCATCCTCCACGAGGAGGACATGCGCGCCGCCTTCCGCCTCTACTTCGAGGATTTCGTCGAGCGCCACCTGATCAGCGACTACCGGACGCTGCACACCCGCTTCAACCCGTTCCGCTTCCGATCGGCGATCGTGCGCGAGGCCGGCCGAGCCTTGCGCGACCCGCTGCTGATCCGGGCGCTCGCCGAAGCGATCCTGCGCGAGGGCCGGGCGACCGACCTGCGCGTCGCCGAGCGCGGCGTGCGCGCAGACCTGACGCAGGTCCTGTCGATCTTCGAGGGCCTCGACCGGCACCTCGACGCCGTCGACGACGTGGTCGCGCGGATGGAGCGCCGGATCGCGGCGGCCGTCCGCTACATGGACCGGCCGGACTCCGCCGGCATCGAGCGCACCGCGGCGGCCCTGCGCGCGGTCGGCGCCGCGGCAGGCGCGCCGGACGTGGCCCCGGCGATCTCGCTGCTGCGCCCGCCGATCGGCACGCCGCACCTGTCGATCCCGCGCGGGCGCAAGGCGCCGATCGAGACCGAGGCGCTGCCGGATTTCGAGATCGATCCCATGATCGAAGCCTTCGTCGAGGCCAAGGCCGCCTACCGGCGCCGCACAACCGTGACGGCGGAGTCCATGACCGACTTCCTCGACCGCCATCTCGCGCCGGACGGCACGCTGCGCGGCTCCGCGATCTCGGTGGCGGACGTCGACGCCTTCGTCGTGTTCCAGCGCCTGCGCGAGATCGACGTGCTGTTCGAGGGCGGGCTTGCGGACCGCTACGCGATCTCGCGGGTCGAGGGCCGCGTCTCGAACGGCTGGCTCGACTGCCCGGATTTCCTGATTCGCCGCGCCCGAGGCGACCGGCATGCTTGAGCCGTTCCGCGCCATCGTCGACGGCGACGAGCCACCCCCGCCCGGCGCCCGCGCACCGGACGTGGAGGAGCTGACCCGGGCGCTCGCGGTGCTGCTGAAGGGGCAGGTGATCTACTCGAACACGCCCGGCATCGGCCGGAGCTACGAGCTCGCGCGCCACTACGCGCCGTTCTTCACCGACTACTTCGCCTGCCTCGGCTACGCCCTGACCGTGTCGCACCGCGACCAGATGGTCTCCCTGACGCTGGCCCAGGACGGGCCGCGCCACGATATCGTCGCCGAGCGCCTGCGCAAGGACGAGACCCTGGTGCTGCTGGCGCTCCGTTTGATCTACGAGGAGGGCCTGCGCGACCACCGCGTCTCCACGGACGGCCTCGTCGAGTGCACCACCGACGACGTCACCGAGCGCATCCG
>CAZZZM010000413.1:0-1640 GCA_964658465.1 uncultured Nakamurella sp.
GGCAGGATCAGGCGCTGTACGTGCGCTCGGCGAGCGCGTTGGCGGCGGGGAACCTCGATCCCGCGTTGCATTATTATGCGCTGCTCTATCCGCTGCTCGGGATGCCGTTCCTGCAGGTCTGGCCGAGCCAGCCGTTCTTCTTCATCGACCTGGCCTGCTATCTGCTGGCCTTTACCGGGTTCCGCAGCGTTGCGCGCGCATTCGGCGTGCCCGCCTGGGGCGCGGCATTGCTGTTCGCGGCGACGACGCTCGCGCAATTCGGCATCGCCAAGCTGTGGATCGAACCCTGGACGACGACGCCGTCGGCGGCACTGCTGTGGCTGGCGCTCGGCGCGATGGCGCGGTTGTGGGAGGATTCGGGCGCTCGAGTTCCCCGACGGAGGCCGGGGCTCAGTCGCGCTGCCGCGGCGCACGAAGCGCTACCCGAGCCTAGCGCCCGCCCGCTCCCGGGCCCCGGCCTTCGCCGGGGCGCGGTAGAAGGGAGAAGCGCCACCACCACATCACGCTGGCCGGCGAGTATCCTCGGCATCGCGCTCGGCCTGATCCCGTTCGCCCGCCCCGGCGATGCGATCGTCGGCGCGATCGTCGCGCTCTCGGCGGCGGCGGCGCTCTACCGTACGCGCGATCTGCGCGCGGCAGGGATCGCTGCGGCGAGCTTCGCGATCGCCTTCGGCCTGCTGGCAACGCTCTACGTCGCGATCTACGGCGCCGCCCCCAGCCCCTACATGCGCTACTCGGCGCAATACGGCTTCAATTTCGGATGGCTCGGCTGGAAGGCCTATGTCGTGCTGGTCGATCCGCGCGGCTGGTTCGGCGAGGGCATCGGGTTGCTCGACTATGCGCCGTGGCTGCTGCTCGGCGGCGCCGGGATGATCGCGGCGTGCAGCGCGACGCCGCCCGCGCGCCGCGCGGTGACGCTCGCCGTCGCCGCGGCGGGTCTGGCCTACACGATCCTGATGCTCGCCTATGTCGACCTGCTCCCGACCGGCCTGTGGCGCTTCAACAATCTGCACTATTTCAAATGGGTCCTGCCGCTGTTCGGCCTGTTCGGCGTACGCTTTGTGCTCGATGCGCGCCGCCGCCCCGCGCTGTTTATCGCCCTGGTCCCGATACTTCTCGCGCTGACGATTCGGCTCGAGCCGGAGCGAGTCGGCCCGGGCGTGCCCGCGCGCCTCGCAATCTTCCCCGCCCCCAACGGCGCGGAATGGACCCCGACCTATTTCGCCACCGCCTGGATGGCCGATACGACCGGCGAGCTGCGCAATTCGTTCGACTATCACCAGATCCTCGTCGGCGGGCGCGTCTATGCGGTCGCGCTGCGCCGCCCCTTCACCGGCGACGAGCGCTGGCTCGGCGACGCGCATGTCCGCGCCTTGCTCGCGGGCAAGGACGCCGGCGGGTTCGCGCCGCTCTACCTCACCGGCCCGTGGCCCAAGCCCGCGCTCGCGCGCTACGGCGTCGCCACAACGATCGGCCTGCCGCACTGGTTCAGCGGCGCACCGGCGGTGCCGAAGGCGAAGTGACGCCGCGCCGCGCTTGCGCGGGAAAGCTTGCGACACGCGCCGCGGGTCGCCATAGGGTGCGCGCTTCCCGACCGCAGCCAGGACAAGCCTCATGAAGCTCCGCATTTTCGTCACGCT
>CAZZZM010000414.1:0-1625 GCA_964658465.1 uncultured Nakamurella sp.
CCGCTCGATGCCGAGGACGACCGCGCCGGCCTGCCGGACTTCCTGCTCGCCTCGACCGCCGACGCCGCCAAGGAGCGCGGCGGCGAACACAGCCACGTCGTCACCCTGTCGCGCTCGCTGATCGAGCCGTTCCTGGTCTCATCGACCCGCCGCGACCTGCGCGAGCGCGCCTACGAGGCCTGGATCCGCCGAGGCGAGAGCGGCGGCGACACCGACAACCGCGGCATCATCCGCGAGATCGTGGCCTTGCGCGCCGAGCGGGCGCGGCTGCTCGGATTTCCGAGCTTCGCCCATTTCAAGCTCGACGACACCATGGCGGCGACGCCGGACGCGGCGATGGACCTGCTGCGCGCGGTCTGGACACCGGCCCGGGCGCGCGCCCTCGCCGAGCGCGACCGGCTCCAGGCGATCGTCCAGGCCGAGGGCGGCAACTTCGCGCTCCGGGCGCACGATTGGCGCCATTACGCCGAGAAGCTGCGGCGGGCCGAACACGATCTCGACGAGAGCGAGATCAAGGCCTATCTGCCCCTCGATTCGGTGATCACGGCGGCCTTCGACACGGCCTCGCGCCTGTTCGGCCTGCACTTCGCCGAGCTGACGGACGTGCCGCGGTACCATCCGGACGTGCGCGCCTGGCGCGTCTCGAATGCAGACGGATCGGAGGTCGGTACCTTCCTCGGTGATTACTTCGCGCGCTCGTCGAAGCGGAGCGGCGCCTGGATGAGCGCCTTTCGCTCACAGGAACGACTCACCGGAGACGTGAAGCCGATCATCGTCAACGTGATGAACTTCGCGCGTGCACCGGGCGGCGAAACCTCGCTCCTGTCCTTCGACGACGCCCGGACGCTGTTCCACGAGTTCGGCCACGCCCTGCACGGACTCCTGTCCGACGTGACCTACCCGCTGCTCTCCGGCACCGCCGTCTCGGGCGACTTCGTCGAGCTGCCGTCCCAGCTCTACGAGCATTGGCTGGAGCAGCCGGAAGTGCTGCGGACCCATGCCCGCCACCACCGGACGGCCGAGCCGATGCCGGAGGCGCTGCTCGCGAAGCTGCTCGCCGCCCGTACATTCAACCAGGGCTTCGCCACCGTCGAGTACGCCGCGTCGGCGATCGTCGACATGACGCTGCACCTCTCCGCGGAAGGCGAGAACGGGCTCGACGTCGGGGTCTTCGAGGCGGATGCGCTCGATCGCATCGCGATGCCCGCCGAGATCAACATGCGCCATCGCAGCCCGCATTTCGCGCACATCTTCTCGGGCGACGGCTATGCGGCCGGCTACTACAGCTATCTCTGGTCGGAGGTCCTGGACGCCGACGCGTTCGACGCCTTCCGCGAGGCCGGCGACATCTTCGATCCGGCAACGGCGGCGCGCCTGCGCACCTACGTCTACGGCGCAGGCAACCTGCGCGATCCGCGCGAGGCCTACACCGCCTTCCGCGGGCGCCTGCCGAGCACCGAGCCGTTGCTGCGCAAGCGCGGGCTCGCAGCCTGATCCGGGCGCGCGGCGCGGTAACGCTTCGGTAAACAAACGTCCTTAACCAAAGCTTTCGACAGTGATGCCGGAAGCAGGGGCGAGGGCCATGACGACGATCATCGAGACGGCCGTGGAGGCACCGGCCGCTT
>CAZZZM010000415.1:0-1624 GCA_964658465.1 uncultured Nakamurella sp.
GTGCCCGCCGTCTCCGACGAGGACGCCCGCAAGAAATACCCGGCGGGGTTCAAAGCCGTGAAGCCGTACCTGCGCACCGTCGCCCAGCCGCAGGACTGACGAAGCCCGACGTGCAATTTCCCGTTGTAACATGCGCGTCGCGGCGGGAACTTGCGCGGAAATAACTTCTGAGATCTGGGTGGTTTTGAGAACCTTATTGGCGTGTAGTCGGACAAGCGTGGAATGTTAGTGTCGATATTGCGCCTGTACGTGCGGATACAGCAGCTAGACTTGTAAAATAAATCCGCGGCTGCGGCCGCAGGACGTTGACAGGCTTCGGAGAATAAGTTTCTCCTCTCATGTCGGGCCATCGGGGGCGCCGGCTTCAGCTACCAGGGCTACTCATGCCGACGCCGCAAAAACCGCTCGACGCCATCGACAAGCGCATCCTGGCGATCGTCCAGGTCGACGCCTCGCTGGCGATCGGCGAGATCGCCAACCGCGTCGGGCTCTCGCAGACGCCGTGCTGGAAGCGGTTGCAGCGGCTGGAGCAGACGGGTTTCATCAAGCGCCGCATCGCCCTGCTGGATCAGGCCAAGCTCGGGCTGGGGATCACCGTCTTCGTCTCGATCGAGGTGGGCGAGCATTCGGCGTCGATGCAGGAGAAGTTCGCCGCCGACCTCGTCGCGATGAAGGAGGTGATGGACATCTACCGGATGGCCGGCGACGTCGACTACATCCTGCGCGTGGTGGTGACCGACACGGCGGCGTTCGACGTGTTCTACAAGCGCCTCGTCGCCCTGGCGCCGCTGAAAAGCGTGAAGAGCCGGTTTGCGCTCGAGAGCCTGAAGGCCGAGACGGCCCTGCCGATCCAGTAAGGTCCCCGGACGCAAAAAGGGCCGCCGCAGGTTTCGCATTCCGCGCGGCAGCCCTCTAACCGTAGTGCTCGAAAGGAACACGGTATAAGATCATAACGCAGCTTCGGGCGTTTGGTTTGGGTGCGCTGCAAAATATTTTCGAGCCCAGCTCGCAGCCGCGTGACCGGCCGACGCGCCGGTAGCGAAACAGGCTTGCAGGAGGTAGCCGCCGGTCGGCGCTTCCCAGTCCAGCATCTCACCGGCCACGAAGACCCCGGGGCGCTGCCGCAGCATCAGCGTGCCGTCAAGATCGGCGAAGCGCACGCCGCCCGCGGTCGAGATCGCGCGGGCGAGCGGCATCGGCGCGGTGAGCCGCAGCGGCACGGCGTTGACGAGCGCGGCGAGGGCCGCATCGTCGAGGTCGGCGAGCGTGGCGCCGTCCGGCAGCGCCGCCTCGCGCAGCAGGCCGATCGCCGCCGGTGCTAGCCCCAGCGTCTTGCGCAGCGCGTTCGACCGGCTCTCCTTGCGTCCGCGCTTCGCCCAGCGCGCTGCCAGCGCGTCGGGCGACAGGTCGGGCCGCAACGCGACATGCAGCGTCGCCGAGCCCTCGGCGGCGATCGCCTCGCGCAGCGCGGGCGCCAGAGTGTAGATCGCGCCGCCTTCAAGGCCGTGCTTGGTGATCACCAGGTCGCCGCGCGACCGACCATCTCCGAAAGCGAGGCCGATCGCCTTCAGCGGCAGACCCTCGAACCGCTCGCGGAAGACGTCCGACCAGCCCACCGCGAAAC
>CAZZZM010000416.1:0-1602 GCA_964658465.1 uncultured Nakamurella sp.
CTTCTTGGCGCCGCCCAGCATCTTCATCATGTCGGCCATCTGCCGATGCTGTTTCAGCAGCTTGTTGACGTCCTCGACCTTCATCCCGCAGCCGGCCGCGATGCGCTTCTTGCGCGACGCCTTCAGGATGTCGGGGTTGCGCCGCTCCTGGCGGGTCATCGACGAGATGATGGCGCGCTGGCGCTTGATCACCCGCTCGTCGATGTTGGCGTCGGCCATCTGCTGCTTGATCTTGCCCATGCCGGGCAGCATGCCCATGATCCCGCCCATTCCGCCGAGCTTCTCGACCTGGGCCAGCTGGTTCGACAGGTCCTCGAGATCGAAGCGCCCCTTGCGCATCTTCTCGGCCATCTTCATGGCCTGTTCGGCGTCGATCGACTCGGCGGCCTTCTCGACCAGCGAGACGATGTCGCCCATGCCGAGGATGCGGTCGGCGATGCGGGAGGGATGGAAATCCTCCAGCGCGTCCATCTTCTCGCCGGTGCCGAGCAGCTTGATCGGCTTGCCGGTGACGGCGCGCATCGACAGGGCGGCGCCGCCGCGGCCGTCGCCGTCGATGCGGGTCAGCACGATGCCGGTGATGCCGATCCGCTCGTCGAAGCTCTTCGCCAGATTGACGGCGTCCTGGCCCGTCAGGCTGTCGGCGACGAGCAGGATCTCGTGGGGACCGGCGACGCGCTTGATCTCGGCCATCTCGGCCATGAGCGGCTCGTCGATGTGGGTGCGGCCGGCCGTGTCGAACATGACGACGTCGTAGCCCTGCAGGCGCGCGGCCTGCTCGGCCCGGGTCGCGATCTGCACCGGGGTCTGGCCCGCCACGATGGGCAGCGTGTCGACGCCGACCTGGCGCCCGAGAACGGCCAACTGCTCCTGGGCGGCGGGGCGCTTCACGTCGAGCGAGGCCATCAGCACGCGGCGGCCCTGCCGGTCCATGAGGCGCTTGGCGATCTTGGCCGTGGTGGTGGTCTTGCCGGCGCCCTGCAGGCCGACCATCATGATGGCGACCGGGGAGGGGGCGTCGAGGTCGATCGGCTGGGCGTCGGAGCCGAGCGTCTCGATCATCACGTCCGAGACGATCTTGACGACCATCTGGCCCGGCGTGACGGACTTCACCACATTGGCGCCGACGGCGCGCTCCTTCACCTTGTCGGTGAAGCTGCGCACGACATCGAGCGCCACGTCGGCCTCGAGCAGCGCGCGGCGGACTTCGCGCATCGCCGCCGTGACATCGGCCTCGGTCAGCGCGCCGCGGCGGGTCAGCCCGTCGAAGATGCCGGACAGTTTCTCTGTCAGTCCTTCGAACATGGATGGATCTCCGGCCGGTTGGAGCGGCGAGCCGCGGTGACGAAGCCAAAGCAGAGCGCGCCCGAGGGCGCATCAGCGCTGTCGGACGTTCGCCTCCGTGCTCGCGGCACGGTCGGCGTTGGCGGGCCTCGAAAGGCCGTGACGGGGCTTTAGGGCAGGGGAGGCTCCCGTGTCAACGGCGCTTCGGCAAAGGCCGGTTCGGGTCGCGCCAGTCTGCGCGTGAATGAGGCCTGGCTCGTCGGCTCGCCGCAGGTCTCGACCTCCTCGTCGACGGTTCTGGCTCGTCGACGTCTCTGG
>CAZZZM010000417.1:0-1581 GCA_964658465.1 uncultured Nakamurella sp.
CCCGCGCGAGGATGTCGACATGAGCGCGCTGGAGAAGACCGCGCATTCGACGCACTGCCCCTACAAGGGCGACGCCGGCTATTTCAGCATCCCGGCGGGCGGCGCGCGCGCGACGAATGCCGTGTGGACCTACGAGGACCCGCACGACGCGGTCCTCGCGATCAAGGACCATGTCGCCTTCTATCCCGACCGCGTGGATTCGATCGAGGTGACAGCGGCCTGAGACGACGGCGGACCGCTCTAGGTCCGCTGCTCCACGGGATGCGCCGGCTGCTTGTCGCAAGGCCAGCGCTCGCCGAGATCGGCCATGCTCGCTTCGAGGCACTCGACCTCGAGCCGGATCGCGGCGCCCCCGGAGAAAGTGAGCGTGACGTGGCCGGCCGGCGCATCGGTCGGCGTGAAGGCCACCGCGAGCAGGTTGAGCACGCGCTCGCTCTCGTCCTGGCCGAAGCCGGCGCGCGCAACCGACAGCACGCGCTCGAAATGCAGGCCCGTCGCGCACCGCTCGCAGCCGCCGGCGGCGGCCTTGACCCAATCGAACCGCTTGCCGGCCAGCGCGAACCGCTTCTCGGCGGGCAGGAAGGCGATCTCCGGCACCGGGATCAGGGCGTCCTGAAGGTTGGCCGAGAGGATCGCGAGATCGTCCTCGTCGAGCGCGACGAGGCGGAGCGGCGGGGCAGCGACGGCGGCGGACGAGGTCATGCAGGCTCCGGAATAGGCGGCGGCAGAACGCCCGGTGAGGATCAGGGTTCAGGCGCGGGCGTCATTCGGCGCGTACGGCCTTAAGCATCCGTACAGACGAGCGGGCAATCCTGGCCGCGAGCCGATCGCCAGCACGCCGCGCGACACGATTTTCGCCAAGGTTGCGGTCGAAGACACCGGCGATCTTCAGGGGTTCGGGCAGATGCGATCGCGGTACCGTTCTTCGACGATGGACCGCCTGTTGCGCGTCGCGACCGGCGTCGGTGCCCTGCTGGTGGCAGGATCGGTCTCCGCGCAGGAGAGCGTCCCAGCCTGGCTCGAGGCGCATGTCGGGCTCGGCGGCGGCCAGATCGCGCGGCCCGTCCTGGCGCGGGCGCGGGCGCTCTATCTCCGCAAGGTCGCCGACGGCAGCGTCCACAACCCCTGCTACTTCGCGATGGACGCGACGCTGCCCAACAATTCGAGCGACGGCTCGCTGGCGCGCCGCTTCTACGAGATCTGCGAGGACAGCCGGAGCTTTCGCGCGATCCCGGCCGGCCACGGCGGCGGCCGCGACCTGAAGGGCCTCGCCGACTTCTCCAACGGCCGGCAATGCGCCAAGAACTTCGGCAATGCGGAAGACTCGTTCCTGACGATGGGCGGCGCCTACGTCACAGCCGAGACCAAGGCGTCCTTCAAAGGCTATTTCCGCGGCGCCGGCGGCCAGGACCAGGTGCTGGTCCGCACCTTCGTCCAGTTCGACGGCGAGGGGGAGACGGCCAGCGCCAGGGCGCGGGCGATCGGCGGCCATGCCGCCGTGACGATGAAGGGCGTGTGCCTGCGCCGCGACCCCGGCAGCCCCTATGCCAACGACAGCGGCTACGTGCCGTTCGGCACGCC
>CAZZZM010000418.1:0-1577 GCA_964658465.1 uncultured Nakamurella sp.
GTGCGCACCATGATGCCGCCGCCGACGAGGTCGTCGGTGACGTCGAAGACGAAGCGCTGCGCCGAGGCCGCCGCGCCGGTGACGATCTTGCGCGAGATGTTGAGCGCCTCCTGCGAGGAGACCCAGATCGTGTCGGGCGAGAGGCGGAAGCGGTCCCACATCGTCTTCAGCACGGCATCGATCTCGACGATGCCGCCGGCGCCGTCGGAGGTGAGCGGCGTGCCCTGCCCGGCCATGCCCTGCGGCTGCACGACGACCGTCGCGCCGGAGCCGGGCTTCAGCGCCTGGGTGATCAGCCCGTCGAAGGCGAGCGCGTTGACCGAATTGTCGGCGCTGCCGAGCGAGGCCGCTGTCTGCGTCCCGGTCGGCGCGGCGGTGATCGTCGTCGAGGCGAGCGAGGTGATCGCGCCGAGCGTCTCGGCGCCGGCCGCGCCCCAGAACCAGGCGTAGCCGAGCGCGCCGGCGACGGGCGCCACCGAGGCGCGCAAGAGGTGCGTGGCGTTGCCGTCGTTGGCCGTGGTGATGGTCGCGTTGGCCGAGCGTGCCGCGGCGCCGCCGCCGAACGTGTCGGTCGTACCGTCGGCGTTGGTCCGCGTGATCTGGCCCTGGATGCCGGCGGCGAGGGTCGCGTTGATCGTGCCGTCGTGGGTCAGCGCGACGCAGATGACGCTCTGCGCGAGGTTGGCGGCGAGCGAGCCGCCGGTGCCGACGTCGCTGAGGGTCGGCGTCGGCGTGGTGCCGAGCGGCATCGAGGTGCAGCCGCCGAGGATCATCGCCTCCTCGCCGAGCATCAGCGATTCGAGGCCGGTCTTGGCGGCGACCGCGCGGACGTCGTCGAAGCCCTGGCCGGCGTATTGCGCCTCGAAGTCGACCGAGGTCTCGACGCCGATGCCCTTGTAGGCGGCGGAATAGTCCTGGGTCGCGACAGCCAGCACACCGCCGCGATTGGCGTTGGAGACGCCGAAGCGCAGGTTCTGCGTGTTGATCGCGGTGACGGAGCGCCAGTTGGCGGCCAAACCGCCCTTGCCGGAGACGCGCGGGATCGCGTTGCGCAGCGGCGTGAGCACCGGATAGACGAACTTCGCGCCGAGCTCGAGATCGTAGAAGGTGAGCCCGGAGGTCTGGCTCATGCTCTCGGTGAAGGTCGACTTCGTCAGCATGTCGAGCGGCTTCTGCTGCGCGCTCTTGAGGCCGGCGAGGACCTCGTTGATGTCGGTTGCGGGCATGGGCGGGCTCCTGTGGGGGACGTGCGTGGTCGGCCCCTCCCCCGAGGGCGGGAGAAGGTGGCGGTTGCGGTGGCGAGGTTTTCGGCTTGGCTGAATGAAGGTGGGAGGGGCTGCATCCCCCCCTCATCCGACCCGACTTCGTCGGGCCGCCTTCTCCCGCAGGCGGGAGAAGGGGTGGCTGCGGACTATCGGCGCTGGCGCTGCGCCAGCTTGATCGCCAGCAGCGATAGGGTGTCGGGATCGTCGAGCAGGCTTTCGAGCCGATCGCCGGCGCCGTCCTCGTGCTTGGCGATCGCGCGCGCCGGCCCGTTCACGGGGAGCGGCAGCGGCTGGTCCTCGATCGCCTTCAGA
>CAZZZM010000419.1:0-1570 GCA_964658465.1 uncultured Nakamurella sp.
CAGACGATTCCCTCGGAGGACCGTCGCGATCCGGCGGCCGCGGCGGCCGAGCCGAAGGAGACGCGGCGTCCGCCGCAACAGCAGCGGCCGGGTGGACGCGCCAACGCTCGGCCGGACCAGCGTCGCAGCGACGGGCGTCCCGGCGGCGCCGGCAAGCCGCAGCAGCAGAAGCCGCGCACGCCGGACCATCGCGGACGACCCTCGCGCCCTCAGGGCCAGCGCGGCCCTGCCCGCGGCGCACGCACGCCGTAGGCGTCACGCTCGTCCTCTCCCGCCGCGCGGGAGAGGATCAGCCGGTTCTACGAGGTCTTTTGCCCCTCGCAGACGACCTTCATGTACTGCTTGCCGGCCTCGGGCGCGATCGAGGTCTGCGCGAGCGTCGACTGGCTCTCCTTGATGCACTGGTCGATCGTATGGGCGAGCGGGCCGCGCACGACGTCCATGGCGGTCTGCTGCGTGCACGCGGCATGATCGACGGTGGCGGCGCAGATCAGGATCAGGACCTTGAACATTCGGGGGCGCTTCCTCTTGTGGCCGCACGGACGGACGGCGTCTTAGCGACAGCTTAGAGGCCGGGGGCGGCTTCTCCAATGCGTCGAATGGCGCCGTCATCGATCGCCGTAACCCTTCGCTAAGCGCGCACCGGCAGAATGCGGCGCCCCGACCCGCGCGAGCATTCCTGATGAGGCAGATCGGATCGATCCAGATCCTGCGTGCCATCGCCGCCTCGATGGTCGTGCTCGCCCATGCGCAGGACGACGCCGCGTTCGCCGCCGCCAAGAGCGGCCTCGCCTTCGCCCGCTCGAGCCTGCTGCCCTGGGTCGCCGGCGTCGACCTGTTCTTCGTGATCTCAGGCTTCATCATGGTGCACGCCGCGAACGGATTGTTCGCGACGCTGGGCGCCGCGCGGGCGTTCCTGACCCGGCGGGTGATCCGCATCGTGCCGCTCTACTGGATCGTCACGGCCATCGCGCTGGTGGTGGCCGCCCTCCTCGCGCGCACCGGCCAAGCGCGCCTGCCCGGCCTCGCCGAGATCGTCACCTCGGCCGGCTTCGTGCCCTACGCGCGGCCGGGCGACGGCGTGCCCCGCCCCATCGTGGCGCTCGGCTGGACGCTGAACTACGAGATGTTCTTCTACGTGGTCTTCGCCGCGTTCTTGTTCCTGCGCCGCGAGGCGGCGGTCGCCGGCGTGGCGGCGAGCCTCGCTCTCCTGGTGGCCGCCGGCGCGCTGGTGCATCCGTCGACGACCGCCCTCGCCTTCTGGAGCGATCCGATCGTGCTCGAGTTCGCGCTCGGCACGGCGGTCGCGCTGGCCTGGCGGCACGGGTCGACGCTCCCCCGCCCGGCGGCGCTGGCGCTCGCCGTCGCGGCGCTCGCTTGCCTGGCGCTCGATCTCGCGCGGATGCGCGACGTCGCGATCTACGGGGTCGACCCCAGCGGCTTCCCGCGGCTCCTCGCCTGCGGCCTGCCGATGGCCGCGCTCTTCGCCGCGATCGTCCTCGCCCGGCCGGCGTTCGCCACGGATGGGCCCCTGGCGCGGTGGCTGCTGCTGCTCGGCGACGCGTCCTAC
>CAZZZM010000420.1:0-1548 GCA_964658465.1 uncultured Nakamurella sp.
GCGGATCACCTATCGCTTCAAGTGAGCCGGGGGCCGCGATGAGCGCAGCGCTCGTTCTCGCCTCCTCCTCGCCGCGCCGCGCCGATCTGCTCGCGCGGCTCGGCGTGACGCCGGCGCGAATCGCCGCGCCCGACATCGACGAATCGCCGCTCCCGGCCGAGCCGCCGCGCCGCTATGTCGAACGTATCGCGCGCGCCAAGGCGCTCGCGGTGGAGCGTGGCGCGGGCGAGATCGTGCTCGCCGGCGACACGACGATCGCGCTCGGCCGCCGCATCCTCGGCAAGGCGGAGGACGACGCCACGGTCGCCGCGATGCTCGGCCTGCTCTCGGGCCGCCGCCACCATTGCCTGAGCGCGGTGTGCGTCATCGCCGCCGACGGCACGCTGCGCGCCCGGCTGTCGGACACGATCGTCGCGTTCAAGCCGCTCTCCGCCGCCGAGATCGCTGGCTACGTCGCGAGCGGCGAGGGGCTCGGCAAGGCCGGCGGCTATGCCATCCAGGGCCGCGCCGAGGCGTTCGTGCGCTTCCTGTCGGGGTCGCATTCGGGCGTCGTCGGGCTGCCTTTGTTCGAGACGCGCGCGCTGTTGCTGGCCTCGGGCGTGGCGCTTGGCTGAGTGCCCATGAGCGAATGGCTGTACGAGGCCGGGATCGGCGAGGCGCGCGCGATCCTGATCGCCGACGGCGCGATCGTCGAGGCGCGGATCGAGCTTGACGGCGAAGGCCCGCGGATCGGCGCGGTGCTGAGCGCCCGGCTGGTCGAGATCACCGTCAAGGCCCGCGAGGGCCGCGTGAGCTTCGCCGGCGGCGAGGCGATGCTCGCGCCGCTCCCGCCCGGCATCACGCAAGGGTCGGCGCTGCTGGTCGAGCTGGTCCGCGAGGCGATCCCCGAGGGCCACCGCACCAAGCTGCCGCGCTGCGTCCCCGCTGACGGCCCCGAGCGCGCCGGGCCGAGCCTGCTCGAGCGAATCACCGCCAGCGGTGTGGCCGTGCGGACCTGCCATGCGCACGAGCCCGACCATTTCGAGGCAGCCGGCTGGTCGGAAGTGCTCGAAGAAGCGCAGACCGGCGACATCGTCTTTTCCGGTCCCGTCGGCGGGGCGCTGCGGATGAGCCCGACCCCGGCGATGACGTTGTTCGACGTCGACGGCTATCCGCCGCTCGAACCGCTCGCCCTCGCCGCCGCCCGCGCCGTCGCAGCGGCGATCGTCCGGCTCGACATCGGCGGGTCGATCGGCATCGACTTCCCGACGCTCACCGGCAAAGCGGCGCGTGGCGCGGTCGATGCCGCGCTCGATGCCGGCTTGCCGCAGCCGTTCGAGCGCACCGCGATGAACGGCTTCGGCTTCGTCCAGATCGTCCGCCGCCGCGCCCGCGTGTCGCTCCCCGAGCTGCTCCGCGCCGACCCCGCCGCCGCCGCGGCGCGCGCGCTGCTCCGCCGGATCGAGCGCACCCCGCCGCCGGCCCCGGAGAGCCATCGCGTATCGGCCCGCGTGCAAAAGGCGCTCGCCGCCAATCCGCACTGGATCGCCGAGCTCGCGCGGCGTACCG
>CAZZZM010000421.1:0-1540 GCA_964658465.1 uncultured Nakamurella sp.
CGGCGAGCGCCGCGGCGATCGCGCCGACCGTGACCGGCGCCGGATCGCCGATCACCTCGAAGGTGAGCGACGGGATGCGGTTGCCGAAATCGGCGAGTTGCAACGATTCGAACACGGCATAGGCGATCCCGCGATGCGCCGGCGCGCGCCCCGCGCCCTCGGCCGCCGCGATCAACGGATCGACCGCCTGGTCCTCGCCGCCCAGATGCAGGCGAAACCCCGTCGCGGTCTTGAAGTCGCCGGCACTGCCGCGCAGCAAATTGCCGTCGGCCCAGATCCGCCCGACATCGACGATCGGCCGCCCCGACAGCGCCACCGCGAACGAGGCGGAATAGCTGTAGGTCGTGGTGCTCGGCTGGCCCTTGCCGCCGCTGCTCGTCGATCGGCTTTCGACCAGGTCGGTCGACCAGATCACGCATCCCCCGACGCGCATCGTGCCGAACACCTGCTGGAGCGGCGTGCCGTAATTCGAGGTCTGCACCTGCAGCGCCGCCAGCCGCGGCCCCTCCACGCCCTTGGGCCGCAGCAGCACGTCGCGATCGACCACACCGCCGAGCGCGGCGCCCAGAATCGCCCCGATCGGCCCGCCGAGCACGCGCCCGACGACCGAGAGCACCAATGTCGCCATCCTACTCTCCCTTCACCCGCCAGCAGCCGAGCAGCGGCCACGGCGGCGTTCCCGGCCGCGCGACGACACGGCGCAGCCCGGCATCGGCATGGATGATCCCGCCGGGCACCAGCACCGCGAGATGGACTTGCGCCGGCCCGGTCGCGAACAATGCGAGATCGCCCGGCGCGGGCGTATCGCTTCGCACCAGGCCGCTGGCGTCGAAGCGCGCGACGAGCGTCGCTGCGTCGCCGCTGCGCAAGGCATAGTCCGCCGGAATGGCGCCCCGAAACCCTCCCGCGCGCGCCGCCAGCGCAGCGAGCCCGATGCAATCGAGCCCATAGTCGGGCGAACGCCCCTGCAGGCGGAACCCCACCCCGAGCAACGCGGTCGCCGCGGCGACGATCGCCGCGGCGCGCGGTGTGGGCGCCGCATCGGTCACGCGCCGGGATACCGCGTCAGCAGGTCGATCCCCGGAAGATAGGGCTCGCCGCGAAAATTGACCGCATTGGCGAAGCGTGCGGCGCAGGTCGCCAAGCTCTTGTCGCACCCCTCGATCAGCTCGACCCGGTCCCCCGGCGCGACGACCATGACAGGATCGACGCGCAGCACGATGGCCGCGCCGTCCGACTGCGCGATCGCCGACTCCAGCCCCGAATTCGCGCCGCCGATCCAGCGCAGCAAACCGCCGCCGTACGCGTTGGGCCACGGCTCGCTGCGATCGAGCGTCACCACCCGCTCGGCGCAGGCCACGACTTGCGCGAAGCGCCGCCGCCCGGCCATCGCGACGCGACAGCGGCGGTCGCCGAGTTCGGCGCGGCATTCGGGCGAAGTCGCCTCGACCACCGGGCGATCGAGCGCCGCGCTTGCGCCGCGCAATTCGGCGGTGAAGCCGTGCGTGTCGGTCTCGACCGCGCCGATCGTCCCCTCGCC
>CAZZZM010000422.1:0-1539 GCA_964658465.1 uncultured Nakamurella sp.
AGGTGATGGCGCTCATCAAGAAAAGCGGCCGCCCGGTCAGCGAGGTCTGCCGGCGCTTCGAGCCGGTGCCGCAGATCCTCAAGAACGTGCGCTTCGCCGAAGGGCGCGTCGTGCCCGAAGCCAGGCTGGCGGCGGCGGTCGAGGCCGGGCGCGCGCGGCTCGGCGCCACCGGCCGGTTGATCGTCCGCCCGTCGGGCACCGAACCATTGATGCGCGTGATGGGCGAGGGCGACGACGCCGACCTCGTCGAGAAGGTCGTCGACGAGGTGTGCGAAGCGCTGAGCGCGGCCGCATAGCCCGCTAACGAATTGCGCGCCGGTTGGCGCACGATCTGCTACAGGACACACGGCATCCCGCCCTCACCTCGCACAAGGGCGGCGCATGCTGATCCGCTACGGCTACGATATCACCATCACCTGCTGGCAGCCGACGCCGGTGGTGACGATGCTCAGCGTCCGCGAGGAGCGCGCCGCCGACGCGCGCGCGCCGGACGCGTTCCACACCACGCCGATCATCCCGACGACCACCTACAAGGACGGCTACGGCAACGTCTGCCGGCGGCTCGTGGCGCCGGTGGGCGACCTGCAGCTCTGGGGCGACGGGACGATCGAGGATCCGGGCACGCACGACCCCGTCGTCGCGGAGGCGCAGGAGGTGCCGATCGAGGACCTGCCCGACGACACGCTCGTCTACCTGCTCGGCAGCCGCTATTGCGAGACCGACAAGCTCAGCCAGATCGCCTGGGACCTGTTCCAGAACGTCCCGAAGGGCTGGGCGCGGGCGCAGGCGATCTGCGACTTCGTGCACGGCCACATCAAGTTCGACTACCAGGATCCGAGCTCGCAGCGCTCCGCCTTCGATGTCTACGCGACGCGCGTCGGCGTCTGCCGCGACTTCGCCCACCTCGCCATCGCGCTGCTGCGCTGCATGAACATGCCGGCGCGCTACGTGAACGGCTACCTCGGCGACATCGGCGTGCCGATCACCGACCCGATGGACTATTCCGCCTGGATCGAGGTGTTCCTCGGCGGTCGCTGGCTGACCTTCGATCCGCGCAACAACATCCCGCGCATCGGCCGCATCGTCGTCGCGCGCGGCCGCGACGCCACCGACGTGCCGCTGATCAATTCGTTCGGCCCGCACGACCTGAAGGGCTTTCGCGTCTGGGCCTACGAGACCTGAGGCGGGTCAGACGATCTCCCACGCCTGCGGCGAGGCGAGGATCGCCAGCACCAGCGCGAAGGTCTTCTCGTGCGACGGATTGTGCGCGACGATCCGGCCGACCAGCGGCGCGCCGAGCACCGCGAGATCGCCGATCATGTCGAGGGCGACGTGCCGCCCCGGCTCGTCGGGCCAGCGGCGCGGCGGCAGCATGCGCCGTCCGGCGACGATCGTGGCGCGCCACGGTCGCCAGCCGCGCAGCAGCGGCGCCGGAGCGCTAGCGCGGGCGCCGATCTCCTCCCAGACGCCCGGCGGCTCGGCGAGCGTCGTGTCGGCCAGATGCGGCGTCTCGCCCGGCGGCCGCACGGCGGCGGGCGG
>CAZZZM010000423.1:0-1535 GCA_964658465.1 uncultured Nakamurella sp.
GGATCGGGCATGGGTCTCTCCTCGAGATTCGGGTTAGTCGAATTGATTGGATTGGGCCCAGCGCAGCTGCAGATGAAATGAGATCTGCGCCAATGGACATTCTTCGTGGAATTGCCACAAAGCCTCTGTTAGCTTCACGGACTGAACATAGAGGCGCATCCAGGCTCTAATGTAATAGCATCATCACATTATATATTGGGGTCTAAAATGGAAAAGAGAGCAACCGACGAAGAGTTAGATCGCCCATTTGCGGTCGAGTGGGGATACGAGGGAAAATACGAATGTTTTACAGGACTTTCTGAAGCCTTTGATTTTGTCGATTCCTATAAGCATAAGGCGCCGGTATGGCTTATGGAGATCGGCGTATACTCAACAAACAGCGGCAAGTTGGTACGAGACTGGATATATTGGTGGTGGAATGAGAAGGCGGATTGGGGCACGCCATCAGCTCAAACGCCGCTGTCCAAATCCGGCTATCCCTATCACGCACCTAATCGGATTGTAGACTATCGCCCTTTTCGAAGTGAGGGCTTGTGACGGCAAGAACCTTCAGGGCAGGACGAGCGTGATCGGCACGACGAGGAGGCCGTCGCCGTCGAGATCGCCGGGATCCTTGAGCGGCCTGCCGTCGATGCTCGCGCGATGCACGGTGCCGCCGAGCGTGGTGCGGCCGAGCGCGAGGTCGGCGCCGGCCGGCTCGAAGGCGACATCGAGCGCGTCCATGATCGTGTTGAGCGCCACGGCGCCGATCGCCGCTGGATCGTGCGCGTCGATGTAGACGAACAGCCGGACCTGCAGGCTCCGCTTCGGCGTCGCGGCGGCCGCGTCGACGTAGGTCTCGGCGCCGCCCTCGAAGAGGAAGCAGGCCGGGCGCATCGCCGGCGGCACGTCGCTCCACAGTTTGAGGCGACGCGACAGCGGCGTCGCCCAGGCATAGGCGGAAGCGACGCGCGTCGTCAGCGCGACCAGCGCCTGCTCGCGGGTGCTCATCTGTGTCTCCGGTCAGGCGGCGCCGAGCGCCTCGAGGACGGCGGCCTTGAGCCCGGCGCCGAGATCGTCGCTGAGCGCGTCGCGCGCGCCGGCGAGATAGCCCCGCGCCGGCAGGCGCGAGCCGGGATGGTGGACGCGGCGCGCGAAGCGGGTGCCGCCGGAGCCGGCGAAGGCGAGCGCCTGCGCCTTGACGGGCACGATCTCGTGGGGAGCGGTCGTGCCGCCGTATTCCTGGATCGCCGCATAGGGCACGCCGTCGCTGCCGAGAGCGAAGACGATCGCATCGGCATCGGCCGTCACCTCGGCGACGATCGACGCCTTCAACGCGCCGGAGCGCTCTTGCAGAATCTCGCCGGACAAATTCGCTTGCGCCTTGGCAAGCAGCTGCTGGCACAGCTCCTCGGCCTTGGCCTGGAGCGCGGCCAGGACGTCGTCCGGGTCAAGGCTCATGCCGCCACGCGGCGATACGGCCGCAGGAGCCGTTCGACGACGTCCGGCATCGCCTTGACGACGAAGCTCGCCGTCTCCTGACCGCCGAGCGTCTT
>CAZZZM010000424.1:0-1531 GCA_964658465.1 uncultured Nakamurella sp.
GTGCGGATTGAGATCGAGCGCAGCTTTCGTTCGCGAAGCACGGCGCGACCCCCACCCCTGACCCCTCCCCGCAAGGGGGGGGATCGCCCCGACCGATGCGCCATCACCGGACGCTCACCTGCTGCGCGGCGGCCGGCGTCGCCGCCTCGCCGCGGACGTCGATGGTCGCCTCGGCGGAGAGCCCGGGGCGCAGGCGGCCGATCAGCGGGTCGCCGGGCGCGAGGGCGATCTTCACCGGCACGCGCTGCACGATCTTGGTGAAATTGCCGGTCGCGTTCTCTGGCTGCAGCAGCGCGAATTGCGAGCCCGTGCCGGGCGCGAAGGATTCGATGCGGCCGTGGAAGACGTGGTCGCCGAAGGCGTCGATGGTGAAGCGCGCGGCCTGGCCCTCGACCATGCGGCCGACCTGCGTCTCCTTGAAGTTGGCGATGAGGTAGATCGCCTCGCCCATCGGCACGATGGTGAGCAAACTGGCGCCGGCCTGCACGAGCTGGCCGCGGCGCAGCGCGCGGTCGCCGACGACGCCGGCGATCGGCGCCCTGATCGTCGTGTAGGAGAGGTTGAGCTTGGCCTGCTCGAGGTTGATCTGCGAGCGGCGCAGCGTCGCCCGCGCGGCGTCCTCGAGCGAACGCAGCGCGTCGATCTGCTTTTGCGCGGCATCGTAGCTGGCGTTGGCCTTGTCGAGCATCGCGCGCTTCACCGCGAGGTCCGACGTCGCCTGCTGCGAGCGCTGCGTCGTGCCGGCGCCGCGGGCGTAGAGGTCGTTGTAGCGGGTCGCCTCCTGCGACGCGAAATCGAGCGCGGCGCGGGCGTTGGCGACGTCGGCGCGGGCCTCGACGATGCGGGCCTGCTGCTGGATCAGCGCCGAGGCGACGCCCTCCAGGCTCGCCTTCGACTTGTCGAGGTCGGCCTCGTCCTGCGCCAGCACCACCTGGTAATCGCGGTCGTCGATGCGGGCGATCACGTCGCCGGCCTTCACCGGCTGGTTGTCGGTGACGAGGCTCTCGGCGACGAACCCGCCGACCTTCGGCGCCACGGTGACCTTGTCGGCCTGGAGGAAGGCGTCGTCGGTGGCCTCCTCGAAGCGGCCGTCGGTCCACCAGTGCCAGCCCCATTGCGCGGCGAGGCCGAGCGCGAGGAGCGCCACGAGGGCGAGGATCACCCGCTTCGGGCGCAGCCGCCGCGGCGGCTTGGCGGAGTCCGCGGCATCGGCGCGTGTCTCCGGCGCACGGGGGGCCTCCTGCGCGGCCTTCTTGCGCAGGAGAGGGGCGTTGCGCGCGACGTCGGCAGGCGTCACGTCGTCGATCGTCGGAGCCGAGGCGCTCATTCTTGCGTGGCCTTGCGGGTGTCGGGAAACAGAACGGTACTGTTCTATAATTCCGGCGGTCTCGTGGCAATCCGCCCGCTGCGGTTCGAAGAGTTTTTCGATGTGGGAGCGTTAGCCAAGCCACACCGCGGTTCGACGCCCTGCGGGCGAGGTCGGACGGACGCTTGCCAGGAGGGGAGGCTTCGCGGCATCAAGGCGCATGAC
>CAZZZM010000425.1:0-1521 GCA_964658465.1 uncultured Nakamurella sp.
AGCAGGCGAAGGCCGAGCAGGCGCAGCCGAGCCGCAAGGTCGCCAAGGCCGAGACCGAGGAGAAGCCCGTCCGCGAGATGCCGGCGGTGGCGCCGCGCAAGTCGCAGGCCGACCCGACGCCGACGGCCAGCCTGCCGCCGGCCGAGGAGAAGGTCGCCGCCGGCGGACCCGAGTTCCGCTGGCCGGCGCACGGCCGCATCATCGGCGGCTTCAAGTCGGGCGGCAACGACGGCATCAACATCGCCGTGCCGGACGGCACGCCGGTCAAGGCGGCGGAGAGCGGCGTGGTCGCCTACGCCGGCAGCGAGATCAAGGGCTTCGGCAATCTCGTGCTGATCCGCCACCCGAACGGCTTCGTCTCGGCCTACGCCAACAACGGCAGCCTCGACGTGAAGCGCGGCGAGCAAGTGAAGCGCGGCCAGACGATCGCCATGTCCGGCCAGAGCGGCAACGTCGCCTCGCCGCAGCTGCACTTCGAGCTGCGCAAGGGGTCGACCCCCGTCGACCCGACCCGTTACCTCGCCGGGCTCTGAGCCGGCGGCGGCATCCTCCCCGCCACCCGCGAGACACGAGCGGCGGGGCAGGTCAGAAGCGGCGGTGGGGCTGGTCCCCGCCGCCGTTTGACGTTCGCCGGGGCGGGACGACCGCAGCCAAGAACGGCGCGCCCGGCAATCAGCTCGCCGGCGGCTCGACCTGGCCGCTCGGGCTGGAATGATCGACGGCGGCGGGCAGCGCCTTGGCGAGCACGTCGGCGATCTGGCCTTCCGGCAGGCCGAAATGCTGCTCGAGCTGCTGCACGTAGGAGCTGCCGAGGATGTTGTGCACGTCGTGGGCGGTGATCGGTTCGTTCGGCCCGTGGCCGAGCCACGAGGACACCTGCGAGCCGTAGCCGGACTCCTGCGCCTTCTGCAGCAGGCCGTTGAGGCCGCCGGGGTAGACCTGGTTGACCGCGCCGGCCACCGTCTCCGGCGAGACCGAGCCGAGCACGCTGCCGAGCGCGCCCTTCGCCATATCGAACAGACCCATGAGCCACCTCTGGAACCGCGGCCGGGCGAGGCGCCGGGCCGTCGCGCCTAAGCTAGGCCTTTCGCAGACGCGAACAAGGCGGGGCGTTCGTCTCATGCGGGAGATTTGTGGCGCGCGAGGGCGCTCGCCGACGCGAGTCGCGCGCATCGGGGGTTTCGTAGGCCGACTCACGTGCCGCGGTCGCGACCTGCGCAACGAAGCCGCCCGCTGCCGGTTGCGCTGTCGCATCGGCTCATGCCGAGACGACAACCGGAGAGACGACAGATGACGGGACAAGCGGCGAACGAGCTCGCCAAGATCGCCGAGGCCAGCGACGGCGTCGTCAGCCCGGAGCAGACGCTGATCCTGTTCGCGCTCGTCGCCCGCCACGGCTTCGCGCCGCAGAACGACCTCGGCGTGCCGCTGGACGCGGCCGATCGCGAGGCGCTGCAGACCGCCGGGTTCGTCGAGACGCTGACCCGCGAGCAGAACGTGCTGTGGCTGAGCCTCACGGAC
>CAZZZM010000426.1:0-1520 GCA_964658465.1 uncultured Nakamurella sp.
TTGCCGAACTGCCGCATCTTCTTCTTGCCCGCCTTCTGCTTCTCCAAGAGCTTCCGCTTGCGGGAGACGTCGCCGCCGTAGCACTTCGCCGTCACGTCCTTGCGCATCGCCCGCACCGTCTCGCGTGCGATGATCTTCCCCCCGATGGCGGCCTGGATCGGGATGACGAACATGTGCTGGGGGATCAGGTCCTTCAGCTTTTCCACCATCGCGCGGCCGCGGCCCTCGGCGCGGTCGCGGTGGACGAGCATGGAGAGGGCGTCGACCGGCTCGGCGTTGACCAGGATGTTCATGCGCACGAGGTCGCCGGCCCTGTAGTCGGTGATCGCGTAGTCGAACGAGGCGTAGCCCTTCGAGATCGACTTCAGCCGGTCGTAGAAGTCGAACACGACTTCGTTGAGCGGCAGGTCGTAGACGGCCATGGCGCGCGAGCCGACGTAGTTGAGGTCGACCTGCACGCCGCGCCGCTCCTGGCAGAGCTTCAGCACCGAGCCGAGGTAGTCGTCGGGCGTGAGGATGGTGGCGCGGATCCACGGCTCCTGGATCTCCAGGATCTGCGTCGGGTCCGGCATGTCGGCGGGGTTGTGCAGGGTGACGGAGGTGCCGTCGCGCAGCTTCATCTCGTAGACCACCGACGGCGCGGTGGCGATGAGATCGAGGTTGAACTCGCGCTCCAGCCGTTCCTGGATGATCTCGAGGTGCAGGAGGCCGAGGAAGCCGCAGCGGAAGCCGAAGCCGAGCGCGGCGGAGGACTCCATCTCGAACGAGAAGCTGGCATCGTTGAGCCGCAGCCGGCCCATCGCGGCGCGCAGGTCGTCGAACTCGGCGGCATCCACCGGGAACAGGCCGCAGAACACCACCGGCTGCGCCGGCTTGAAGCCCGGCAACGCGGCGGCGCAGGGCTTGCGCTCGTCGGTGATCGTGTCGCCGACGCGGGTGTCGGCCACCTGCTTGATCTGCGCGGTGATGAAGCCCATCTCGCCCGGCCCGAGCTTCTCGGCGTCCTTCATCTTGGGCGTGAACACGCCGAGCCGGTCGACGTCGTAATGGGCGTCCGTGCCCATCATCAGGATCTTCTGGCCCTTCTTGAGCGTGCCGTCGATCACGCGCACCAGCACGACCACGCCGAGATAGGCGTCGTACCAGGAATCGACGAGGAGCGCCTTCAGGGGCGCGTCGACGTCGCCCTGCGGCGGCGGCAGGCGGGTGACGATCGCCTCCAGCACGAGGTCGATCCCGAGCCCGGTCTTGGCCGAGATCGGCACGGCGTCCGAGGCATCGATGCCGATCACGTCCTCGATCTGCTGCTTGACGCGGTCCGGCTCGGCCGCCGGCAGGTCGATCTTGTTGAGGACGGGGACGATCTCGTGATTGGCGTCGAGCGCCTGGTAGACGTTCGCCAGCGTCTGCGCCTCCACGCCCTGCGAGGCGTCGACCACCAGCAGCGAGCCCTCGCAGGCGGCGAGCGAGCGCGACACCTCGTAGCCGAAGTCGACGTGGCCGGGCGTGTCCATCAGGTT
>CAZZZM010000427.1:0-1484 GCA_964658465.1 uncultured Nakamurella sp.
TTGTACGATCCGTCGCCGCCGCTGGCGGCGCTGCGCGCGGCGATGCTAGGCACGCGTTTCGACTTTCTCGACGGCGCCGATGCCGCGGCGCCGGCTTCCGCCGCGCGGCACGCCGACGCCGTCATCATCGTCGCGGACGGCTGGCGCAACGAAGCTCGCGATGTGCCCAACCTCGCGCTACCGAACGGCCAGGACGCGCTGATCGCTAGGCTCGCCGCCGCGAACCCACGCACGATCGTCGTGCTGGAGACCGGCGGCCCAGTCACGATGCCGTGGCTCGGAGACGTGGCCGGCGTGATCGAGGCCTGGTATCCCGGCGAACGTGGCGGCGCGGCGATCGCCGCCGTGCTCACCGGGCAAGCCGACCCCGCCGGCCGCCTGCCGATGACGTTTCCTGCCGCCGAATCGCAGCTGCCCCGCCCCCACGGCATCGACCCGGCGACGACGACGTCGAACCCCGGCGAGCCGATCAAGGGCGGCCCGGTCGTCGTGAATTACGACATCGAAGGGCCTGACGTCGGCTACAAATGGTTTTTGCGCACGCATGCCAAGCCGCTGTTTCCATTCGGCTTCGGACTGTCCTACACGCGCTTCGCGGTGTCGGGTCTGTCCGCGCACGAGGACGGCGGCAGCGTGGACGTCGACTTCGATGTCCGTAACATGGGCGCACGCGCCGGCTTCGAGGTGGCGCAGGCCTATGTCGACGGACCGGAGTTCACACGCCGCCTCGCCGGCTTCGCCGCGCTTGAGCTGGGGCCGGGAGAGACGCGACACGTCTCGCTTGCGGTCGACCCGCGCCTGCTTGCGACGTGGGATGTCGCCGCCAACGGCTGGCGCATCGCGCCGGGGCGCTACACGGTCGCCGTGCGGCAGGATGCGATGGCCGAAGGGCCGAGCGCGACACTCGATCTCGCGGCGCGGACCTGGTCCGAACGCCGCGCGGCGCAGCGCTAGGCGCCAGCTGCCTCCATCTCGCGCAGATGGCGTACGCGCAGCGGCACGCTGGGGTGGGAATGGTGCACCAGCGCGTAGATCGGGTCCGGCGTCAGCGTCGAGGCGTTGTCGCGGGCGAGCCGCGTCAGGGCGCCGACCATCGGGTCCGCGCCGACAGCCCGGCGGGCGAAATCGTCGGCCTGGTACTCGTTGCGGCGCGAGATCCAATTCGACAGCGGCGCCGTCAGCGGGCCGATCACCGAGGCGAGCAGCATGCAGACGAATAGCGCGGCCGCATCGTCGTGCGCGGCGACGCCGAACGACGGCAGCAGCCAAGGCTGTTTCGCGAGCCAGCCGAAGGCGGCGAGCACCACGAGCAGCATCAGCGCCGCGCGGGCGAGGCCGAAGATCACGTGGCGGTGCTTGAAATGGCCGAGCTCATGGGCGACCACCGCCTCGATCTCGTCGGGCGGCGACTTGTCGACCAGCGTGTCGAACAGCACGATTCGCTTGGTGCGGCCGAAGCCGATGAAATAGGCGTTGCCGTGCGC
>CAZZZM010000428.1:0-1382 GCA_964658465.1 uncultured Nakamurella sp.
ACGCCGACGGCATCCGCCGCGATGTGCGTGTCGGCATCGATGGTGATCACGATGTCGGTGTCGGCAGCGACGAGCGCGGCGTTCAAAGCGCGCGCCTTGCCGCCGTGCGGCAGCCGAAGCCAGCGCAGCCTCGGATGGACGGCGCTGCTCGCGGCTCCGCCGAGTGGCGGCGGCGCAAAGCCGAAGGCGCGCGCGAGAACATCCGCGGTGTCGTCGCGCGAGCCGTCGTCGGCGACGAGGATCAGATCGGGCGGATCGGCCTGCGCCAGCAAGGCGCGCAGCGTGACCGGCAGACCGTGCGCCTCGTTGCGCGCGGCGACGATGGCGGCGAGCGTGGGTCGGGGGCCGACGGCGCGCGGGGTCGCGTCCCCACCCCGGGTCGCGGCGACGACGATCGATGCCAGCACGAGGTCGGTGGCGACGTAGACGAAGCCCGGCGCCCAGGCGGCGAGCCCGGACGCGAAGATTGCGAAGGCGCAGGCTGCGAGGAAAAACGCCAGAGCGGCGCCGTGGATCGCCAGGCTCGCCGGCGGGGTCGGGCACGGCGACTGCCGCGGCGAGGCGCTGGCACGCGCGGGAGCGGAGGGTGGGACGGGCGTCAGGCGCGGGCTCCGGGTGACCGGTGCCCTTCTAGCGTCGTCGCAGGCTTCGCGGGAGCGCGTTGTGTCGCGGTCGGCCCTGCGGTGGGCTCAGGCCTCGTCGCCCTCGACCTCGTCAGGCGGCACGATCGTCACGCGGCGGCCGGCGAAGTCGATCGTCGGCACGACGAGCTTGGTAAAGGGGAAGAGCAGGCTCTCGCCGCCTTGCGCGGGTCGCACCTCGATCAGGTCGCCGCCGCCGTAGTTCGGAACGGCGATCACCGTCCCGAGCGGCGTGCCGTCGGCCTCGACGGCGGCCAGCCCAACGAGGTCGGCGACGTAGAACTCGTCCTCGTCGGGCGGCGGCAGCACCGCGCGCTCGACCGAGAGCTCGAGGTTGGTCAGCGCCTGCGCCGCCTCGCGCGTGGCGACGCCGACGACGCGGGCGACCAGCATGTTGTCCTTGACGTGCCGCACGTGCGCGAGCGTGAACGCGCGCCCGTCCGCGGTGGCGAGCGGCCCGTAGCCGGCGATCGCCAGCGGGTCGCCGGTGAAGCTCTGCAGGCGGACCTCGCCGCGCACGCCGTGCGGCGCGCCGAAGCGCCCGACGACGATGCGGCGCTGAGGGGTGTCAGCGCTCATGTTGGCAGAGCTCGGCGATGCCACGCACATACCCCGCCGCGCGGCGGAGAAGGGAAACCTTCCACCGTGCCGCGCCCGTGTCCACTCCCCCGCGGCGCGGAAGAGGATGAGCGCGGGACCGGCGCGGCAAACCGTCGGGCATGGACGGCAGGCTTACGCGGC
>CAZZZM010000429.1:0-1370 GCA_964658465.1 uncultured Nakamurella sp.
AGGAGAGGGCAGCGCTTTGTCATTGATTCCAACGCAGCCTGGAAGGATTGTGGCGCCATCAGCGCGGGATTCCGACGCTGAACGCGCGTGCCGCATTTGCCCTGATCTTCGCGAAAGACCAGTCGTGTGGGCGACGGCGACACCCTCTCCTCCCTTATAAATATCCACCAGCACTCAAACCGACAGGCTCCGACGCCCCCGCATCGCTGCGACGCGACACCTCCACCCCCGTCTCATCGTGGCAAATCGTGGGCGAGGTCGCTGAGGAGGCCGGCGGCGACGGTGATGCGGGCGAGGTTGATGTCGCCGCCTTCGCTGAGGCCGGCCAGCTCCTCGGCGATGCGGTTGATGCGGAGGCGGTCGCTGGCATGCCAGGCGGCGATCGGCTGCTTGTCCTGGCGATGGGCATTGAGCGCGGCAATGACGATGTCGCGGCGGGCGGTGGCGATGCGGTCGAGGCTGCGGGCGAGCGCCAGGTTCTCGTAGTGATCGCCGGTGACGATGCGGCCGCCGGCCACCAGAAGCCGGCTGACGCGGAACGTCTGCGACACCTCGAAATAGGTCTCCGCCGCCCGCGACAGGGGCTCGCCGGTGTTCTCGGCGATCTGCATGACGTCGGGGACGAGCGCGAAGGTGCCGAGCGTGGCGATCTCGGCCGCGAGCGCCTCGGGCACGCCGGCCGCCAGGTAGTCGGCGCGGCGGCCGTCGATCTCGGCGGCGAAATCGGCCGGAACGCGGCCCGACAGCAGCGGTCGCAGCTTCTTCGACGCCTGGTGCAGCCGCGCGACAGTCTCGCCGATCTCGGCCTTCACCATGGTGGTCTTCAGGAGCAGGCGGGTGAGCACCGTGTAGATCTGGCCGATGTCGCTGTAGAGCCGGTTCTGCGTCTCGCCGCCGATCTTGCCGTCGAGCGCGTCGGTTTCGGCCCAGAGCCGGTCGAGGTCGAAGCCGTCTCGGGCAAGCACCGCCGCCTTGACCACTTCTGAGGCGCCTGCCGCCGTCGCATCCATCATCGACACCACGAAGGCCGGCCCGCCCCGGTTGATCGCCTCGTTGGCGAGATCGGTGGCGACGATTTCACGGCGCAGCCGGTGGCCGGCAATGTCGCTCGCATGGCCGCGCTGCATCTTCTGCGGAAAATAATTGGTCAGGGTGGCGGCGAAATAGGGATCGTCCGGGAGGGGGCTTTCCAGCAGCGCGTCGAACAGCACGATCTTGGCATAGGAGAGCAGCACGCCGATCTCGGGCCGCGTCAGCGGCCGGCCGTTGGCATAGCGCTCGGCGAATGTCGCCTCGTCGGGCAGTGTCTCGACCTTGCGGCTGAGCTTGCGGGCGGCTTCCAGCACGCCGATGAAGCGGCCGAGCTCCAG
>CAZZZM010000430.1:0-1319 GCA_964658465.1 uncultured Nakamurella sp.
TGCTCCAGCGCCCCGGTGTCGTAGCGATCCATGGCTAGCGCGTGCGCGGGCACGCCGGCGTCGCCGAGCGAGGTGGCGATCGTCTCGGCGAGCGCCTCCGAGTTCCCGGTCTGCGAGGCATAGAGCACCGTGACGGTCGACGCCGCTACTTTGGAGCGAGGGGCGACGGCGTCGTTCGACGCGCTGCCGGTGCCGGTGCGGCTGTACATGCCGGCCAGCACGCCGTCGAGCCACAGCCGCGTATCGGGGGCGACGGGTGCGTCTGGCGGCAGGACCGGCGTGAAGCCCAGCGCCTCGGTCGCCCGCAGGCCCGACATGAAGCCGGACAGATAGACCGTCTCCGCCTCTGTGAAGGTCGGCGGCTCGATCGGCCGCAGATTGATCGCGGAGGCAAAGAGGCTCGCCACGATCTCGACCTTCGGCCGCGTCGCCGTCGACGTGCCGCCCGGCTCGGCGATTTGCATCGCCTCAGGCACCGCCGGCGTCTCCCGGCCGGGCGCATCGGCCCCGGCCGCCACGAGAGCGGGGCCGACCCGCGTCAGAGACACCGCGCAATATTTGAACGCGGCCTGCTTCGAGATCGGGTCGCAGGCATCCGTCGTCACGGCGTTGATCGCGAGATTGTCGCCGTAGCTGTCGTTCCAGTGGAACGGCACGAAACACGCGCCGCGCTGCACGCGCGTCGAGATGCTCGCCGGCAGCACCGCCTTGCCGCGCCGCGAGCGCACCTCGACCTCGTCCTTCTCCTTGATGCCGGCGTCCCTGGCGTCATCGGGATGCATCTCGACGAATGGGCCCGGATTGAGCTTGTTCAGCGTCGGCACCTTCCCGGTCTTCGTCAGCGTGTGCCATTGGTGCGGGAGACGCCCGGTGTTGAGGACGAACGGGTACAACTCGTCGGGATATTCCGATTGCGCGACGACGGGCCGGGCGAAGAAGCGCGCACGCCCGCTCGGCGTCGGGAAGGCGAGGACGGGCTGCGTGCCGCTCTCGCCGGCAAGCCGCGCCTGGCTGACGCCGTCGTTGAGATAGCGGGTCGGATTGCGATCCTCGGCCTTCTCCGGCGGACAGGGCCATTGCAACGGCGTCCGCCGCAGTCGCTCATGCGAGGCGCCGCGCAGATCGTAGCCGGTCTTCGGATTCCAGAATCGTTTGATCTCGTCGAAAATCTCCGTCGCCGACGCGTAGGAGAACGCGTCTTCGTAGCCCATCGCGCAGGCGACCTTGGCGATGATCTGCCAGTCCGGCATCGCCTCGCCGGGCGGCTCGACGGCCTTCTCCATCAAGGTGAGGTTGCGCTCGGAATTCACCATCACGCC
>CAZZZM010000431.1:0-1211 GCA_964658465.1 uncultured Nakamurella sp.
CGGGGCCGCTTCACACCGGTAGGACGCGCAGCCGGCCGGACCGGCTGATCGGCATCTCGATCAGGAACGGCGGCGCCAGCGTCGCGATCAAGCCCGCGATGTCGGGCCATCGCCAGAGCAGCACGGCCGCCTGTTGGTTGACCGGCGTCTTCTGGTAGGCGGCCGCCAGAACGATGCCCTTGAGCCCAGCGTGGCGGAAGGCGGCTCGCTCGGCCTTGTTGCGGTGGATGCGCTGATCGCCCGTGACGACGATCCAATCCTCGTCCGACTCGGACAGAAACGCGATCCATTCGATGTCGGACGCGTCGCGGCCGCAGGGCAGATCGCGGATATGCGAGGCGCCGTGGCCGAGGTGGGCGAGATAACCGTCGAGCGTCGAGGCCAGTGTCGGCGAGGTGCAATTGTCGAAGAAGACCCTCAAGCCGCCGTCGGCAGCTGAGCTCGATGCTGGAATGCAACGGCTCGCCTGACCGCTCTCAGCGGAACGTCCCAAGCGCGGGCTGCCGCGAACTCGGAGCCCTCCGCCTCGACGGCGGACGCGAGGAGTTCGGCTGGGATCGACGTTTCGGCTTCGATCGGCTGCCCGAAGCTTCGCGCGGGATCGAGGACGATCGAGGCGCCGCGACCGAGCGGCCACCACATCGTCGGGAGACCGGCATCGTCGTAGTCGAGATTGGCGAGGCTGCGCTCGACGATCTCGTGGAAGGCGTACTGGCGCTGGAAGATGTCGATGAGGCGCGTCTGCCCGTCCTCTTCCGCCACTTGGAGAAAGATCGAGCGACCATCGCTGCGAAACCGTGTCGTCGACAGCGGATGGTCGTCTTCGACGAGGTCGCGCGCGAGCACGATAGCCTGGCGGACGCGGCGGGCGCTGAGGCCTTTGGCGATGAATGCCGCGGCGACGCGCACTTCCTGCAGATCCCTGAATCCGAGATAGAGTCCATCGTCGCCGAGATCGACCTGTGGCTGCCACAGCGGTTCGTAGTGCTGCTCGCCGATGTCGTGGCCTTTCAGCCAGCGCCTGATCTTGGCCGGCGGAACGCCGATCAGCCGTCCGGCCTCGGCGGCCGAATAGAGGCCGATCCCGACGAGGTCGGACGTGGGGGCAGGGGCGCGCGTGTCCATGACGGAAACGTCAGGCGGCGCGTTTCCGTCGTCAAGCGGAAAGCTGCGCCGAGGTTTGACGGGGTATTCGCCCGGCGCCGGCCGGC
>CAZZZM010000432.1:0-1210 GCA_964658465.1 uncultured Nakamurella sp.
TTGGCGGGTGCCTGGTGGCGACGCTGTTCGCCGCCGCCTTCCATGCTGAGAGCTGGATCTTCCTGGCGGGCGCGGCGCTCGCCGCGGGATCGGCCTTCGCCCTGCAGAAGGCGCATTATGCCGGACTGACTGCATCGATCACCGCGACGATCGTGCTCCTCATCTCGCTCGGCACCGGCGATGCGGTCGCCAATGCCGAGCACCGTATCGCCGCGACGCTGATCGGCGGCGGGCTGGCCCTGTTGATGGCGCTCGTCATTCCCGGCGGCCGCGCGTCGCAGGTCAGCGAGGCGGACAGCGTCGGCGTATCGTGACGGGCGAGCCTGCGCGCCCGCCCGCCGCTGCGCTCACCAAGTGCCGCGATCGTCGTCGTCGTCGCCGTAATTGTTGATCACGACATTCTCTTCGCCGCCGCCGCCGAGGAAGCCGTGGCCGCCGCCGAATCCTTCTGAGCGATGCCCGCCGAACAGTCCCGACAGGCCGCTGAACAGCATCTCGCCGCCCGCGACACCCGCCGCAGTGGTGCCCGCCGAGCGCAGGAAGCTGCCGAGCCCGCCGCCGCCGGAAAAGATGCCGGGGCGCTCGTCGGGCGGGGGCGGGGCATAGGCCGGCTGGCTGCGGCCGCCCCACGGGCCTGCGGCCGGGGACAGGAAGCTGCTCGACTGTGGCGGGGCCGCCGCTTCCAATTGCTGCTCGAGTTCGGCGATCCGCGCTTGCGCGGCATGCAGCGACTGGTCGGCGACGATTGCGTGCTGGACGAGCAGATAGCCCGCGTCGGGATTGGCGGCGAGCGCCTGGCGGATCAGACCGTCGGCCTCGCTATCCTTGGCGCCGCCGCGCGCGCTCGTCAGCTCGCCGAGAAAGTTGCTCAACACAGTGCGTTCGTCGGGGGTCATGTCCATTCCTCGCATCGGGGAATGGGAGATCGTTCGGCGCTGCCGGCGCTTCAAGCGGCGCGGCGCTTTCTGACGCGAATTTCATCTCGGCCGCAGCCAGCTAGGCGACCCAGGGCAGCGTGACGCCCAGCGCGGTGGCGATCGCCGTCGCCACGCCGATTGCCGCCAGGCACGTCGCCCCGACCACGATCGGACGCGAGCGCGCGATTAGGGCGATCGACAGCAACACGATCGCGAGCTGCAGCGCGGTCTCGCCGAGTTCATAGCCTTCGCCCGCGCGCGCGGCATGGGCACCCTCTTCGCGCAACGCGTCG
>CAZZZM010000433.1:0-1174 GCA_964658465.1 uncultured Nakamurella sp.
TCCTGGCGCGCGTGCGCGTCGCGCTGCGCCACCGGCTGCAGGTGCAAGGCGAGCGGCCGCTGTTCCAGGTCGACGGGCTCTCGGTCGACCTCGTCCGCCGGCACGTCCGCGTCGATGGGGACGAGGTCAGGCTCTCGCCGAAGGAATATGAATTGCTCCGCCTGCTCGTCCAGCACGCCGGCAAGGTGCTCAGCCACGCCTTCCTGCTCAAGGAGGTGTGGGGGCCGAGCACCGACCCGCAATATCTGCGTGTCTACATCCGCCAGATTCGCCAAAAGATCGAAGCGCTTCCCGAGCGTCCATCGTATATTCTCACCGAGACCGGCGTCGGCTATCGCCTGCGGGCGCCGGATTGAGGCGCGTGAAAGATTTAAGATGGACCTCGCCGAGCTGATCGAGCCGTCCCGCTGCCTCGTGGACCTGCGCTACGCCGACAAGGCCGCGTGCCTGGGCGATCTCGCCAAGCGCGCCGCCGCGGCGCTGGGCATCGCGCCCGGGCCGGTGATCGAGGCGCTGCGCGCGCGCGAGGCTCTGGGCTCGACGGGGCTCGGCAACGGGATCGCCGTGCCGCACGCGCGCCTGCCCGACGTCACCGCGCCCTACGTCCTCGTCGCCCGCCTGCGCGAGGCGATCCCATTCGACGCGGTCGACGACAAGCCGGTCGACATCGTCTGCCTGGCGCTGCTGCCGGCCGCGAACAGCGGCGCGCAGCTGCCCGTGCTCGCCTGCATCGCGCGGCGCCTGCGCGAAGCCGCCACCCTCGCCCAGGCCCGCCGCGCGCGCGACGTGAAGGGCATGTTCGCGGCGCTGACGGCTGCCCCGGCGGCGACGCGCTGACACGCGTCTCGGCGGATGCATGCCGCCCGGATGTGCTAGATCCCCGCCATGGCCCGCAAGTCCCCCGCCTCTGCCGATCCCGCCGCCGAATATGCCGCGCTGACGGCCGAGATCGCCGAGCACGACCGGCGCTACCACACCGAGGACGCGCCGACGATTTCGGATGGCGCCTACGACAAGCTGCGCAGGCGGCTCGAGGCGCTGGAGGCCGAGCATCCCGAATTCGTCACCGCCGCCTCGCCGTCGAAGAGGGTCGGCGCCGCGCCGTCGGAGAAGTTCGCCAAGGTGCGCCACAAGGTGGCGATGCTGTCGCTCGGCAACATCTTCGCCGATGAGG
>CAZZZM010000434.1:0-1160 GCA_964658465.1 uncultured Nakamurella sp.
CGATCTCGTAGGGGCGCGGGTCTATCACGAAGAGCAGGTCGCCCTTCTTGACGGCCTGGCCGTCTCTGAAGTGGATCTCGGTCAAATAGCCGGAGACCTGGGCGCGGATCTCGACGCGATCGACCGCCTCGAACTGCCCGGTGAAGGTCGAGAAGGTCGCCAGCTTGTGCTCGAGCGGCGTGGCGACGGTGACGGCGGGCGGCGCCATGGCGAAGGCGGGCGCCTGCGGCGCCGGCTGCAGGTAGGCGTGCACGCCAACGCCGACGATCGCCAACACCACCAGGAGAAACGCATAGCGCAGCCGCGGGCGGCGGCGCGGGCCGGCCTCGTCGTCCTGCAGATCTCGGTCGCGCTCAACGCGTGCGTCCATCTGATCGCGCCTTCCTGGAAGCCGAAGAAATTATACCGATCGGTAGGATAATAGCCCGTCGGCGCGGCGGGTCAAGTTTCGGCGATCTCGTCAGGCGATCTCGGGCACCACTCGCCATGCGCGCAGCGCGACGTCGGCGGCTTTCTGCAGCGCGGCCCGCGGCGTGCCGCCGGCGGCCTGAATAGCGATGCCGCCGGCGAAGGTCATCACGAAACGTGCCAGATCGGCCGGATTCTCGTCCGGCGACAGGTCGCCTTCGTCCTGCGCGCGCTGCAACCGCTCCGCGAGCAGCGCCTCGAAGGCGGCGCGCCGGCGGATCAGTTCCTCCTTGATCGGCTCGGCGGCGGTCGAGCAGACGAGCGCGCCCTGCGTGCCCATGCAGCCCGGCGGCGTGTCGTCGCCCGCCGCGAGGTCGACGAAGCCGGCGAGCACGCCGGCCACCACGTCGCGCGCCCGCTCGGCCTTCAGCGCCGCGAAGGCGAAGCCCATGTAGCGCGCGTCGTAGAGATCGAGCGCCTTGCGGAACAAGGTCTCCTTGTTGCCGTAGGTGGCGTAGAGGCTCGGCCGCGTGATGCCCATCGCCGCGGTGAGATCGGTGAGCGACGCGCCCTCGTAGCCGTGGCGCCAGAAGACCTCCAGCGCGCGGCCGAGGGCGTACTCGACGCAAAATTCCTTGTGGCGACCCAAAGGCTCAGGCTCCGGCCGTCGTGTGCTTGCGAAAAACCATACCGATCGATAGCCAAAATGGCTTGCCCGTCAAGCGGCGGGGCGGCCTAGGCCTTTGGTCGAG
>CAZZZM010000435.1:0-1153 GCA_964658465.1 uncultured Nakamurella sp.
AGATCGGCGACGGCAGCGGCCGCACCGGCCGCAACTCGGCGACGAGCCCGTCGATGAACGCGTCGTGGGGGTCGGCCAGGTCAGACATGGAACTTGTCCTGCCCGGAGAGGCGCTCGCGCAAGGCCTTCAGGGCGCGGTGCAGATTGACCTTGAGCGCGCCGGTCGTCTTGCCCGTCGCGAGCGATGCCTCGGCGAGCGAGTTCTCCTTCAGCGCCAGCAGTTCGACCGCCTCGCGTTGGCCCGGCGTCAGCGTCTCGATGGCCGCTTTCAGCTCGCGCGCGAGATCGGCCTCGACCACGGGGCGGTCGGCCGCGGCGCCGGCGTCGGCATGCTGCTCGTAGGCGAGCGGGGCGTAGACCTCGCGGGCGGCGCCGCGGCGGGTGCGGCGCAACGCATCGATCCCGCGGCGCTGGGCGATGACCGTCAGCCATGCCGTGAAGGAACGCGTCGGGTCGTAGGTCTGGCGGGCCTTGTGCAAGGTCAGCAGCGTCTCCTGCACGACGTCCTCGATCGCCGCCCCGCGCACGCCGGCCCGCGACGCGGCGCGTCTGATGATCGGCTCGCTCGCGCGCAGGAGCGTCGCGTAGGCCTGCCTGTCGCCCGCCTGGACAGCGCACATCAGCGCGCCGAGCGAGAGGTCGTTGGCATCCGAAGGCCGCATGGTGCCGATGCTGTAGTCTCTGCCGACGGTTAGACCAATCACGGTGTCGTGCGCCTGGCAAGCGCCGCGTAGGGGCCGTGCCGATGGCGCGTTCCGGTCGCAGCGAACAGATGGTCTGCGGCCGGCGGCCGGCAGGGAAGGACAGCATGGTGCAGGATACCAATCTCGGCCTGCTCGCCCTGACGCGGTTCGGTTGCGGCCCACGCGGCGACGGAGACACGAAGATCGCGGCGGCCGACCCGCGCGGCTTCCTGGCGGCGGAACTCGCCGAGCCGGGCATCGCGCTGCTCGACGGTGCCGAGCTGCCGACGACCGCCGAGGCATTGCGGCAGCAATTCGCCTATCGGGAGGAGCAGCAGGCGGCGCGGTTGGCGGCCATGCCGGCCGCGCCCTCGCCGTCCGCCGCGCAGATGGCTCAAGCCGAGCCGGCTGCGGTCGCCGCGAGGCAGCCAACCCCAGCGGCCGGCGCGCCGGCGCAGACACCAGCACCC
>CAZZZM010000436.1:0-1149 GCA_964658465.1 uncultured Nakamurella sp.
CGTGGGACTCCTTGACGATCTCCTCGAGCGACTTGCCCTCGAGCCCGCTGCCCTCGAGCAGCTTGTTCCCGGCCGTGACGTAGGCCTGGTGGTGCTTGTCGTGGTGAAACTCCAGCGTTTCCTTGGACATGTAGGGCTGCAGGGCGTCGTGCGCGTAGGGCAGCGGCGGTAGCTCGAACGACATGGGAAGGTGCTCCTCGGAAGGCTAGGCGGCCGGCTTCGTGGCCGCACCGCACCCGTACCTAGGCGCCGACCGGCCCAGCGGCAACGGTCCGCTCTTTACCGACCGGCAAAGCATTTCGTGTTTGCTTTTTGCAAGGTGCTCATTTTCCAGGTAGAAAGTCCGCAGTGAAGCTTGGTTCGAGACGGGTCCCGGCCGCCCGCGAGGATGCGATGGCGCTGATCATGCTGGCGATCGGTGGGCTTTTGACGCTGACCGGCGTCTACGCCATGGCGACCGGATTTCCGATCATCGAGGTCGAACGCGGCTGGTCGATGGTGATCTCCGGCGCGGTCCTGATCAGCGGCGGCCTCGTCGTCGCGGCGCTCGGCATCGTCGTGAGGAGCATCAACGCGCTGAAGGCCGGCTTGCCGACGACCGTCGCGCCGTCGCAGCACGCCGAGCCGGCGTTGGCATCTTCCATCATGCCGCCCGCCGTCATGCCGCCTCGCGCGCCCGAATTGTCGCCGGCCGTCGTCGACGAGCCGAGGCCGGTTTCTGCCGTCGCGATGCCCGCCGCGGCCCTCGCCGCCGGGACGGAGTTGGCGAATCTCGATGATCGCAGGCCGCACGAAGCGGCGGACCCCGAGCCGCATCATGAGCCCGAGGTGCGGGCACCGCTCGACCCGGCGCCGGTCGACTACGCGCCGGCGCCTCCTGCAGCCGATCCTCACCAGGAGACGCTCGTTCCCGACCACGCCGACCGCACGTGGCACGAACCTGATTTCTCGGCGTTCGACCTCGACGCGCCGCACGAGGCCGCCGCTTCCCCTGCGCCGACAGCGCCGGAGGCGCTGCCCGCGCCGCACGCCATCGACGACCGCGCGCCCGCGCCCGGCGAAACGCCCGCCCACGAGCCCGTCCACGAACACATCTACGAACCTGCGCCCGTCGTCGCCCATGTTTCCGAGCCGGCGCCGACGCCCGAG
>CAZZZM010000437.1:0-1100 GCA_964658465.1 uncultured Nakamurella sp.
CTGTCCGGCTTCATGTCGGGCCTGCGGGCGACCGAGGCGTTGGGCTTTACGCCGGTGCTGCCGCCGGACGCGCCCGTCGCCCCCGATACGCGGCTTTGGCTCGACGGCGTGTTGGCCGGCATGTACAGCCGCACCGGCACGGGCGGCGCGTCCTACGTCGCCGCCGCTCGCGCGCAATCGGTGGCGTCGACCGTCACGGTGCTCTACGCCTCGCAGACCGGGAATTCGGAGGCGCTTGCCGAGACGATCGCCACCTCGCTCGGCGACGCCGGCGTGCCCGCGCACGCGCTAGCCATGGATCGCTACGACACCGGCGCGCTGGAGCAGGAGACGCGGCTCGTGCTCGTCTCCTCGACCTACGGCGACGGCGACCCGCCAGACAACGGCATGGCGTTCTGGGACTTCCTGCGTTCAGATGCGGCGCCGCGGCTCGAGCATCTGAGCTACGCAATCTGCGCGCTCGGCGATCCGTCCTACGATCAGTACTGCAACCACGGCAAGAATCTCGATGCGCGGCTCACCGCGCTCGGCGCCAAGCGACTGCAGGATCGGATCGATTGCGATCCGGACTACGAAGCGCAATCGGAATCGTGGGTGGCTGCGCTGCCGCCGCTGTTCAAGAAGATCGACGGTGCCAGCGGCGATCGTGCAAAGGGCGATGGTGCGGTCGCTCGCAAGGCCGAAGGCAAAGATCCTGACCGTAAAGCGGCGAACGAGTCGGGCGGGTGGAGCAAGACAAATCCGTATCCCGCCAAGCTCGTCGGCAACGTCAGGCTTAACGGTGAGTGTGCCGGCAAGGACACGCGGTCGTTCCGCTTCTCGCTCGCGGGGTCCGGGCTCACGTATCAGTCCGGCGATGCGCTCGGCGTGTGGCCGAGCAATTGCGACGAGATGGTCGCCGAGATCATCGATGCGGCAGGCCTCGACGGCGCGGCCGTGGTCGCCGTCAGAGGCAAGGGCGAGATGCCGCTCGCCCAGGCCCTGACGTATGAGGTCGAGCTGACCAAGCCGTCCCGCGACATGCTGCGGTGGATCGCCGAACGCAGCGGCAGCCAGGATTTGGCGGCGCTCCTCCGCGACGACCGCAAGCGCGAGCTGAA
>CAZZZM010000438.1:0-1070 GCA_964658465.1 uncultured Nakamurella sp.
GAGTGCGGTCGCATGTCGACGAGCGCCTTCCCCGACAGCACCGAGAGGAAGCCGAGAGCCGCGGCGGACAGGAAGTGCACGAGGCCCAGCCCCGGAAGATAGAGGAAGATCATGCGCGGCGGCCGAGCGAGGTCGCGAGGACCAGCACGCCTCCGGCCACGACGCCGAAGGCGAGGCCGCCGGCAATCGAAGTGGCGACGACGGCGCCAGCGAGAAGGCTTGGGCGTGGGAACAAGCGGATGGGGAGCATCGGGGACCTCCAGTTGTCCCAAGGCTCACCCATGCCCGATGCCGACGCCATTGGGCTGATCGCCGCGCCTCGCCCGCCGGGCGCGCTGAACGGCCGATTGCGCTCGCACCGCCGCCGACGTCCAATCGGCCGCGGACGCAAGGAGCAGCACCATGCATGTGACGATGGAACACGCCGAGGCCGCAATCGAGGGTGCTCGCAAGAAAGCGCTCGAGTTGAAGACGCAGATGTGCATCGCGATCGTCGACTCGGGCGCGAACCTGAAGGCGTTCCTGCGCATGGACGACGCCTGGGTCGGGTCGATCGACATCTCGATCAAGAAGGCGAAGACGGCGGTCTTCTTCGGCATGCCGACGGGCGCCATCGGCCAGCTGTCGCAGCCGGGCGGCTCGCTCTTCGGCATCGAGCATTCGAACGAAGGCCTGATCACCTTCCCCGGCGGCCTGCCGATCGTCGACGAGCACGGTGTCCTCGTCGGCGCGATCGGCGTCAGCGGCAGCTCGGTGGAGAACGACGAAGCGGTCGCCAAGGCGGGCGTCGACGTCCTCGGCGTCGCGGAGCTTCCGGAACATCCCTGGCGGACGTGACGTCCGCCTCACGCCGCCGTCGATGAGGTCCGTAGCTTCCAATTGATTTGCGAGCGGTCGTCGGCGACAGGCCGGTGCTAAAAGCTTTGACGCAGTTTGAGTGGCGCTTCGCGCAGATGCAGCACCCTCAGCAAATCTAGTCGCGGCTCGACGCGAGCACACGTCTTCAGATTCGTCAGATCAGCAACTATGTCATTTGCAGCGCGCGGCTCTTCGCCACAGCGAAGCTTCGG
>CAZZZM010000439.1:0-1060 GCA_964658465.1 uncultured Nakamurella sp.
TGTCGCCCCGTCGCGACCTCGGCGAGGCGGCGGCAAACCTGTACCGCCACCTGCGCGCTCTCGATGCGCGGACACCGACCTGCATCGCGGTCGCGCCGATCCCGGGGCACGCGCTCGGTCTCGCGATCCGCGACCGGCTGCGCCGGGCCGCCGCGCCGCGGTGACGGACGCGATCCTTATTTCACCTTCACTTCGGAGACAGACTTCAGGACCTTGGCGCCCTTCTCGGTCTTGATCTCGACGGCCGGCTCAGACTCCGAGGCCTCGCGTTTCACCTTGTTGCCCTTGATCGTCTTCTCGACATCGTCCGTGTGGACCTTGGTCACCTCGCCTTCGACGGTGCCCTTGCCCCACTTGTAGGCGACATCATCGCCCTTCGAGACATCAGCCTTCTTCGACATCGCGTCCTCCTAATCGACGCGACTCGAATGGCGGTCTGCCGCCTGCCGTTCCGGGTCAGGGAACGGTCACGATGACGCGGCCGCGGATCTTGCCGTCGATGATCGCGTGCGCCGTCTCGATCACCTCCTCGAAGGGAATGGTGCGTGTCGCCTGCGCGAGCTTGCCGCGATCGAGATCCGTCGCCAGCCGCGCCCAGGCCTTCTCGCGCTGCTCGTGCGGCCGGTAGACGCTGTCGATGCCCAGCAGCGCGACACCGCGCAGGATGAACGGCGCGACGGAGGTCGGGAGGTCCATGCCGCCGGCGAGCCCGCAGGAGGCGATCGCGCCGCTGCGCTTCGTCTGCGCGAGCACGTTGGCGAGCGTCGTCGAGCCGACCGAATCGACGCCCGCGGCCCAGCGCTCCTTGCCGAGCGGCTTGCCCTTCTCCGAAAGCTCGCCCCTGTCGATAATCTCGGCGGCGCCGAGCTCCTTCAGGTAGTCCGCCTCCGCCGCGCGGCCGGTCGAGGCGATGACGTGCCAGCCGGCCTTGGCGAGCAGCATGGTCGCGAACGACCCGACGCCGCCGGCAGCGCCGGTGACGATCGCCGGGCCGTCCTTCGGCGTCACGCCGTTCGCCTCGATCGCCAACACCGACAGCATCGCCGTGTAGCCGGCGGTG
>CAZZZM010000440.1:0-1051 GCA_964658465.1 uncultured Nakamurella sp.
TGCTCCAGGACCGCCGCGCCCATCTCGCCGGCCGCGAGAACACCGTTTGGCCGTGCGGCGGCTCGGCTCGGTAACGACCACTCCCGCCGCGAGCGATCGGATGAGCGCTAATGGATGCCGCGACGACGACTGCGCTCGCCGGAATCTTCTCGCTGCTGGCGGCAGAGGCATTCAAGAGCTGGGGACCGCTGGCCTTCCTAGCGATCCTGCCGGCCGTGGTGGCGATCGCGATCTACGTGAGCCTGAAGCGCCAATTGGCGGCGAAGGATACGGAGATCAAGGCGCTCCGCGACGAGAAGGAAAAGCAGCTGCTGCTGCGCCTCGAGAACGCGGAAGCGACCATGCGCCTGGCGCGCAGCGGGACGGAGACGATGGCGGCTCGGGCGGAGGGCGACCAGGCATTCCGGGATCTCTTCGCGAAGCTGACCGAGGTGGTTGGCCAACTCCGCGACGACGTCCGGGACATCCAGGCTACGCCGCAGCCCCATCGGAGACGCCCGAGCCGGTGATGCGCTTCCGATCGATCCTTCGCCGGCTCTGGAAGCCGGCCCCTCTCACGGACGAGCCGATGCCCCATTTGCCCGCGCAGGCCGAGATGCTGCGCGACCCGACCTCGCTCGCGCTCGAGGCGGCTGTTGTCGCTCACGAGCGCGCCGGCGCCCGCGAGCGCAAGCGCTATGTCGGCGACCTTCTCGCGTCGATCGACGAGGCGCTGGCCAAGCTCGCGCCGCGCGACAAGGATTCTCACCATTGAACCGCCTGACCCTTGCTCTCCGCAGCCCGATCGCGCGCTTTGTCGCCTCTTGCCTCGTGGTCTTCGCCGCTGCCGCCGCGACGACCTCGACCTCGATCCTGATCCTGCTGCTCAATGACCTGCTGATGTCGGCCGCCTTCGGTGTCTGCTGGGCCTATGCGCCGCTGCTGCCGGGCGCGTTCTCCGGCTCAGGCCCAAGCAAGGGCGAATATCTCGGCACCGGGATCTTCCTGCAGGCCGGCTCGGTGCTGCTGCTGCGCATCGCCTCGCTCGTCGGGCGCGATCTCGGCTGGCCCG
>CAZZZM010000441.1:0-1034 GCA_964658465.1 uncultured Nakamurella sp.
CGCTCCACAGCGGGCCGCCGCTCACGACGGTGTCGCACCAGTGTCCGTCGCGCCGGTCGCCGAGGCGGCGCAGCCGGTCCTCCTGGAACATGCCTTCCAAGAACGGGCGCGAGAACGTCGCGAGAGCCTGCTCCGGAAGCCCAATTCGGTTGAGGCCCGTGCCGCTGAACGCGAGCGACGCCGCGCGACTCTGCGATGTCCTGTCGGCAGGCGCGACGGCGCTGGTGATCGGCGCGACGGCGCGCAGGCGATCGAGCCAGCCCCGCGGCCTGGCATCGTCCGCCCACTGGAAGGCGAGGAACAGCGCACGCCCCGTCGGCAAGGTCTGGAAGCCGCTGGCGACGAGGCCCTGGATGTCGGGCGCCACGTCGTCCCGGATCTTCCAGCTCGGCGCCGGCCTCGCTTGCTTCAGAGGTCCCGCATCCATGTCTTGGCCTCCTCGTTCTCCAGCGTCGGCTTCCGCAGGCCGCAGGCGATGCGATGGTTGCGCTCGATTTGATCGACGGTGAGGTCTGGATAGGCGCTGAACCAAAAGCGGCTAACGGCGCGCGAGGCCAGCGCCCAGGTCTTGAACTGCCGCCCGTGAGTCGCGCCCTCCTCGAGGAGGAAGCGGGTCGGCGGGAAGCCGACGCCGCAGGTCCAGGCGAGCGTCAACCCGGCGTGCGCCTTCTCGATGAAATCGTCGAGATAGCTGCCCCAGCTGTGGTCGAAATTGCTGAAGAACAGCAGGCGGCTGCCGTTGTTGAGGAACGCCCAGTGCGCGAAATGCACCGTGCGCATGCTGCCGAGATAGCCGTCGCGCGCCTGGATGCGCAGCAGCAGCCCGAGCCCGCGGTGGCCGACGGTCAGCAGGATCGTGCGGAGGATGCCGGGCTTGATCAAAACGATCGAGCCCATGTGGTTTTGGGTCACCCAATCTTCCCGGCGCAGCATGTCGTGCAGCATGCGCGTGTTCACGTGCGGCGCGTCCTGCGAGGAATCGCGGTTCTCGCTGAAGCGCAATGTCGCGAGGAGCCAGGGCAGCACCACGAGCA
>CAZZZM010000442.1:0-1030 GCA_964658465.1 uncultured Nakamurella sp.
GGGTTCAGGTCTTCCGCTGCGCGACGGTGTACTGGATGTTGACGATCCCGTTCGGGGCCAGCTGCTGGAACAGCTGCGGAAAGAACGCGGCGGCGAACGTGTATTGCACGCTCACGATGACCCCCGTCTCCTGCGCGTATGATGCCGGGATCGTCGCGCTGCCGGCCGACGCTTCGGCCGCCGTCAGCGTCGCGCCGGCCGGATAGCTGTACATCACGGTTGCCGCGCCGGCCGTCGAATATTTCACCTGGAACAACCGTACGGATGCGGTGCCGTTCGAGAGTTGCGGCGCGATGTTGGCGAGCGCCGCGGTCGGCCAATAGAGGGCGAGCTCGACGTTGCACGCCTGCGGCGATACCGGGAGGTTGCTCGGATTGTCGTTGCAGTCCGAGTAGACGCTGGCGTAGCGGTTCGCCAGGCGATTGACGCCGTCGTAGGCCTGAAACCAGCGTCCGAACTCGACCATCCCGCCGATGAGGATCATCATGACCGGCAGGATGAACGCGAACTCCATCGCCGACGTCGCGCGGAGATCGTCCCGAAAGCGGCCGAGCAGTCCGGTCATTGCGCCTGCCGCCTGACCAGGACGGCCGAGCGCACCTTGAGCGCCGTGCCGAAGAACGGCGCGAAGCTGATGACCGGCGCCTGCGCGCGCAGCGCGAGGACGGTGCCGCCGCAGTTCGTCCCGCCCGAGCAGGTGCCGGCAGAGCCGATGTTCGGCGGGTTGCTGCCGATCGGGACCGCGGCCAACGTCAGGTTCGAGAACGGCTGCAGATCGACGGACAGCGTGCTCGCGTTGATCAACCCGCCCGCCTTCGTCGCGATGGCGGTCTTGAGCGCTGCGGCGGTCGGCGCCGTCACGGCCGACTGCGACAGGAAGGTGTTGTTCAGGGCGTCCGCTTGGCCGTTGACGCCGGCATCGAGGGCCGCCTGCGTCATGAAGAAGATCGCGACCTGCAGGATCGCCAGGAGGGTGAACACCAGCGGCGCGCAGACGAGCGCGAACTCGACCGCCGACGAGCCGCGGCGG
>CAZZZM010000443.1:0-1018 GCA_964658465.1 uncultured Nakamurella sp.
CTGCGCCAGGCGCACGAGGGCTGGCTGCCGACCTACATGAGCTGATGACGAGGCTGAGCCATGCGGCTTGCGGCGGTGCTTCCGATCATCCTCGCCCTCGGCGTTCTCGCCGAGGTGCTGCCGCTGGTGCCCGTGCCGACGCCGAAGCCGCCGGACTACGACCGCCCCTCGTCGTGGCTCTGCCGGCCGGATCGGCCGGACGTCTGCAGCACGCCGACGACGGCCACCGTCTTCATGCCGGACGGCAGCACGCACACCGTCAGCACCGCGCCCGACCCCGCAGCGAAGATCGACTGCTTCTACGTCTACCCGACCGTCTCCCACGCGCCCGGCGACAACGCGCCGATCGCCGCGACGGCCGACGAGATCGGCGCCGCGCGCCTTCAATTCGCGCGCTTCGCCTCCGTCTGCCGCCCCTTCGCGCCGCTCTACCGCCAGGTGACGCGCAACGGGCTGCGCAAGGTCATCGACCATGCCGAGTTCGACGTCGGGCCGCGCATCCCCGCCTACGCCGACGTCCGCGCGGCCTGGCGCCACTATCTTGCCCACGACAACGCCGGTCGCGGAGTCGTGCTGATCGGCCACAGCCAGGGCGCCAAGATGCTGGCGCGGCTCATCGCCGACGAGATCGACGGCAAGCCGGAGCAGGCGCGGCTCGTCGGCGCGATCCTCCCGGGCACCTACGTCGACGTGCCGAAAGGCGAATTGGTCGGCGGCTCGTTCAAGCACGTCCCGCTCTGCGCGCGGTCCCGCGAGACGGGCTGCGCCATCGTCTACTCGACCTATCCCGCCGACAAGCCCGTGCCGTCCGACGCGCGCTTCGGCGTGGCGCGCAGGCCGGGCATGGTCTTCGCCTGCGCCGATCCCGCCGCCATCGCCGGCGTCCCGAGCCTCGATGCGGACCTGCCGCTGCACGGCGAGCGGCGGGCGCGCCTCGGCACCGACTTCGCCGAGCTGCCAAGCCTCGTCAGCTCCCGCTGCACGACCGAGGGGCCGTTCTCCGTCCTCGCGATCTCCG
>CAZZZM010000444.1:0-1014 GCA_964658465.1 uncultured Nakamurella sp.
CAGATCCGCATCGACATCAACGGCCGCAACGCCGGTATCGTCAGGTTGCCGCGTCGCTCGGGAGGCGCGCTTTCGCACGACCAGCTCTTCCTGCCGCTCGGGGACATGCATCCCGGCGCAAACCGCATCGACCTCCTCGCCGAGCTTCCCCGCCCGGGCGACGACGGCTGCGCGCCGGACGACGACGCGCGCTTCACGCTGTCCGACGCGACGCGCATATCGCTGCCGTCGATGGCTCGCGGCCTGATGCTGCCGGACATCGGCCTGGCGACGGCCGGCGCCGTTCCCTACGACCGCGGCACGCCGCATCTCGTCGTGCCGTCTCCCGACCGCTCGACGATGGCGGCCGCGCTGTCGCTGTCGGCGCGCGAGGCGGTCGCCCTGGGACGGCAGATCCCCTTCGTCTTCTCGTCGCGCATGCCGGACGTCGACGACGGCTCGACGATCGTTGTCGCGGCGGCGCAAAAGCTCGATCCCGAGCTGATGCGCGCGATCGGCCTCGATCCCCGCGTCGTCGAGCAGGCCTGGCACGAAGCGGCGACCTCGAAGAGCGTCGGGTCGCCCAGATGGTGGCTCGAGAACCCCGATGCGCCCGCCGCCTGTCGCGGCTCGAGCCTCGACGCGACGGCATCCGCTCGCCGCATGGACGGACCGGCGGAAGATGCCGTGCTTGCCGACGGGCGAGGCGCGTCGCGGCCGGCCCTCCTGGACCTGGTGGCGACGGGCACGCAGAGCGCACGCGACTGGCTCGACGCGCGGTTCCGCAACCTGCGGCTCCCGACAATGTCCGACGTGGCGCCGACGCCGATACCGGCCGCGGCCTCGATGGTGCTGGCCCAGGGCATGAGCCCGGGCTCGCGCAGCCACGTCACCACGATCGTGACCGCGCCGACGGCGTCCGGCCTCTTCGGCTCGATGGCCTGCCTCTTCGATCCGCGCGTGTGGCCGCAGGCCCGCGGACGGCTCGCCGTCCTCGGCGGCGACGGCAGCGTCCGTTCGACGGCGGCGACGTCC
>CAZZZM010000445.1:0-1009 GCA_964658465.1 uncultured Nakamurella sp.
TTTATCGTCCTCGCCGACGCCGATCTCGACAAGGCCGTGGCGGCGGCGGTGACGTCGCGCTTCGCGACGTCGGGCCAGGTCTGCATCGCCGCCAAGCGGCTCATCGTCGAGGCCCCCGTCGCCGACGCCTTCACCGAGAAATTCCTGGCGGCGGCGCGCAAGGCGAAGACCGGCGATCCGAACGATGCGGCGACGACCTTCGGCCCGCTCGCCCGCGAGGACCTGCGCGACGAGCTGCACGACAAGGTCGAGCGCTCGGTGACGCAGGGCGCCGAGCTGCTGCTCGGCGGCAAGCCGGTGCCGGGCAACGGCGCCTTCTACGAGCCGACGGTGCTCGGCGGCGTCGGCAAGGGCATGGCCGCCTACGACGAGGAGACGTTCGGGCCCGTCGCGGCGATCGTCGTCGCGCAGGACGCCGAGCACGCAGTCGAGCTCGCCAACGACAGCGAGTACGGGCTCGGCGGCGCTTTGTGGACCAACGATCTCGACAAGGCCAAGGCGATAGCCCGCCGGCTCGAGACGGGCGGCGTCTTCGTCAACGGGTTCACCGCCTCGGACCCGCGCGTGCCGATCGGCGGCGTCAAGAATAGCGGCTACGGCCGCGAGCTGTCGCACTTCGGGATCAAGGAGTTCCTGAACGCGCAGACGGTTTGGGTGAAGACGGTCTGATCGCGAATGGACTTTGGTCGAGAACGAAGGTCACCGCCGGCCTTGGTTGACGAGCGCTTTGATGCTCAGGCCGCCGAGCGTCTTGCCCGCGCGATCGGCGATGATCTTCTCAACGGCGGCTTTGGCCGCCTCGTGGTCGAGGCGCGGTGCGAGCGCGACCAGGCGGGCCACCGACTTGCCGTCGCGCCTGATGGTGATCTCCTCGCCGCGCTCGACCTCGTCGAGCAGGGCGTTCAACGTGGTGTCGAGGGCGCCGATCTCACGCATGACCTTACGTCCGTCATTTCGTCGAGAACGGTTTACCACGAAACGCGATTGCGTTCACTCAGGCCTTCTTGAA
>CAZZZM010000446.1:0-1006 GCA_964658465.1 uncultured Nakamurella sp.
TTCGAACCCGAGGGTCGGGGGTTCGAATCCCTCGGGGCGCGCCAAATCGCCTTTCAGCGCCCGCGGGCGAAGCTTTCACGAGCGCCTCCGGTTGCGCGTCCTCGAGCCCTGTCCTGGTGCCCCGTCGGCGCGCAATATTACACGCTCGCCCACGCCTGACGCGTCGCGCGGCAGCGTCGCGCTTCCCGGGGCCTCTCAGGCAGCGAGGCAGGTTGCCGCGACGGCGGTCTCGCCGGGCCGGGCGCGGTCCGGCCTCATCGCTTCACGAAGACGCTGGCGACCTTGTCGGTGTGGAGTTCCGTCCAGCCGGGCAGGCGGGACAGATGCCGGGTCTCGTCCGATCCGGCGCGCACCAGCGCCCAGGCGATATGGTATTTTTGGAGAAGGCCGGCGAAGGCGACGTCGTCCTTAGCCTTGGCGGCGCGCATGTAGGCGGGCAGGAAGTCGCCGAGGAAGAGCTGGTCGGTGCGCCCGTCGACGAAGGTCTTGACCCCGTGCGCGATGAGGAAGCCGCCGAAATCGTACTCGTTGAGCACGCGGCCTTCGACTCCAGCGTCGACCGCGGCGCGGTAGGCGCCCTCCGGCGTCACGTTGTCGGCAGGCAGCGGCGTCGTCAGGGCGAGCACGACGAGCGCGGAGACTGCGAGCGCGGCGGTGACGCTCCATAGGAGAGGCGGAGCCTTGGCCGGTCGCGCTGCAAAGCGGGGGACACGCCGCAGCGCGGGCGCGACGACGATCGGCGCGAGAACGCTGAACAGGCTGATGAAACGAACGTGCCGCACCATCATCGAGCCGAGCAAGGCGATCGTCGCGATCTTGAAGATGTTGGCGCGCCAACCGCGGACGAGCGTCGCCAGCGCCAGCGCGAGCATCGCGAGCGCCAGGCAGCCTTCCACGTCGAACCGCAGCGGCTGCCACTCGGCGATGTACTTGAGCGTGGTGGCCCCTTCCAGGCGCAGCGGCACGAGGAGAGGCTGCCAACCGTAGGGCGACAGCGCCGTGGCGG